>JAYYEI010000048.1:0-7615 GCA_036159995.1 Bacteroidota bacterium
GTTGGAGGAACCACTGCATGGCGGGGTCGACTTCACCGGCACCGCCCGACAGCACGATACCTCCGAGCGGTGTGGCCTCCGTGTCGGTGTCCGGCCCGAGCCGCCAGGTCTGGATGGGCTGAGCCAAGGCCAAGGCCGGCAAGAGCGCCAGTGAGGTGGTCACGAGGCAGGTGCAGAGGCGAGTGGGGAGGGGGGAGGTTCCACGGGCTGACATGGACCAAAATTCGCCCATGGCGCGGAATGGCCCTGCCCTGCGCTATTTTTGCGGCGCGAAAGCGCACACAATCAATCCAAAGGACCATGGCCACCAACCGCACGTTCACCATGATCAAGCCCGACGCCACCGGCGCCGGCAACACCGGAAAGATCATCGACCGCATCATCGAAGCCGGATTCACCATCAAGGCGATGAAGTGGACCCAACTCAGCCTCGCCGATGCCCAGGCGTTTTACGCCGTGCACAGCGAGCGTCCCTTCTTCGGTGAGCTCACCGAGTACATGAGCAGCGGCCCGATCGTCGCCGCCATCCTCGAGAAGGACAATGCTGTGGCCGACTTCCGCACCCTGATCGGGGCCACCAACCCGGCAGAGGCTGCGCCTGGTACCATCCGTGCCGACTTCGCCGAAAGCATCGCCGCCAACGCTGTCCACGGCAGCGACAGCGATGAGAACGCCGCCATCGAAGGCAGCTTTTACTTCAGCGAGCGCGAGCTCGCCTGATTCGGCTCCGTTCCACTTCTCGTGTCTTGAGGACACGATTTGACCGACCCCGCAGGCCGGCAGTACTTTCGCGCCCCGTCCTTCCGACACCGGTGGACGGTCCAACACCGCACTGACCATGGAAAAGATCAAGGTCCACAATCCCGTCGTCGAGCTCGATGGCGATGAGATGACCCGCATCATCTGGCAATTCATCAAGGACCGGCTCATCCTGCCGTACCTCGACATCGAACTGCTCTACTACGACCTGGGCATAGAGAAGCGCGACGAGACGGACGATCAGATCACGGTCGACGCCGCCGAAGCGATCAAGAAGCACAGCGTCGGCATCAAGTGCGCGACCATCACGCCAGACGAGCAGCGCGTGGAGGAGTTCGGCCTGAAGAAGATGTGGCGCAGCCCCAACGGTACGCTCCGCAACATCATCGGTGGCACCGTCTTCCGAGAGCCCATCATCATGAAGAACGTCCCGCGCCTGGTGCCGGGTTGGACGCAGCCGATCTGCATCGGCCGTCACGCCTTCGGGGACCAGTACAAGGCCACTGACGCGGTGATCCAAGGCAAGGGCAAGCTGACCATGACCTTCATTCCCGAGGGCGGAGGAGAGCCCACCGAATGGGAGGTCTACAATTTCGAGGGCGAAGGCGGGGTCGCCATGAGCATGTACAACACGGACGAAAGCATCTACGGCTTCGCCCGCAGTTGCATGAACCAGGCCCTGTCCAAGGGATGGCCGCTGTATCTCTCCACGAAGAACACCATTCTCAAGGCCTACGACGGTCGTTTCAAGGACATCTTCCAGGAGGTCTTCGACAACGAGTTCAAGGCCCAGTTCGAGGCTGCTGGCATTACGTATGAGCACCGCCTCATCGACGACATGGTCGCTGCGGCCATGAAGTGGAACGGCGGCTTCGTGTGGGCGTGCAAGAACTACGACGGCGACGTGCAGTCCGACACCGTGGCACAGGGTTTCGGGTCCCTCGGCCTGATGACGTCCACCCTCGTGACGCCCGATGGCAAGACCATGGAGGCCGAGGCCGCCCACGGGACCGTGACCCGCCACTACCGCCAGCACCAGCAAGGCAAGAAGACGTCCACCAACCCCATCGCGAGCATCTTCGCCTGGACCCGCGGCCTCGACTTCCGCGGCAAGCTGGACGGCAACGATGCCCTGCGCAACTTCGCCCAGACCTTGGAGCAGGTGTGTATCGACGTGGTCGAGAGCGGCCGCATGACCAAGGACCTTGCCCTGCTCATCCACGAGAAAGCGATGACCGACGAGCACTGGCTCACCACCGAGGAGTTCCTCGATGCCATCGACGGCGAACTGAAGGCCCGCATGGCCTGAGACGGAACGTCAGCAAATCAAAAGGAAAAGGGGCTCTGAAGCCCCTTTTTCTGTTGGTCAACCCCGGTCGCTCAGAGGGCCTCGAATGCCGTGAAGAGGGCGTCGAATTCGGGCTCGATGGAGGGCCACAGGTCTCCCATGTTCGAGGCGTCCAGTCGGCGAAGGGTCCCTTCCAACGTGACGGCGCCCCATTGGGTCAGGGAGGGGCCTATGGCGTGGCGCACTTTGGACACCGTATCCATGTCGCCTTCCGAAATGGCGCGGGCCATCTGTTCCCGGGATTCCGTGAAGCTGTTGACGGACACTCCGATGAATTCGGTCCAGCTGGCCTCGTCCGTTCCGAACAGGCCGCGGAAGAACGTGGCGTCGAACTCAGTTGCGGTTGTGGCGGGCATGGACGTGGGTTTTGAGGAACTCCTCCAGCTCTGAGGGAGTAATGGGCTTGGTCAGGACGCCGTCGAAGCCCAGTTGTCGATACTTGGTGCGGTCGTCGTTGCCGGCATGGGCCGTGAAGGCGTGCACCTCGGGGAGGTGGATGTCGAGCGTTTTCATCCGCTGAAGGGTTTCGATTCCATCCATTCCGGGCATCTGGATGTCCATCAGGACCAGATCGAACGGCTGTGAGCCGATCAGTTCGAGGGCGGACGGGCCGGAATCGGCAATGGTGAGGTCGAGGTTCCACGGTTTGCACATGGCCTGCATCACCATCTGGTTCGGGAGCATGTCCTCAACATACAGCATGCGCAGGCCCTCCGGATTGGCCTCCGCGGTTCCTTCGACAACGGGGATGGTTGTGTTGGCTTGGAGGATGGGGAGGGTGAGGCTGAAGCTGAATTCGGATCCATTGCCCAGCTCGCTGTCGATGTGCAAATCGGAGTCCATCAGGTTGAGGATACGGACCACAATGCCCAGCCCGAGTCCGGTTCCACCGAATTGGCGGGCAATTCCCGTGTGGGCCTGTCGGAACGCCTCTTTGATGAGATCGCGATTCTCCTCGGAGATGCCGATGCCCGTGTCCCGGATGGACCAATGCAAGTGCGCTTCATTGCCCTTCCGCTCGCATTCCACAGTCAGCCTGACTTCGCCCTGCTCGGTGAATTTGAACGCGTTGGAAAGCAGGTTGTTCAGGACCTGGCTGAGGCGGGTGGCATCGCATTCCACCTCCAACCCCTCACACCCGGACAGGGTCTTGTTGAATTGGACGGCGTCCTTCCGCTGGCCCGAGTCGACCCGGTCGAGGTTCTGGAGGAAATCGTCCAGATTCATGGGGGAGGGGGCCAGTTCCAATTTGCCCGCTTCGGCCTTCGAGAAGTCCAGGATGTCGTTAACGAGATCGAGGAGATGCTGGGAAGAGGTGTGAATGTTTTGGGCGAATTGTGTGGCTTCTTCCTGTCTTCCTTCCTCATTGAGGAGGTTGGCGAGGACAATGATGCTGTGCAACGGGGTGCGGATCTCGTGGGAGACCGTGGCGAGGAATTCATCCTTGGCCTGGAGGGCGGTCTCCAATTCGGCTTGGATCTCCTTCAGTTGGGTGATGTTGAAGCCGTAGGTCAGCAGGTATCGAATGGGTTTGTCCTCGCCAATGCTAAACTGGTAACGGCCGATGACGTATTTCTCTTCCCGGCCGTTCACCATGAACTCCCGCTCCCTCAGGGGGACATCCTTGCCTTCATAGCCCGCCCGGTCGAGGGCGATGGAATCCTCAACCCACTCTTCAGAAAACACCTCTTTTTCTTCTTTGCCGAGCAGCTCCTCTCGCGTCCGGCCCAACACCGTACAGGCGTTGTCGTTGACAAAGGTGAACTGAAGGTCTTCGTTCTTCAGGCTGACCATGAGGGGCAGTCCATTGAGCAGGCTGGCACTGAGCGTCCGTTCCTGTTCGAGGTCGAGCCGTAGCTTTTTGGGCTCCGTGATGTCCCGAATGAAGCTGGAGAAAATGATTTCGTTGTCGACCGGCACATCGGTGATGTAGAGCTCGATGTCGAACACTTCACCGCTCTTGCGGAGGGCTTGGATTTCAAAGGACTTGTTGAGGACAGGGCCATGACCGGTGGCGTGGTAATGGTCCATTCCTTTGTCGTGGCTCTCCCGGAAGCCATGGGGGATGATGAGTTCGCCCAAGGTTTTGCCCACGGCTTCCTCGCGGGTCCAGCCGAAGATGATTTCAGCCTTTCGGTTCCATTCGATGATGCGGGATTTGCCGTCGGCGAGCACCACGGCATCCAAGGCGGATTCGATGACACTCCCAAACAGGTTCCGGCTGTCCTTGAGCTCGTCGAGGGTTTTGCGCAGGTCCTTGGTCTGGCGCCGAATCTCCCGTTCCATGCCCTGGGTGAGCAGGGCGTTGGTCTCCCGCTGCTCTTTCAATCCGCTGCGGAGGCGTTCCAATGCGAGGTTCAGGGCGCGCACCTCGGTGATGCGCGGGCGGGTGTCCACCGGTTGGTCCAATTCTCCGCGGCGCAGGGTCTCGGCGGTCGCGCGAAGCGACTGAAGCGGCCTGGAAACGCGGACCAGCAAAAAGAAGTACAGGCCGATGACGGTCAGGACCACGAGGCTCAGGGCGACTTGGAGAGGGAGTGACAACTCCTTTAGTTGAGCCTCCGAGTAGGTGGTGGCCCCTTTGACGAAGATGGTCCCGCTGATCCGCCCACCTTGGAACGGAACCTTGACGAGCAGGGGATCGTCTGCTTCGAACTGCTCCCGATTGATGTTGGGCGGGCTTGTGATGAGCGTGGCATCGCCTTCGAATTGAAGGGCGCTGAATTGGATGCTCTCTTGCTCTTCGATGGCCTTGAAATACAGCGGGATGTCGAGCAACTGGTCCCGCTCGGCGGCGATGCTCATCGTGCGGGCGATCGTGTTGGCCATGACGGTCAACTCCTGTCGTTGGAACTCAATCAGGGCCAATTGCTGCTGTCTTGGCACATACCACCCGACGAGCAGCATGAAGGCCAGGGACAGCAGGAGGAAGGGCCCCCAGATCCGAGCGACAAGGGAGTTGAATCCGTTCATTGCAAACGGAGCATCATGTCGGTTGGCGCCTCGACATCATGGAGGATGCCGATGGCGCCGCGGTGGGTCCGCACATAGTTGACGACTTCCGTTTCGTCCTGTACGAAGACCGGAGGATCCGTCCGTCCCTGGAAGACGAGGGAGAGCCAGTGTTTCTGATATTCGAAACCATCTGTTTCGAACGCCCACAGCGCCGTCTGTTCGAAGGACCTGCTGTCGCTGGCGGGCAGAACGATGGTGACGGCAACGTCATTGTCCCAAGTAGACCGCTCGCCGATCATGACGGACTTGATCTCGTCCGTGGTCCACGTCAGTCGACCGATGTCGTTCGCGATGGGTACCGCGTCCTGGGCCAGACCCCACAGGGCCCAGCAGAACAGGGTGGTGAGGAGAATCAATCGCTTCATTGCATGCAATAGGCTACGCGAAACTTCATCTCCCATTTGTCATCCGCCGGAATTTCGAAACCGTCGCGACCCGTGTACCGCTCGATCTGGACCTGGGTTTTGACGAGAACGCTGAATTCATATTGCCAGCCGAGGCCGACCTTGAGCAGGTCGTTGGATTTGATGTGGAGGTCGATGGCCTGTGTGCGGCACCGGTCGGCGAGCATGTAGAGCTGCCCCCGCTTGCCCATTTTGTGCCCAGCGAAGAGGAACATGGTGGTGTTGGCCGACCGCTCCGTGGGAAGCCCGACGATGAGATCGGGGTCATTGCCCTCGGCCAATCCTGTCTGGTTGAAGGTGCCTTCGAAGAGCACTTCCCATTTGCCCCGCTTGCGCCAGAGGCTGAAGCAGTACAGCCGGTAGTCGAGGTCGACGGGGTGCCAACCTTCATCGCCCATGGTGTAATGGATGCCGCCGGCATGCCCGGAGTGGGCGCCGACCATGTTGCCGTAGATGATGTCGCTGTAGTAGCTGAGGTTGACCCGCATCTGCTTTTCTGGCTTGATGTGGACTGCGGCGGTGACGGACTTCTGAAAGTTGCCGTCGCTGACGTCGTTGGAGCTCATACCGTTGCCGACGACGAGGTCGTAGCCGAATCGGAGTTTGCCAATGTTCTGCCCCTGCAGCCGGAGGCCCAGCGTGTGGATGGGGACGTGCGCCCCGAACGACCGGGGTCGGTCGATGGTCGGGAAGAACAGCCGGCCGTGGTGGTAGACGTCGTTCCAATAGTTGACCGGGGTGTGCATTTTCCCGACGATGACGCTCAGCCACTCGCGGAATTCGTACTTGAGCCGGGCCCGCTCCATGCTGACCTTGAAGTCCGCCGAGCCGTGGCCGTGGGAATTCAAGGGGGCGACCACCGTCTCGCCGAGGAAGGAAATCTTCGGGGTGATCTTGCTCGTGACGAACAGGTCGTGCTCGCCGAGGCTGAAATCGCTGAAGCGCTCATCGCCCTCGTTCTCGATGGTGGAGGTGATGTGACCGAACAACTTGAACTCCGTGGAGGGCGCATTCTGCCCTGCGAGGGGGGCAGTCCACAACCACAGTGCGCCCGTCAGGGCGACAAGACAGAAGCGTGATTGGCTCATGAATACAAGGTACGGCTTGCCCCCTGTGGGAATGTTCCGGACTGTTGCGGGTTTCGAAGCAGCCCCTGGGGACATTCTGGACGAATTCGACTCAAGATGACGGAAGTCATTGGGCAGGACGGTGACCTGGGATACTTTCATTTCCGCCATGTCCTCACGGAAAAAGAAGAAACTCGCCTCGACCGCCCTCGGTGCCCTCGCCGGAACCGCGTTGTTCAATGCGGTTTTCCTCTTCCTGAACAGCCGGGAAATGGCCGGCGTAACCCACGTCCCCAGCCTCTTCGAATCCCTCTCGATCTACGCCTTCTTCTTCGCGGTCCTTTGGCTGTCGGCCGGCCCCCTCGCCGACGCCGAACATGGCTGACCGCCCGGTTCCACCCCTCGATTCAGCCCTCCTTGAGGGTCGACGAGGTCGGGACGCTCCGGTTGAACGGCAAGCCCATTTGGTATTTGATGTTGTCGCTCTGCGCGGGGTCGGTGATGTCCAGCCCGTAGACCACATCGGCGGTATCGCCGTAGACGAACGTTCCGAACAGCCGGTCCCACACGCTCAGCACGTTGCCGTAGTTGCGGTCCGTCCACGGCACCTCGTGGTGGTGGTGGAACTTGTGCATGTTGGGCGTCACCACCAGCCAGCTCAGCGCCTTGTCCACCGCAAGCGGCAGCGCCACATTGCTGTGGTTCCAGTAGGTGAAGAAGATGGTCACAACGCGGTAAAACCCGTAGAACGCCAACGGCGCCCCGGTCACGATCACGCCGATGAGCGCAAAGGTCTCGCGGCACACAAAGTCGATGGGGTGGTGGCGCGTTCCGGTGGTCACGTCCACGTGGGTGTCGCTGTGGTGCACCATGTGCAGCCGCCACATCCACTTCCAGTTGTGCAGCAGGTAGTGGACGGTGTACTGGGCAATGAGGTCGAGCGTCATCACCGTCACGAGCAGCTGCAGCCAGAGCGGCATGGCCACCCAATGCAGCAGGCCAAACCCGGTCGCCGCCGTCCA
>JAYYEI010000049.1:0-239037 GCA_036159995.1 Bacteroidota bacterium
AGCATGTAGTAGTGGGTGCCGGGGGAAACGTCCCTCGCGGTCCACAGGTTGTCATAGTTCTCGGAATAGAAGACCTGGTTGCCCCAGCGGTCGTAGACGGCGAGAATGGCGCCATCGTACTTGAGCAATCCCTGGATTTCAAAGGTGTCGTTCTTGCCGATGGAGCCTTCCGCGGTTCCTGGGGTGAAGATGTTCGGGATGGTGATGTCGCAATTGCTCCATTCCACGACCCACTCGTACCCGAGGCCTCCCGTGGTGCAGGGGTTGTATCCCGTGCCCGTCAGGATGAGCGGGTTGTTGTAGTAGGCCGAATCAAGGAGGTTGTCAAACATCGCCGACGTGAAGGTGACCACGTCGGTGTTGAGGCCGGGAATCAGCACGGCTGTGCCGGAGGCGCTCTGTTGCTCGATGGTCCAATTCCAGGTCACAGCGTTGTTGGCCACGAGTTCGAAGGTCTCAGGGATCTCCGGGCAGAGGAAGAGGGGGCCTTCCGATGCCACCTGGTTCGGGCTGGACGGTCCGAGGTTGACGGGGTATCCCATCCACACATAGGTGCTGTCCTCCGCATTGCTGCAACCGAGAGGGTCCTCGAAGGTGGCGTTCACCCAAGTTTCGTGGTGCGGGTTGTAGGTGGCCGTGAAGGTGTTGCCGACACTGCCATCTTCCCACGTCACGGTCCAATCGTTTCCGGTGAGGGGATCGATGGTGAGTTGGGTTTCTCCATCACAACCGAGCGAGAACTCGGGCAGCGGATTCGGGACGGGCTCGAAGATGAGCACCTCGAGGCAGTCCTCGGCCGTGCCGCATTCGTTGGTGGCCTCCAGACAGTAATCACCAGCTTCATCCGCCTCCAGCGTGAAGTCGTCGGCACCAGGGATGTCGATGTTTTGGAAGGACCACTGGACATCGAGATCGTCGGACGGGTCAAGTCCACCGTCGAGAATGACTTCGGTGCCCTCCTCACAGATGATGATGTCCTCCCCAAGTTGCGGGTCACCCTGCTCGGAGGTCACGATGGTGAACGGGAGCTCAACCGTACCGCAAAGGTTGTTGAGGGTCACGGAGAGGTCATACTCTCCAAATCCATCGAACTCGTATTCGGCGAACAGGCCGGCGACGCTGTTGGCCTCGGGCCACTCGATTGGGTCGAGGGTGCCCTGGAAAGTGGTGTCCACCGCGAAGTTGGCGCTTTCTCCGTCGCACAACAGGTAGGAGCCGTCGGCCTGAAGGTTGCCGGACGGACCGACCAGGGTTCCGGATGGTGTCGTGCTGGTCTCCATCGGGTAGCACGCGCTGTAGCCACAGTTGTCATCCGTGAAGCAGATTTCGTAATAACCGAGACCGCTCGTCGGGGTGAAGAAGGTGTTGAACTCGGTGGGATCCGAGAAGAAACCGGTGCCCTCGCTCACGCTCCACGTTCCTCCCACGGGGTCTACGGCGCATTCAGCGGTAGCCGAGTAGACGAGGCCGCCGGCTGCGGGAAGGTCGTCGATGGGCTGCGGGTTGGTGGTTGTGCAGTTGTATACGGTGAAGCCGAAGTCGTCTACAGGAGCGTTGGGCCCGGTCACAAGCACGATTTCCACGAGGTCTCCGAGGCTTACCTCGATGTCGGTGTGTGCCGTGAAGACATCAAATGAGGTCAGGACGTAGCTGCTCTCGTTGCCGTCGGCATCGGTCACGGTTACCTCGAGGAAGTTGTCGCCGCCCCAGCCGAAGGGGTCGGAGGACGTCATATAGACCAAAAGCGGTCCGGCGTCCGGCGTAGTGTAGCCTCCTTCGAATTGGACGGAGTACAGGCTGTCGCACACCGGTGGAATCGTGATGTCCGGGATCACCTGGGTCACCTGCTCGATGTTGAAGACGCGCTGGCCCTGGCATCCGTCAGAGTTGGTCACGAGGATGCGATAGGAACCGGGGGTGGCCCCGATGGCGGTGTCACCCAGCTCGGTCTGCGGGATTACGATTTCACCACCGGCATCGTTCCAGTTGCCGTCCCATTCGTACTCGATGAAGGTGTCCATGTCCTCGTCGCAGACGGAGACGATGGCGGTGTCATCCCCACAAATCGGGTTGGGTTCGATGCAGACGTCGGGCAAGAAGTAGAGGCTCTGGTAGATGTAGAAGTCCTGCGAGGCGGAGCAACCCTCGTCAATGGAGGCGGTGACGTTGAACGTGCCGCCGAAGGGGTATGTGCATTCCGGACCGGTGCACCCCAGAGACCATTCGTAGCTATCGAAGTCGTCGTTGCAGGTGATGGTCGTCTCCTGGCCGGAGCAGATGCTGAAGTCACCGTCCACGGTCAAAGTGGGCAGCTCCACGTTGATCACCTCCACCACATAACTGAGGACGGTCTGCCCCACGGGGGTGCCATCGTCCGTGGCGGTGATTTGAAGGTCATAGGTGCCCACACTCTCAGGGGAACCAGCCAGATACGCATCGAGATAGGTGATGCCGTCCTCGACATAGGTCCCGTTGTTGGTCACGGCCGGGACGTCGGACAGTTCGATGCTGACAGTCTGCCCATCCTCCGGAGAAAGGAAGCCGAGGTCGAGGTCAAGGGTGTCGTTCAGGCAGACGTACAGCGTGTCGTCACATCCGCTTCCCGGGGTCTCCGTGGGGATGGGCGCCTGATTGGGGTCCACACCGGACACGTTGATGCAGAAGTCCTTGCCGTTGAGCCAGAAGCAGCCGTCCTGCTCATCGGGACCAGCGCCATACGGGCCGTTGTACGAGTCGTCCTGGAAGTTGAACCGGCCGAATTGGACGAAGTTGTCGCTGTTGTTCTGAACGTCGACCCCCACCGTGGCTGGGTCGGGTCCGCAACAACCACCCTGTCCGCCGACATCGCCGTGGGCCCACTGCATGTCCTGGTAGCACAACTGGATGTTGTTGCCCCCACCGATGGACACCGAACCGTCTTCGGCAAAGACAATCTGGAAGCTGACGATGCGGTCGTCGTGGTTGTTGTAGTAGCCGACATCCACCCAGTTGACGTAGACGGCAGTCGGCGTAATGCGGTAAAAGATGTCACCGGTCAGGCGGTAGTCCGCGTCGCTCCAGTATCCGGCGATGATGTTGTAGTTGGCGTCGGGCAGTTCCTCCGGGGTCCAATCAATGACAGGTTCGGTGAAGGAGATTAGGCCTTTGGAGTTGATGTAAAATTCATTGTACTCCTGGCCGAAGAGGTTGAACGTGAAAGGCAGGGCGAGTGGTCCGTGCGCGTAGTCCACATCGATGCCGGCACCCCCAGTGAACTGTTGCATGTCCGGCGTGATCTCGGTGTAGGATTCATCCGGCTCAACCCAGCAATCACATTCTCCGGCGCGGCTCATGCGCTGTTGCTTCCGAACGGCCTTGCGCTCGAGGTATTCGGGTGTGCTCTGGTGGCGCTTGATGACATCGATGACATCCTGCTGGTTGTAGCCCTCCCAGTTGCGGTAGGCCTCCCATTCATCCCGGTCCATCATCATGACGGCGTATTCGAAGCCGCCGTATTTGCTGTACAGCGCGGCGATGTCTTCGGGCAGGGCATCCTGTGCCATCACGGTGGCGGACAGGCTGAGAAGGAGGAGGGAGACGAGGTTGACTCTCATGGGTGTGGGTTCTCGCGGGGGCGCAATATACCGCAAGGAACGCCCACGTAAACATGCAGGCCTGTCTCGAGGGAAAGCCCCGGGGTGTAACGCAAATGAAACCACCAATGGGGGCCATCGGTTGCAATTCGGAAGGGCCCGACGCGCCGTACTTTTGTCCTTGTCCATGAAGAACATCCGGAACTTCTGCATCATCGCACACATCGACCACGGCAAAAGCACGTTGGCCGACCGCCTGCTCCAGGTGACTGGGACGGTAACCGATCGCCAGCTGCAGGAGCAGACGCTGGATGACATGGACCTCGAGCGCGAACGCGGCATTACCATCAAGAGCCACGCCATCCAGATGCGCTATTCCCAAGGCGGGGAGGACTACGTGCTCAACCTCATCGACACCCCGGGTCACGTGGACTTCAGCTACGAAGTGAGCCGGTCCATCGCGGCCTGTGAGGGAGCCCTGCTCATCGTGGACGCCACCCAGGGCATCGAAGCGCAGACCATCTCCAACCTTTACCTCGCCATTGAGCACGACCTAGAAATCATTCCCGTCCTAAACAAGATGGACTTGCCGAGCGCAGACCCTGAGGCGGTCATGGACCAGATCGTGGACCTCATCGGCTGTGATTCAGACGACATCTTGCCGGCCAGCGGCAAGACGGGGCTCGGCGTCGACAAGATCCTCGAGGCCATCGTGGAGCGGGTCCCTGCACCCAAGGGAGAAGTGGAGGCGCCGCTGCAGGCCATGGTCTTCGATAGCGTCTTCAATTCCTTCCGAGGCATCATCGCCTATTACCGGGTGCTGAATGGCGAAATCAAGAAGGGAGACCGCGTGCGCTTCTTCAACACCGGACGCGAGTACAATGCTGACGAAATCGGTGTGCTTGGCCTCGATCTGCAGCCGCAGGGCTCGGTGGGTACAGGCAACGTGGGCTACATCATCTCGGGCATCAAAAACGCCAAAGAGGTCAAGGTCGGCGACACGCTGACCCTCGCCGCGGCTCCTTGCGAAGAGGCCGTCAAGGGATTCGAGGACGTCAAGCCGATGGTCTTCGCAGGCATCTATCCGGTCGACACCGAGGACTATGAGGAACTCCGTTACAGCATGGAAAAGCTCCAGCTCAATGACGCGTCCCTCGTCTTCGAGCCGGAGAGCTCGGCCGCCTTGGGGTTCGGGTTCCGTTGTGGTTTCCTGGGCATGCTCCACATGGAAATCGTGCAGGAGCGCCTCGAGCGCGAGTTCAACATGACCGTCATCACGACGGTGCCCAACGTGAGCTACATCTGCCACCCCAAGAAGGGGGAGCCGATGATCATCAACAATCCCTCGGAGCTTCCCGATCCTGGAAAACTCGACCACGTGGAGGAGCCCTTCATCAAGGCGCAGGTCATCACCAAGGCCGAATATGTCGGGGCCATCATGACCCTCTGCATCGACAAGCGGGGCGTACTCCAGAACCAGGTCTACCTGACCTCCGACCGTGTGGAGCTCACGTTCTCCATGCCGCTCGGCGAAATCGTCTTCGACTTCTACGACAAGCTCAAGAGCGTGTCGCGGGGCTACGCGTCCTTCGATTACTTCCCAGATCAATACCACCCGTCCCAGCTCGTCAAGCTGGACATCCTGATCAACGGCGACCAGGTCGACGCCCTCTCCGCCTTGGTCCACCGGTCCAACGCTTTTGAGCTCGGCAAGAAGATTTGCGCCAAGCTGAAGGAGCTCATTCCGCGCCAGCAGTTCATGATTGCCCTGCAGGCGGCCATCGGCGCCAAGATCATCGCCCGCGAGACCATCAAGCCGGTCCGGAAGGACGTGACGGCGAAGTGCTATGGCGGGGACATCACGCGGAAGCGGAAGCTCCTCGAGAAGCAGAAGAAAGGCAAGAAGCGCATGCGCCAGGTCGGCTCCGTCGAGGTGCCCCAGGAGGCCTTCCTTGCCGTGCTCAAGCTCGACTGATCAGGCCTGACCGGCCGCCAGCTTGTTCTTGTTGGCCAGCTGGCCACAGGCGGCGTCGATGTCCTCCCCGCGGGAACGGCGGACGTTGACCACCATGTTGAACTTGTTTTCCAGGAAGTCCTTGAACTCGTCCGTCTTCTGCGCATCCGCCTTGCGGAAGAGCGCATCGTCGATGGGGTTGTACTCGATGAGGTTCACCTTGCACGGTACGCAGGCCGCGAAGCGCGCCAGCTCTCGGGCGTCCTCGATGTCGTCGTTGAACCCGCCGAGCAGGATGTACTCAAAGGTGACGCGGGTGCCGGTCTTTTCGTGGAAGTAGACGAGCGCATCCCGCAGGCTGGCGAGGTCGTTCGTCTCGTTGATCTCCATGATCCGGTTGCGCTTGCCGTCCTCTGCGGCGTGGAGGCTCAAGGCGAGGTTGAACTTGACCTCGTCGTCGCCCAGCTTCCGGATCATCTTGGCGATGCCGGCGGTGGAGACGGTGATGCGCTTCGGGCTCATGCCCAGCCCCGGTGTGCCGGTGATGCGGTCGACTGACTCCAGGACGTTGCGATAATTCAGCAGGGGCTCGCCCATGCCCATGTAGACGATGTTGGTGAGCCGGTGGTCGTGGTGGCGTTCGGCCAGCATGGCGATGTGGCGGACCTGGTCGACAATTTCCCCGGCGGTCAGGTTGCGGAGGAGCTTGAGCTTGCCGGTGGCACAGAAGGCACAGGACAGGCTGCAGCCCACTTGGCTGCTGATGCAGGCGGTCATCCGGTCCTTGGCGGGGATGAGCACCCCTTCGACCACCTTGCCGGGTTCGATGGGGAAGGCACACTTGACCGTGCCATCCCGGCTGACTTGCTCCTCCTCGGGGGCAATGGGCGTCAGGGTGTACACCTCCGACAGAGAGTCCCGCAGCCCTTGGGGCAGGTTGGTCATGTCGTCAAATCGGGTCGCCCCCTTCGTCCAGATCCATTCCGCAATCTGCTTGCTGCGGAAGGCGGGTTGCCCCAAGTCGACGACTGCCGCCTTGAGGGCGGCATCGTCGAGGGTTCGGATGTCGGACTTGGTTGTCATTCCCCGGCGAAGGTACGCGGGGACCGCGGGGCCGTGCTCAGGCGACCGAAGCGTCGAGGCCGGTGCCATCCTCGGAGGACAGCAGTTCGGCCATCCGGCGGCGCAGGTCTTCCCGCTTGCGCACGGCGAGGGCAATCTCCTTGCCGTTCACCAGCGTGATGGAATTCGTGCGGTAGTTGCACTGGCGAATCTTGTTCAAGTGCACCAGTTGACTGTTGTGGACGCGGACAAACTTGGGGTTGTCGATCAGGCTCTCCACGTACTTCAGGTTCTTCGAGACCATGAGGCGGGTGCCATCGGTCTTGTAGATGCACGCATAGCTCCCGCTGGCTTCCACATGGAGGATTTCGGAGTGGCGGATGAAATGGCGCTGTCCGGAGGTGGTGACCTCGAGCTTGCGGTGGAAGTCCCCGTTCTCAATCATTTTCACCCGGAAGTGTTCCCGGATGCGGTCGGCGCAGGCCTTGAGGTCCACCGGGTCGACCGGCTTCAGCAGATAGTCGAAGGCCTGGCGACGGATGGCGTCGATGGCATAATCCTGATAGGTGGTGTAGAAGACCACGTAGAACTCCCGGTCGTCAAATCGATCAATGAGGTCGAGGCCAGTTTCGAAGGGCATTCGAATGTCTACAAAGACAATGTGGGGTCGACCATTTCGAATGGCGTCATACCCGATTCGGGCATTCGGGGCCTGGTCAATCACGCGGATGAACGGGCAGTGGCGTTCAATCTGGCTATGCAGCACTTCGCGGGCGGGAGCTTCATCATCCACGATGATGGCATCGAGCTGAGCATTCATTGGCAAACGATTTGGTTGGAGCATGCGAGAGGGGTTTCCCACAACGCTACAAAATCGAATATACGAATTCGACGCGGTAAAATGCAAATTCGCAGACGATAGAAAAACGTTTGTATCTGTTTTTGTCAGCGCGAGCCTGCCAGGTCGAAGGCGAGATTCAAGGTGTTGTAGACGTCTCCGTCGATGTGCCTGAGTTTGCCCTTCGGCCGATCGAAGCCGGTTCGGACCGCCACGAGATCGAGGTCCGGTACGGCGACGATGTATTGGCCATGCAGCCCTTGCATGCTTGTGAAGGCATGGCCACGGTGCGTGCCCATCCAAACCTGGTACCCATAATGCTGGATGTCGTCCCCGTCAGGAAGCGGCCCGACTGGAGTCATCAGCTCCTCCATGAACGCGCGGTCGATGAGCTGGACGGAATCGACCCGCCCTGTGTCGAGGAGGAGCTGGCCGAGGCGGGCATATTCCGTGGCCCGGGAATAGAAGCAGCAGTAGTTCCGTTCGTGGCCCTGGTCATCCACGGCCCAGGCGGCATCCTCCGCCGCACCGAGAGGCTGCCAGACCGTTTCAGCGAACCAGATCCCCAGCGGCACGTCGATCAGGGAGAGGAGGACCTCCTGGAGAATCAGCGTGTTGCCCCCCTGGTACTTCCAGGGCACCCCAGCCTCGCCATTCACGTCGTAGGAGGCGGTGCGTTCGAGGATGCCGTGACCGTAAGTGCTCCTCGCCATGAAGCCGACCGGGTTGCGGTAGCTCTCGCCGAATGGAATGCCACTCCTCATCTGGAGGACCTGCCGGATGGTCAGCTCTGCACCGGGACCCTCCCGGAAGCGGGGGAGATATCGAGAGACCGGGTCGTCCACGGACAGCAGGCCGCGGGTCACGGCGGTGCCGATCGCAAAGGCCGTGAAGGTTTTGGCCATGGAGAACGCATTGGTCCGCATGGTGTCCGCGCCATCGACCTGGTCCGATGTCCAATCGAGAAGAAGGGAATCCCGGTGGACCACGGCCAGGGCAACCGTACCGTAGGCCTCGGTCGAATCCCGGACCGCGTCCGGAAGGGAGGAGGTGAAGCGGTCGTGCAATGGCCAGGCTCGGGGGGCCTCGGAGGCGGGGATGGTCCGGAACGTTTTGAACGGCAGGTCATCCACCTTGGCATCCCGGTACCCGCGGAAGTAGCATTCCCGGAGGCCCTGCCAGATGTGCCCGTTGTCGGTCCACTCGGCGAGCAGGACCACAGCGGCGGCTGAGAGAGACAGCCACAGGATGGTTTTCTTCATCGGAAAGGGGTCAACGCGAACCCCCAAGTACGGTCAAGAGATGCGATTCCAACGCATCCCGGACCTCTTCCCGTACGACCTCCCGTCCGCTTTCCCGGCGGAGACTCGTCACCCCCCGGTCGGCGATGCCGCAGGGGACGATGAGGTTGAAGAAGTCGAGGTCCGTGTCGAGGTTGAAGGCGAGGCCATGCATGGTCACCCACCGGCTGCATTTGACCCCGATGGCGCAGATCTTCCGGGCGGCGAGCCCCGCCTCTGGGTTGACCCAAACCCCGGTGAGTCCGTCGACACGGCCGGCCTGGACTCCCCAGTCCGCACAGGTGCGGATGACGGCTTCCTCCAGTTGGCGGAGGTACCACCCGATGTCGGTCCGGAATTGATCGAGGTCGAGAATGGGGTAGGCCACGAGTTGTCCCGGCCCGTGGTAGGTGATGTCCCCTCCGCGATTGATCTCGTGATATTCAACCCCGAGCTGGGCCAATCTCTCCGGTGAGGCGACCACATGATTGGCATCTCCGCTTTTGCCGAGGGTCAGGACATGGGGGTGCTCCACGAAGAGCAGGTGGTGCTCAGGCCAGGGGAAATCCGCCGGGTCATCCCCCTCGGTCCTCCCGGTTTCCGGCAGCCCCGCCCGACGCCGTTTGATTTTCCGGTCCACCGCTTCCTTGAGCAGGGTCTCCTGCAGGTCCCAGGTGGGCTTGTAGTCCGCGCGGCCCAGGTCGCGCACCTGCACCTTCGGCGTCATGTCATCTTGGACAATTCCCCCTTGAGGTAATCGATGTGTCGGATGTCCACCGCGTCTACGCCGGCCTTCTCGGCCATGAGCAGCGACAACCAATCGCCGAGGTGGACGAGGTGTATCCACCGTTGCAGTCTGGTCGACCCTGCGGCGGAGACTTCCTCCACGGAGGCGCCGGCGTCGCGGAAGAGGGCCTTGCAGAGCCGCATGCGCTCGGCCGTGCGGGGGTGGTCCTCCGACGTGTGGAGGAACAGGGTGGCGATGGTCGCATCCCCGCTTTCCCATCCGACCAGCTCGTTGTGGTTCATCTCCGGAAAGACGTGGTGGTTGCAGAGCCGCTTGGCGTTCTCGTTGAGCTGCTGGCGCCACCGGATGAGCACCGGTTCAAGGGCGGCATCCCCGTAAAGCATGGGGGTCCTGGCGGCGAGCAAATCGGCCCAGCGGTCGGCGAGGGCTTGGATGGCGTCGGATTCGGTTCGCAGCAGGTCGGCGGCGGCGGCGACATCGGAGAGGACATCGGGCGCGTCCGTCGGCGCATGGCCGAGTGCGGCGAAATGGTGCAGCAGCCCGGTGACGGCCCATCCGAATTGGGAGCGGGGAGGATGCCCGCCCGGCACGGTCAGGCACGGCCAGCCATGCTCCTCGGCCAAGGCGCGGAGCTTCCCGCCGGAGGTGAGGGCTCGGACCTGGGCTCCCGCGTCCACGGCCGCCTCCAACGCCGTGAGGGTCTCCTCCGTGTTGCCGCTGTAGCTGCAGGCGATCACGAGGGTGGAGGGCCCCACCCAGTTCGGAATGCGGTAATCGTGCCCACTGGCGACCGGCACGGAGGCTGAATCCGCCAGGAGACCCGACAGGAAGCGGCCTCCGATGCCCGATCCGCCCATGCCGAGCACGAGGATGCGGTCGTGATCCGGTGCATCCGCCGGGAGGGGTTGGGTGGCCATGGAGGCCGCCGCGGCGGAGAGCTGGTCGGGGAAGGAAGCGATGAGGTCGCGCATGCTGTGGGGAATCCCCACGAATTTACGGCCGGGCCCACGGCCGGGGAAGCCTAATTTCGCGGAGGTTTCCGCCGCAACCGATTCACCATGATCCGACCCGAACAGGAACGCGTCCGTCTTGAGAGCCTCGCTCAACTCCGCCAGTTGGGCATCGATCCCTATCCGGCCGCAGCCTACCCCGTGGATACCCACGCGGGCCCGTTGTCCGCCGCCTTCGAAGCCGACCGCGAGGTCTGCCTCGCCGGCCGCATTCTCTCCCGCCGCATCATGGGCAAGGCGTCCTTTGCCGAGCTGCAGGACGCCACGGGCAAGATTCAGATCTACCTCAACCGCGACGAGCTCTGTCCCGACGAGGACAAGACGATGTACAATACCGTCTTCAAGAAGCTGCTCGACCGCGGCGACATCGTCGGGGTGAAGGGCACCACGTTCACCACCCAGACCGGTGAGCCAAGCGTGTTGGTGAAGGAGCTCACTGTGTTGAGCAAGTCCATCCGTCCGCTCCCTTCGGTCAAGACGGACGAGGACGGGCAGGTGCACGATGCGTTTACCGACCCTGAGCTCCGCTACCGGATGCGCTACGTCGACCTGGTGGTCAACCCTGAGGTCAAGCGCACCTTCGAGGCCCGCAGCCGGGTCATCCAGGCCATGCGCGACGCCTTCACGGAAAAGGGCTGGCTCGAGGTGGACACCCCGGTGCTGCAGGCCATCCCCGGTGGCGCTGCGGCCCGTCCGTTCATCACGCATCACAACGCGCTCGACATCCCTCTCTACCTGCGGATCGCCAACGAGCTGTACTTGAAGCGCCTCATCGTGGGCGGCTTCGACGGCGTCTTCGAATTCTCCCGGAATTTCCGCAACGAGGGCATGGATCGGACGCACAATCCGGAGTTCACCGTCCTCGAGTTGTACGTCGCCTACCAGGACTACCATTGGATGATGGAAACCATCGAGCAGTTGCTCGAGCGGGTCTGCCAGGCTGTCCACGGCACCAACACCGCCACGCTGGAGGGCAACACCATCGACTTCGCGCCGCCCTACCGCCGGTTATCGATGCGCGATGCCATCCTCGAGCACGCCGGCGTCGACATCGACGGCATGGACGAAGCCGCCTTGCGCGGGGCCTGCGCCTCCCTCGGCATCGAGGTGGACGACAGCATGGGCAAGGGCAAGCTGATTGACGAGATCTTCGGCGAGAAGTGCGAGCACCACTTGGTGCAGCCCACGTTCATCACGGACTACCCCGTGGAGATGTCGCCCCTCACCAAGGCCCATCGCGACAAGCCGGGCTACACCGAGCGCTTCGAGCTCTTCATCAACGGCACCGAGGTGGCCAACGCCTACTCCGAGCTCAACGACCCCATCGACCAGCGCGAGCGGTTCGAAGACCAACTCAAGCTCGGCGAGCGCGGGGACGACGAGGCGATGTTCATCGACCAGGACTTCCTGCGGGCCTTGGAATATGGCATGCCACCGACCAGCGGCGTCGGCATCGGGGTGGACCGCCTCGTGATGATGCTGACCGACCAGCGCTCCATCCAGGAGGTCCTCTTCTTCCCGCAGATGCGGCCGGAGGTCTTCCGCACCGGACCCGACCTCGGCGCGTTGGAGGCCATGGGCATTCCTGTGGAGTGGGCGCCCCATGTGGCGGCAGCCGGGTTCGACACTCCCGACGCCATCCGCGAGGCCAAGCCCACCGCCCTGCGCGAGAAGCTCAACGGCTTCCGCAAGAAGAACAAGCTCGACCTGCCCGCCCTGCAGCTCGAGGAGGTCGAAAGCTGGTCCGCATGAACGGGCGCGCTTCCTTCTGCATTTTGACCCTCTCCGTGTCAGCCGTGTTGCTGACCGCCCCTTCCTGCACTACGCCCCCATCCCCAAACGCGCCCACCGAGGCCGCGGCAACGGACAGTGCGACGGTCATCCTTTCCAAGTATTACTCGAGCCGGAACTATCGGAACTGGTTGGGTCGCCTCAACGACAGCCTCGGCGGACCCCCGATCCGCTTCGTTCAGGCCTATGGAATGGATTCCCTTGCCTTGGAATCCGAGATCGCCGATGCGGAAGCCATCGTCTTGACCGGCGGGGAGGACATCCACCCGGGCCGCTATGGCCAACCCGACGACACGGTGCGGTGCGGCCGAATCGATGTCGAACGGGACCGGGTGGAGCACCACCTCCTGGATGCGGTGCGGGCCCAAGGCCTGCCCTGTCTCGGAGTGTGCCGGGGCCTTCAGGTCATGAACGTCCATGGCGGCGGCACTTTGCACCCCCACCTGCCGGATGCCGGCCATGAGGGCCATCGGGGCGGACAACCCGGAGACACCCGGGACACACTCCACCCTGTGGAGGTGCGTGTGCCTTGGGTGGCGGGGTCGGTCGCGTGGACCCTCGGGGAGTCGGCTTCGGTGGTAAGCCACCACCACCAAGGCATCGCGCAACTCGCCGAAGGCTTCGAAGCGTGGGCCGTGGCCCCCGATGGGCTGGTGGAAGGCATCCGGTGGACGGACACGGCCTCGGTGTCTTACCTCGTCGGAGTGCAGTATCACCCGGAGCGGTCCCGGAAGGGCCTGATGCTGACGGATGGACTGGGGGTGGGCCTGCTGCAGGCGGCAGGCATGGACGAGTGAGCGCTCTGCATCAAGGGGCCTGAACGGCCATCTGGACCTCCGACCGTCCATCGAAGCGGGCCATCTCTTCCCTCCACGAGGACACCGCGTCCGCGAAGCGGTCCACGTGGTCCGATTCGATCGGTGTCGACGGGGGGAACTCTTCCCTCAGGTGGTCAACCTGCTGTCCATTCTTCCAGAACCGGAAGCAGACGTGGGGCCCGGTCGCCAGTCCCGTACTTCCGACGTATCCGATGACGTCTCCCTGGCGGACGGCCTGGCCCTCCTTGACATTGCGCCGGCTCATGTGCAGGTACTGGGTCGTGTAGGTCCCGTTGTGTCGGATCTTGACGTATTTCCCGTTGCCCTTGGTGTAGCTGGCCTTGATGACCACCCCATCCCCAACGGCGACGATGGGGGTTCCGTGAGGCGCGGCATAGTCGGTCCCGAGGTGGGCCTTGACCTTCTTGAGCACGGGGTGGAACCGCTTCTTGTCGAACCGGCTCGAAATGCGGCTGAATTCGACCGGCGCCTTGAGGAAGGCCTTCCGCAGGCTGGCTCCGGTTTCGTCGAAATGGTCAGTTCCGTCGCCCTGGTCATAGGCATAGGCGGGGAAGTTCCGGCCGCGGTGCACGAACTCGGCGGCCAGGACACGCGGCATGCCCACGGCCTTCCCGTCCACCCAATCCCGGTCGTAGAGGATGCGGAATCGGTCGCCGGCCTGGATGCGGCTGAAGTCGATGGTCCAGGCATAAACCTGGGACATGGCCAGGGCAAGGGTGGTCGAGTGGCCCTCGTCCTCGAGGACCTGGTACAGGCTGCCGCGCACCTCCCCTTCGACATAGCCCCGTCGGGTCTCCGAAGGGAATTGTCCCCGGCGCGCCCGGCCCTGATCGGTCAGGTCGAACACGACGTATTCCTTGGAGCTGATGGTGTAGGCGAAATGCCGAGGCGTGCCGTCCGGTCCTGAAAAGAGCGACCAGTCATTGCCGGCTTTCATCCGCCGGACATCGAAGGCCTCGCGCTCTCCGGTGGCCATGGCGTGCAGCATCTGCGCACTCACTCCGGCCGGCGACAACAGGTGCGACAGGCTCTGTCCGCTCCGCACGGTTCCGGCCTCGACGCTCAGGACCACGGTGTCCTCAATGGCGAAGCGCAAGGCCTCCTGTTCATCGGGTGTCAACGCGGGAGCGACGGGCGCCGCACCCTGTCCGGTCGAGGAGGCCAGGACGTCGACCTCCCGGTCCGGCCCACCACAGCTGCCCAAGCACAGAACGAGCAACACGAAGGAGAGGGGGGTGAGGAGGGTGCGCATGGAGGTCGTGAACCGGCAAGTTGCCGCCATTCATGGGAGCAACGGGCCGTCCCTCCGAAAGTTTTGCCGGCGTCGACTTTTAACGCTTCCGAGCCCGATTCCGCCCGGAGGTCACTTGTGGGCGAAATGGGCCATGACCCAGCTCTTGCCCCATTCGGCCTGCTCCTGCTCCGTCCAGAGTTCGGGGAAGAAGAGGAGGGTCTGGAAGCGCGGAGGCAGGTACTGCTGCCAATTCGTCCCGCCCGTGGCGGCGATGTCGATCGGGTCCTTCTGGAGATGGCGGACCGCACTCCGGTAGTGGGAGAGGGGCCAATGGACATTGACCAGCTCATCCAGCGTCCGGAGGGCGTCCTTCAGCTCATCGGCCTGGTGCTCTGGATCGAGGGAAAGCCACTTGCGGCGGAGGTTGGTGTAGTACCGCTCCTCGCCGAACTGCACAATGTGCTCCCGGTACTTTTTCTCGAACTGCTTGAGGGTGAGGGTGGGTTCGCCGCTCGCGAGTTCGCTTGCCCCACGCCGCCAGTAGAGGACATCGAACAGACTGTCGACCTGGTCAAACGTGTAGTCGGCATGCTTATCTCGGAGTTCGCGGTGGACGAGCCGGTCGAGGCTGGTGCAGGCAATCTCGATGAGGCGGTACTGCACGCTCTGGAATCCACTGGAAGGAAGCAGGGACATCCGGAACTTCAGGAATTGCTCGTGGTCCAATCCATGGACCATGATGTCGAAGCTGCGGACGAGGTTCTCGAAGTAGCGGTTGACCCGGTTGACCCGCTCGAGAAAGGTCGCCGCGTCGAGGTTGGTCTCCGCGTGGATCTGTTCGATTTCCAGCAACGAGAGCTTGAAGTACAGCTCCGTGATCTGGTGGTAGATCACGAAAATCTGCTCGTCAGGGAAGGGGGTCACCGGCTGCTGCAGGCTGAGCAGGGTATCCAGGTTGATGTAATCCCAATACGTGGGGAAATCCGCGTGCAACAGGCCGTCGAGATAGGACGTGAGGTCCTGGCCCATGGCGGCGTATTTGTCCTGGAGCTGCTTGAGGCGCTCGAGGACGCCGGGATCGAAGGAGTCGGCTTCGGCCATGGCTGCAAGTTAAGCCCCCATCCCGGCGGCTTGGGTTCAACAATCGGGCGGGAATCAGTCTTGCCCGAGGTGCGCGATGCACTTCAGTTCCACGGCGATGGGCGTGGGCAGGGCACCGATTTCCATGGTCGTCCGGCAGGGCCGGCGGGCGGGGTTCACGTGCTCGAAATGCTCGCGGTACACCCGGTTCCACGTGCCGAAGTCACGCTGCATGTCGGTCAGGAACACGGTGATGTCCACCAGGTCCTCCCACTTCGCGCCCTCGGCTTCGAGGATGGCCTTCACGTTGGCCAGCACGCCGCGCGCCTGGGCTTCGAAGTCGAATTCGGTGAAGTTGCCGTTGTGGTCCTGCTTCAGTCCAGGCACGCCTTCATCGTGGGCCCCGCTGCCGGGGATGCGCGGTCCGACACCGCTCAGGAAAAGGAGGTCGCCGACGCGGCGGGTGAGGGGGTAAAGGCCGACGGGCTTGGGGGCGTTGCTCATGGGGCGGTGGTCAATCGTGGGGGGCTCAGGCGGGCTCAGCCGTGCATGGTTTCTTTCTTGCCGTAGTTCTGGATGACCTCGGCCTCGTGGGCGAGAAATTCCTTCCAGCGGGCATCCACATCGACGCGCCCACCATACTGACGAGCGAAGCCGATGAAGGTCGTGTAGTGCTGGGCCTCGCTCACCATCAGCTCGTGGTAGAAGGTCTTCAGGTCGTCATCGGCGATGCGCTCGGACAGCATGCGGAAGCGCTCGCAGCTGCGGGCTTCAATCATTGCGGCCAGCAGCAGACGGTCGACGAGTTGCTCCTCCCGACTTCCGCCCTTCTTGATGAAGGCAGCGAGGTCGTGGATGTAGGGGTCCTTCCGCTCCTTGCCAAGCACCCAGCCACGCGCCTTGATCTTCTCGACCACCATGCCGAAGTGCTCCATCTCCTCCATGGCGATGCGGGTCAACTCCTCGACCAGATCGGTCAGTTCCGGATAGCGAACGATCGTGGAAATGGCGTTGGACGCGGCCTTCTGCTCGCACCACGCGTGGTCGGTGAGGACCTCGGGAATGTTGGACTCGACGAGCCCCACCCAACGGGGATCCGTGGGGAGCTGCAGCCCGAGCATGACGCTGTCGGTTCCCTCGGCCATGGCTCAGGAATTCATGGCGTCCTCGATGGCCTCGGCGTCCAGCGGGATGTCGCCCATCAGGTCGTCGAATCCGTCCTCGGTCACGACGATGTCGTTTTCGAGGCGGATGCCCAGTCCTTCTTCCAGGATGTAGATGCCGGGCTCGACGGTGAACACGTGGCCGGCGCGGATGGGCTCGTGCCATAGGCCCACATCGTGGACGTCGAGTCCGATGAAGTGAGACGTGCCGTGCATGAAGTACTTCTTGTAGGCGGGCCAGGCGGGATTCTGCTTGGCGACGTCGTGCTTGTCGATGAGGCCCAGCCCGAGGAGCTGCTCGGTCATGAGCTCGCCCACTTGCTTGTGGTAATCGTGGAGGCTGACGCCAGGGCGCAGCAGCTTCGTGGCATCGCGCATCACGCTGAGCACGGCGTCGTACACCTTGCGCTGGCGGTCGGTGAAGCGGCCGGACACCGGCAGGCACCGGGTCATATCACTCGCATAATTCCCGTACTCGGCGCCGACATCCATCAGCAGCACATCGCCGTCCTGGCAGACCGCGCTGTTTTCGATGTAGTGCAAGACGCAGGCGTTGGCCCCGCTGGCCACGATGGGCGTGTAGGCGAACCCGCGGGAGCCCTTGCGCACAAACTCGTGCAGGTATTCGGCCTCGACTTCGTACTCGGTGACGCCGGGCTTGAGGAAGTTCATCACGCGGTTGAACCCGTCGCGGGTGATGCCGCAGGCGTGGCGCATCCGCTCGATTTCCTCGGCACTCTTCACGCTGCGCGTGCGGTGCAGGATGGGCGCGGCCCGCTCGATGCGGACGTGGGGGTAGGTCTCACAGAACCACTGGTTGAACCGGGCCTCGCGGGTCTCGACCACGATTTTGGCGCGGGTGTGCTCGTTTTGGTGGAGGTAACAGCAACTGCATTCGGTGACCAACCGCTGAATGGTCCGCTCGAGCATGGACAGCCACTGGATCTGCTTCACGCCGGTTTGGGCGGTGGCTTCCGCCTTGGTCAGCTTGGCCCCTTCCCAGATGGCGATCTCCTCGTTGGTCTCGGTGACGAACAGGATCTCCCGGTCGGCCGGATTGTGGGCGTCGGGGAAGAGGAGCAGTACGGTCTCCTCCTGGTCCACGCCGGTGAGGTGGAGCATGTTGGAGTCCTGACGGAAGGGCAGGGTGCCATCGGCGCTGGTCGGGTAGACGTCGTTGGAACTGAACAGGGCCATCGCTCCGGGGCTCAGGGCATCGGCAAAGGCGGCGCGGTTGCGGATGTAGTTCTCGGCGGACAGGGGCGGGTAACGCAGCATGCCCCGAAGGTACGGACCGCGGCCGGTCAGACGCGGGTGACGCGGACGAGGGAGCCGGTTGGCAACACCTGCCCGGTGCCACTCCGCAGGCAGAGTTCACCCGCCTCGATGGCGGCGTCGGGCAGTGCGGCCCGCCAGAAGTTCTCGAGTGAGGACGGGCTCATCCCCGAGTAGGTGTTCATGATGACCGACCCGCCCGGAGCCACGATGCCCGCCGCGGACCGGATGAGGTGGCCGACTTGCTCCTCCAGCTTCCATTTCTCCCCCTTCGGCCCGAGGCCCCAGGCCGGTGGGTCCATGACGATGAGGTCGTAGGTGTTGCCGCGGCGCCATTCGCGCTGGACAAATCGGAGGGCATCCTCGATACACCACCGGATGCCATCCAGGCCGGAGAGCTCCATGTTCATCCGCGTCCAAGTGACCACCTGCTTGATGGCGTCCACGTGGGTCACCTCGGCGCCGGTCGCCCGGGCCGCAAGCGAGGCCCCTCCGGTGTAGGCGAAGAGGTTCAGGACGCGCTTTCCCGGTCCGAGCCGGTCAGCCATCCAGCGCCAGTTGGCGGCCTGCTCCGGGAACAGTCCGACGTGCTTGAAGCGGGTCAGCTCGAGGGAGAAATGCAGGGTGTGCGCGTCGCTGAGGGGGTAGCGGATCTCCCAGTTGTCCGGCACGCTCTGGTGGGGTTCCCAATGGCCTTTGGTCCTTCCAGTGGGGACGAATTCGGCCGCGGAGACCCGCCGCCACTCCGACTCGGTCAGGCCGCGGTCCCAGATGGCGTGGGGCTCGGGCCGGATGAGCACGAGGTCACCGAAGCGCTCGAGCTTGCTGCCGCCCCCCGAGTCGAGCAACTCGTGGTCCCGCCATCCCGAGGGGAACCAGCGGTGCAGGCCGGTCGGGGTCGGCGATGTAGGGTCGGAGGACATGGGACCGGGAAGTTCGCAAGGGAACGGTCACAACTGTTGTTTTTCCGCGTCGAATCCTCGCCGGGGCTCACCACCTTGCCTGAAAATCAGTCTGGGCCATGGCCGGCAAACGCAAAGGAGGAGGGAAGAGGAAGTCGGGCGGCCGCAGGGTTGGCCACGATGGGCTGGGCGGTGGCGGCCAGCGATTGAGCGGAGCGAGCCGCTACCTCGGCGACGTCATGGAGATCTTTCGGAAGTTACCGGGTCGGCCGCTGAACGCCCGACAGGTGGCCAGCACGATGGGCATCGCCGACACGGACATCCGGGAGATGCTGCACGTGCTCATGCGCGAGCAGGCTGGAAAGGGTGTGCTCGTGGAGGTCGGCAAGGGCCGCTTCATGCTCCCTGAAAAGGCCGGCCGCGACGGCGGACGGGGCGACCGACGCCGCGGGCAGGGCCGAAAGGAGGGGGGGCAACGCCAGCACGGCGACGTGGTCACCGGCACGATCCAGATCACCAAGTATGGCAAGGGATTCGTGAGCATTCCCGGCGAATCCGAGGACATCATGCTGCCCAAAGGCAACACGGGAACCGCCTTCTGGGGGGACACCGTCGAGGTCGGCTGGATGAACCGGGGCCGGCGCAAGGTGCCGTACGTCGCCCGGGTGGTGAAGCGGGCCCGCGAGCTGTATGTGGTCATGCTGCAGCCCGTCAAGGATTACGCCTTCGGCATCCCCACCGACAAGCGCTTGCACCGCGACTTCCTCATTCCCGCCCGCTTCCTGCACGATGCCCCGACGGATGTCAAGGTGGCCGTCCGGCTTGAGGATTGGGCCTCGCCCGACGACCCCCCGATCGCTCAGGTGGTGGAATTGCTCGGCGCACCGGGCGTCCACGAGGCGGAAATGCACGCCATTCTGCTGGAGTACGGTCTGCCCTACCATTTCCCGGAGGACGTGGAAGCCGAGGCGGAGACCATTCCCAAGGAGCTTGACCCGAAAGAAATCAAGCACCGTCGCGACATGCGGGACGTGACCACGTTCACTATCGACCCCGAAGACGCCAAGGATTTCGATGACGCCCTGAGCGTGCGGGACCTCGATAGCGGCCATCTCGAAGTGGGGGTTCACATCGCGGACGTGACCCACTATGTGCGGCCCGGAAGCCGGATTGAGGAAGAAGCCGTGGAGCGCGCCACCAGCGTTTACCTCGTTGACCGGACCATCCCCATGCTGCCCGAGGTGCTGTCCAACAACCTCTGCTCCCTCCGACCCAACGAGGACCGGTACGCGTTCAGCGCCGTCTTCGAACTGGACAAGGACGGGCAAGTGGTGAAGGAATGGTTCGGCCGCACCGTGATCCACTCCGATCGTCGTTTCACCTATGCCGAGGCGCAGGAGCGGTTAGAGAGCGGGAAGGGCGACCTCGCCAATGAGGTCCAGCGGCTCGACCGGCTGGCCAAGAAGATGCGGGCCCGGCGGTTCAAGGCGGGGGGCATCGATTTCAACACCGAGGAGGTCCGGTTCCGCCTCGACGACGATGGAAAGCCCGTAGAGGTGCTCATCAAGCGCATGCTGGACGCCAACCGTTTGATCGAGGACTTCATGCTGCTGGCCAATGTGCGGGTGGCCAAGTGGATTGCCGGGTGCAAGGGCCAACGGCCGCCCGGCGCCGTCTACCGCATCCACGATGCGCCCGACCCGACCAAGCTCAAGTCGCTGCGCCAGTTCGTCGCCCAGTTCGGCTACAAGATGGCGGACACCGAGCCCGGGCAGGCGCACCGGGCGATCAGCCAACTCTTGAAGATGGCCGAGGGCAAGGACGAGGAACGCATCGTGAAGCAGATGGCCATCCGGTCCATGGCCAAAGCCGAATACAGCACCGAGAACATCGGCCACTACGGCCTCGCCTTTGAGCACTACACCCACTTCACGTCCCCGATTCGGCGCTACCCCGACATGATGGTGCACCGCAGCCTGCAGCACTACCTCGACGGGGGTGCGGCGCTGGATACCGCGGAGTTGGATGGCCCCTGCGCCCACAGCAGCGAGCGGGAGAAGCGCGCGGCGGAAGCCGAGCGGGCCAGCATCAAGTACAAGCAGGTGGAGTTCCTCGGCTCGCAGTTGGGCGCCGAATTCGAAGGCGTCGTCAACGGCATCTCCAGCAAGGCCGTCTACGTGGAGCTCAACGAGAACAAGTGTGAGGGGTACGTCGACATTCGTGACATCTCCACGGACCGCTTCTCGGTCGATCCGGAGCGGCAATGCCTCGTCGGCCTGCACACCGGCCAGGAGATTCACATGGGGGATGCGGTGCGGGTGCGGGTCGTGCGCGCCGATGTCCAGCGCCGCGAACTGGAGTTCGAGTGGCTGGGCTGACCGGCCTCCGTATTTTCGTACAGTCCGCCGAAGGGCGGCAATGCGCTCTTAGCTCAGTTGGTTAGAGCAGGGGACTCATAATCCCTGGGTCGCGGGTTCAAGTCCTGCAGGGCGCACCAAGGTCTCAGCCGAGCTGGCCGAGAAGCAGGATGAGGTCGGAGGTCGTGATGATTCCGTCCCCATTGAGGTCGTAGGCCGCGCTGGCCTTCGTGACGGGCTGCATGAAAAACGAAAGGAGGTTGAGGAGATCGCTAAGCGACATGCTGGATGAGATTGCCTTTCGACGAAAAGTCAGATAGTTAGGGTGTATACCAATATAAAAATAATAAAAATGCGAATCAAGGGAATAAGTGTCCAGGCCCCCTGAGGCGTCCGGAAGTGGATTGGAAGGAGCCGAATGGAAGAGAGGCTGATGCGGTGTATCTTCGCCGTCCCTTTTTGGGCAATTAGCTCAGTTGGTTCAGAGCGTTCGCCTCACACGCGAAAGGTCACTGGTTCGAATCCAGTATTGCCCACCCCGCCCAAGGGGCCTCGCCCCCAACCCGAGGCTCCGGCCCCGCTCCTCCCCAGGAGTCGGGGCTTTTTCTTGCTTCGAGGTGGGCGCTGTTTCTTTGCTGCGAGGCCCCGTAGTTCAACGGATAGAATAGACGTTTCCTAAACGTTTGATCCAGGTTCGATTCCTGGCGGGGCTGCCACTTCCCGGCCAACCGAGCGTCTTGACTTCCTCCTCCTCCTCCCGACTCGACGGATCCTGGCGCCGCCTCCTGGGCGGAAGCGGGGTGGTGCTTGCGCTGAAGGTGCTCGGGGCCCTCGGCGGCTTCGTGTTCTCGGTGTGGGTGGCGCGGACATTGGGGGATGCGGCCCTCGGTCGGGCCGAACTTTTCATCCTGTGGGTGACGGTCGGTGCGACCTTGCTTCGCGGCGGTTGGGAAGGGGCCGTCGTCCGCGCGTTCGGAGCGTGGACGTCTCACGGCCTTGGTGACCAGGTCCGTCACGCCTTCCGGCGCTGGACGCGGGTGATGGTGGCCATCGGATGTGCAGCTGGCCTCATCGGCTCCCGGCTTTTCACGCCGGAGCACGGCCTCGGCCCGTCCGAGTGGATCGGCTGGGGCATCGGGGCCTGGGTGGTGATCGGCTGGTTGGCCGAATGTCTGCGGGGCACGGGCCATGTGTCGACCTATGCACTGTTCCAACCGGGATGGTGGATGCTCCTCGCCGGACTCCTGATCGTCTTCGGGGTGCAGGACCCGGCTATGGCGCTCGTCCTCTCCGCCCTCGCGATGGCCGGTCTCTCCCTGGCCGGAACCAGCTGGTGGTTCTTCAACCGATACCGAACGTCCGCCGAGGGACAGGGCCAACCAGAGGTGTCCATGGGCCGTCTCGCCCTGCCCATCTGGATCGGCAGTGTGCTCCACCTTGTGCTGTCCTGGGCGGATACGGCCATGCTGTCGGCGTGGCTCACCGAGGCGGATGTGGCGCATTACCGGGCCGCCTTCCGCTTGGCCGCGCTGCTCACCTTCACGCAGTTCGCTGTGAACGCGCTTGGCGCCCCCACCTTCGGCGCCTTGCATGCCGCCGGAGACGGGGAGGGCCTGCGCCGCACTGTCCATCGGATTGGGTGGCTCAACACAGCGGTCGCCGTGCCCGGCCTGCTCTTCCTCCTCGTGCTGGGCCCTTGGCTTCTCTCCTGGTGGGGGCCCGCCTTCGCCCGGGAAGAGGCCGTGACGGCCCTCGGCCTGTTGGCCGTGTCACAGGCCATCAATGCACTCTCGGGCCCGGTCATGTACCTGTTGAACATGACGGGTGGAGAACGCGCCGGCCTGGTCATCCTCGGAGTGTCCGCCGTGGTGCAGTTGGCGAGCGGATTGTGGTTGGTTCCAGTTCACGGCTTGGTGGGTGCAGCCCTCTCGGCGGCCCTCGGCATGGTGGTCTGGAACGGGGTCGGCCTGGTGTGGGTCCGTCGGCAACACGGATTCTGGATGGTTTCTTTGGCGAACGGATGGTGGCGTCGCGCGTGAACTTCTTCCTCATCGGGGCCCCCAAGGCGGGGACCACTTTGATCCATGCCCGCCTTTCTCGGCATCCGGAGGTCTTCCTGAGCCCGCTGAAGGAGCCGAACCATTTCGCCACCGACATCGACCCCACCCGCTTTTCGGCTGCTTTCCGCGCCAATGTGCCCGGAGATCTCGAGGGCTACCTGGCCGATCGTCCCCTGAAGCCGCGACAAATCGGATTCGTCCAAGATCCGGAACACTATTCCGCCTTGTTCGAGGGCGCGGAGAAGGCCCAACGCGTCGTCGGGGAGTGCAGCACGAGCTACCTCTGGTCCACCGAGGCGGCGGCCAATGTGGCAGCGACGCATCCCGACGCCCGCATCTTGGTCGTCCTCCGCAACCCTGTGGAGCGGCTTCACTCCCATTGGCTCATGGCCCGCAAATACGGCTTTACCCGCTTGCCGCTGCTCGAGGCCGTGGAGCAGGACCGTGCGCATCCCGATCCGGGTTGGGGCCGCAGCGAACTCTTCGTGCAGGCAGGCCTGTATGCCGACGCCCTCGGCCGCTGGCAGCAGGCGTTCCCCGCTGGCAAGGTCAAGGTGCTCCTCAACGAGGAGCTGGACAATCCGGATACGTGGTCGGATCTGGCCGACTGGCTCGGCTTGGACGGCGCCATCCCCGATGTGGATCGCACCGAAGGCAATCCTGCCGGTCGGGCGCGGTGGGAAGGGCTCAACGCGTGGCTGACCCGGACGGGACTCAAGTCCAGCCTGGGCGCGTTGCTGCCTGCCGGCATGAAGCGCAAGGTCAGCGGGGCCTGGTACACCGGAGATGACCTTCCCTCTCTCAACGAGGAGGATCGGGCCGCGTTGACCCCGTTGTTTCAGGCGGACATACGGGCCACGGAGGCCCTGTTGGACAGAAGCCTGAGCCACTGGTGCTGAGGGGGTTGGGGAAGAACACCTCGTGTCCGTGCCGACTCACGATGGTCGTTGGCTTCGTTGTCTGGAGGTGAGAACGGACGACACGGTCTATCTGTTCCGAATCGATGCCGAGATGTTGGAGGTCCTCGAAGAAGGGCTGGACATCGATATGGATGTGGAACCTGAAGATGATCTGAACGCGGAAGAGGACTGACGAAAGGGAAATCGTATATTCGCCGTCCGATTCAGCAGAGGGTCATTAGCTCAGCTGGTTCAGAGCGCTGCCTTGACAGGGCAGAGGTCACTGGTTCGAGTCCAGTATGACCCACGACAAACCCGGGCCTGAAGAGGTCCGGGTTTTCTTTTGCTCCGGGAAAATCCCCTGAAGGGGGGATTCGAGCGGCGAAAATTGGACAGCACCTTTGCATCATGGACCTGAAACGCCTCAGTGACCTCTCCGCAGAAGAACGCGGCACGCTCCAGCGCATCGATGCGCCCGAGGGCATGCTGGCCCTGATGGAGATGGGGTGCACGGTCGGCGAGGACATCGAGGTCCGCCACATCGCGCCGCTCGGGGACCCTATGGCGGTCTCGGCCGGGGGCCATGTGGTGACGCTTCGCAAGGAGCAGGCCGACCTCATGTGGGTCAAGCTCCACTGAGCGCCGCATACGCGGCCCATGCGCCCAGATAGGCTAGCAAGGTCATGCCACCCGCCTGAAGCAGGGCCCATTTCCACCCCCCGAGTTCCTGCCGGACGGTGGCCACGGTCGACAGGCATTGCATCGCCAGCATGTAGAAGACGATGAGTGACAAGGCTGTCGCTGCATTGAGGATGGGCTGACCGGTTTTCGGATTGATCTCCCGCCCGAGCCGCTCCTTCAGTGCACCGATGCCTTCATCGCTTTCGGGCGAGGCGTAGAGGGTGGCCATCGTTCCGACGAACACTTCGCGTGCGGCAAAGGAGGCAATCAGCGCGACCCCCATGCGGCCATCATAGCCCAGGGGGGCGATGACCGGCTCGATCAAGGCGCCCATCCGGCCGGACCAGGAGGCCTCCATCCGGGCGGCCTGCCAGTCCAAGTCAGCTTGAGCACGATCGGCTTCCGCGGCGTCAGCGAGGGTGGCCAAGCGCTCCGCATGGGCCCGGTCGATGTCTTCGAAACCGGAGGGTGCCGTGTTGGAGAGCCCCCACAGCAGCAGGGAGACGAGCACGATGACCTGGCCGGCTCCGGTGAGGAAGGCCTTGGCCTGCAACCAGACCTGTTCGAGGGTGCGGCGGAGGGACGGCGCGCGATAGGGGGGCCACTCCTGGAGGAACTGGGTCGGCGCGGCCTTGGGCAGCCCGCGGTGGAGGATCCACGCCAGGGTGAGGCCCGCGAGCAGGCCAGCGGCATAGATGCCGAACAGGAACAGCCCCTGCAGGTTGAACAGACCACTGGGCCCCCAGGGCTGGTCAGGGACGACGAACCCGATGAGGAAGAGGTATACCGGGAGGCGGGCGGAGCAGGTCATCCAGGGCGTCACCAGGATGGTCAGGAGCCGCTCGCGTTTGCCGGGGATGGTGCGGGCACTGAGGATGGCGGGCACGGCGCAGGCAAATCCGCCGAGCAGGGGAATGGTGGCCCGGCCGTCTAGGCCGATGGCGCGCATCCAGCGGTCGTTCATGAAGGCCACCCGGGTCATGTAGCCGCTCTCCTCCAGCGCGGCCACAGCGCCGAACAGGAGGGCGATCTGCGGAACGAAGATGACCACCCCGCCCAGGCCGGCGAGCAGGCCATCGACAAGCAAGTCGGTCCACCATCCTTCCGGAAGGGCGGACCGCGTGCCGTCCATCAATGCGGCCATGCCCGCGTCGATGAGGTCCATCGGCCAAGTGGCCCACGCGTAGACCGCTTGGAAGATGAGAAAGAAGATGGCCATCAGGATGGCGGGCCCCCAGAGTCGGTGGGTCAGGATGCGGTCGAGGCGGGCGCTTACATCGCGGCTCGCCGGAGGGTTGGTCCCGAGCACCACCCTTGAGATCTCCCGGACCTGCCGACTCCGGTGCGCCGCCTCGGCGAGCTGGAGTTCCGCGGCACCGCATCCCGTCGCGGTCCGGGCGTCCTCGAGGGCGTCCCGTCCTGCTCCGGCCATCCAGTCCGGCGTGGCGTTGTCCGTGACAAGCAACTCCAGGCCCACCTCGGGGATGTCTCCAGCGGCCGCGGCCAAGGCGTCGAGGGACACCCGTTCCCGCCAGGCGGGCACATCGGCGGTGGCCCGCTGGCGGATGGGCACAGCTCTTCCGGTGGCCAGGGCCTCGAGAAGGGCCCGGGTGCCTTTCCCGTTCAAGGCGTGAACCGGCATCACCGGACAGCCGAGCGCGCTTTCGAGCCCAGTCCGCGACCAGACAGTGGGGGCGGTTTCGTTGACCACGACCAACGTGGGCAGGCCCAGGTCGAGCACCTGGAGGGTCAGATAGAGGTTGCGTTTGAGGTTGGCACAGTCGAGGACGAGGATCAATCCATCCGGCCGGTGCTCATGGTTGGGGTCGAGCAGGGCGTCGCGGGTGACGGTTTCGTCGAGCGCCTTGGGGTGAAGGCTGTACGTGCCGGGCAGGTCCACCAGCTCGATGTCGGGATGGGCCTTGAGCGAAGCCACCGAGGGAGACACGGTCACGCCCGGCAGATTGGCCACCTTGGCCTTGGCTCCGGTCAGGAGGTTGAACAGCGAGGTTTTCCCGCAATTGGGGTTGCCGACGAGTGCGAATTTCATCGGGCAATCCACGGTTCGGGGTTGAGGGGCGCGCTGCCCTTCGCGTCCCAGATTTCGAGGTGGGCCCGCGGTCCCTCTCCCAGGTCGATGACCGTGCCGATGGCCTGTCCGGTGCGAACATCCTCTCCGGCTGCCACGGCCACGCTGCCGAGGTTGGCATAGACCGAACGGTGGGAGCCATGGTCGAGCATGACCACCATGCCCCCACCCGGAATCGTGATCACATTGGAGACGCGGCCGCTGAAGATGGCCGAGACGGTGCCTCCTTCAGAGGTGGCGATGTCGATGCCCCGGCGTTCGATGCGAATCCCAGGCAGGCTTGGATGGGGGTGGGTGCCGAAGCGCCCCACCACGACCCCTTCTGAGACGGGCCAGGGCAGCCGGCCCTTGTTGGCGGTGAACTCCGCCCCGATGACCTGGCCTTCGGGCGTGGCCGCGAATCCGGTGCTGCTGCGCTCCGCCGCCCGCCGGGCCTCGGCCATGATGCGCTCGATGGCCTTGCCCAGTTCGGCGCGGCGCCCCTCCTCTACGGCCAGCTGATCCCGCAGGTCCCGTTCCCGGGACTGGAAATCGGCCACCATGGATTCCATCCGCCTGGCCGCCCGCTTGGCTTCATCGCGCTGGTCCTGCAGGTCGCGTTCGACGTCGACGAGGGCTTGACGTTCCCGGTCCAGGGAGGTCATCTCCTGGCGAAGGGATTCGGCGCTGTCGTGGATGCGCTCGGCCTGCGCCTTGCGGTTGCGGGCATATTCCTCCACGAGGAGCCATCGTCTGAAGGCCTGGGTCATGCCTTCGGCGTCGAGCACCACCTGCCACCAATCGTCGCGCCCACCAAATCGGGCGGCGATGCGAATCATCTCCGCGTATTCTTCCTTGAGCGCCTCCACTTGATCATCGGCCTCGCGGACCCCCGCCTTTCTTCGGTCGAGGGCGCGTTCGGCCGCGCGACGCTCTGCCTGAAGGTTGGCCAGCAGTTGTTGGCGCAAGTCCACCTGTTCTTTCAGCACCGCCCATTCCTGTGTGCTGCGGTCCTTGTCTTCCCGAGTGGCATCGAGGAGCGATTGGGTGGCGGCAATCCGTTCCGAGATGGCGGCCCGTTCCGACTCGAGGCGCTCTCGATCGCCGGTCTGGGCCCGAGAGCTTGCCCCGATGGCCAGGGCGCAGAACGTCACGAGAAGAAGCCGCCTCATCTCCATGGGTCAGAGGCCATCCCGTTGTTCCATGTCCTGGGGAATCTCGAACGGCATGGGATAGGGCCGCTCGTACTTGGCCCGCGAGATCTCCAGGCTGATGCTGTGCGTCATCTCCGGGGAGGCGATGGTGATGTCGGTCCGGTGCGGAATCCAACCCCCGGCCTCGCTTTCGAACCCACCGTGGCTGATTTCGATTGATCGTCCCCGGAACAGGTCGTCGAATCGGGATCGGGTCAATTGGTACCCCAGTCCGTCAAACCAATACCGCTTCACCAAGAGGTCGTCATCGTCGGAGCGGTTCATCACCCGTTCCTGCACCGCTTCCCGAGCCTCCACAGACAGGCTGTCGTCCGGCGCGATTTCACGCTCCTTGACCCCGACGAGCCGCTTCACGCGGCGCTTGTACTTGCTGATCAGCAGATGCTCCCGGCCATCCACTTTGCTGATGTATTTGCTGTCTTCATCCAGCAGGCCGATGCCCTGACCGAGCAGGATGCGCTGGACCATGTCAAACGTGATCTCCGTGCCGAGCAGGCTGTCGATGGCGGCGAAATCCCCTCGGTAAGCAAACCGGTTGCCGGGGACCTTGGAGTAGAAGAGCACCGAATCCGGGGTCAGCAGGAGCCGCGCGGCCTCGACGCCGAGGGCCGGCGTGATGCTCAGCCACAAGGCGGAGTCCCGCCGCATCCGCGCATTGACCTTGAATCCGCTGCGCTCCCCATCGACATCGGCCTCAACCTGCAAGCGCATGGCGGCCCAATCGGGCTCGGCCTGGGTGGCGAGGTGCTTGCGGATGATGCCGCCGGACCCTTCCGAGCGGATGGGCTTGCCGCGCTCGAGGCGCCGCATGTTGGTGCACCCTGTCAGCAGGAGCGCAGTGAAGACCAAGGCGAGGGCGGCTCTCATTCGGCGTCGAGCTTGGTCTTGAGACGGTCCGCATTCCCACCGGCGTCGAGGGCATCCGCCCATCGGGCCCGGGCCTCGTCGAGGCGGCCCAAGGCCTGGAGGATGTCGCCGGCATGTTCGAGGACGGTCGCGCCCGGGGCGTCGCCACCATGGGCGAGGGAGAGTTCAATCCACGTCAGGGCCTCCTCATGGTCTCCCGCCCGGTGGAGCGCCCACGCATAGGTGTCTTCGAAGTTCCCGTTGCCGGGAGACAGGGCCACCACCTGGGCGGCGAGTTCCACCGAGCGCTCCGGCTGGACGCCCCGCACGGCGAGGTAGTAGGCGTAATTGTTCAGGGCCAGGATGTTCGTGGGGTTGGCCTCCAGGGCCTGCTCGAACCACTGGTCAGACTCGGCGTGGTCGCCCCGGTCATGGGCAATCTGGGCCAGCGTCGACAGGACGTCGGATTCGAATTCGGGCCGGTCCACGATGAGATTGCGGGCCATCTTGAGTTGGCGCTCGGCGCCCCGGTCATCGCCATTTTCGAGTTTGGCCAGGCCGCGGAAGTAGGGGAACACGGGCAGGTTGGGGAACCGGACTTCAGCCCGCTCCGTGAGCCGGTCCACTGCGTCCCAAGCTTCCAGGTCGATGGCGAGTTGGCAAGCGTCGAGCCAGCGTTCCGGTGCGTTGGGGTCGAGTTCGAGTCCGGATTCCAGGGCATCCAATGCGCCCTGCGTGTCTCCCTCGATGTCGCGCAGGGCGGCGAGGACGTCGAAGGGTTCCGCCTCCATGGGGTGGGCCTCAATCAAGAGATCAATCAAGGCGGCGGCTTCGGGCCGGAGTTCCTGCTGGATTTCGGCGAGCTCGACATAGGTCCACGCGATGTCGGCCTTTTCCTCCATCGGCACCTCGTCCGAGGCAAAGGCGATCCTCACGTGACGTCGGGCATCGTCCGTGTTCCCCTGTCGGGTCAGGATGTGGGCCCATTCGAGGTGGAGCCGGCCGTTTTCCGACCGGGCCAGGGCCTCCTGAAGAGCAGCTTCGGCCTCCTCCTGCCGTCCCAGGCCCGTCAAGATGCGGGCGCGTTGGAGGGTGGCCTCCACCACATCCGGGAAATCCGCTTCCAATCGGATGAGGGCCTCCAGGCTCGCCTCGATGTCGCCGGCGGCCATGTAGAGCCGGTGGCGGTCGAAGTGCCATTCGGGGTCCGGGCCCCATTCCCGTTCGAGGACGTCCACCACCTCCAGCGCTCCGGACAGGTCGCCTTGCGCGGTGCGGAGGTCGAGCAGTCGGCGTGCGGAGAGGTCATCTTCCGGCTTGTTCTCCAAAATCCATTTTAGGGCGGCGTCAGCCTCGGCGTAGAGGCCGAGTTCCAAGGCGATTTCGGCCAGTTCCTTCCGGTACCAGGGGTTGGCTCCATCCAGCGCGTTGGCTTCGAGGATGGCGGCATAGGCACCCGACCAGTTTTCGGATTCCCGCTCCAAGCGGGCGAGCTCATAGTGGACCGCGGCTTCCGTCGGGTCGGCATCGAGACAGGACAACAAGGCCTCCTTGGCTCCCGCCCGGTCTCCTTTGAGCTTGGCGACCTGCGCGTTGTAGAACGCCTTGTGGAAGGCCTGATCGACCCCGCCCATGCCCGCGTCTCCTCCTTTTTCCACCCCACCGAGCACGGCGCAGCCGGACAGGACCAGCGCGAGGACGCAGGACCATCCGGCAACGGACAGACAGGATCGGCGGGAGGGGGGGCTCATTCGATTTCGCAATAATCGCCCACGCTGAGGTCACCGGCACGGCGGACGACTCGGGCATGGTGTCCGATCATGGCCCCGTCGAGGTGGACGCCATCCAGGGTGGTGTGGCCCCCGACGAGGCTGTCCCGGACGACGGACCGCTCGATGGTGGTGTCCCGGCCCACGGTCACGCGTGGACCGACGACGGAGTGACGGATGACGGCTCCAGGGAGGATTTCGCAGGGCGGCAGGATGATGCTGTCCTCGACAGTGGCGCCGTCGTGGACCTTGGCCTCGTCCCCCATGAATTCGAGAACACGTCCATTGGTCTCCACGGTCACCTTGCGGTTCCCGCAGTCCATCCAGGCGGAGACCTCGCCGGGGAGGAACCGGTCCCCTTGCTCGGTCAGGGCGCGCAGCGCGTCGGGCAGCTGGAATTCACCCCCCTTGCGCACATCGCCGTCGATGAGCTTGCCGATTTCACGGCGCAGTCCCGCGCCGTCCTTGAAGTGGTAGATGCCGATCATCGCCAGATCGGAAACGGGTTCTTCGGGCTTTTCCGCATACTCCCGAATCACGCCCTCGCCGTCGAGCACGACGACCCCGAATTGCCTCGGGTCCTCAATGCGCTTCACGAAGAGGTGGCCGTCGGCTGCGGGATCCAGGGAAAAGTCGGCGCGGAAGAGGGTGTCGGCAAAGGCCACCACCGTCTCGCCTTCCAGCAGGTCTTCGGCGCACCAGACGGCATGGGCCGTGCCCAACGGTTGCTCTTGGTGGCGAATGTGGCCGGTCGCTCCGAGGGAGTCGGCCAGGGCGAGCAGGTCGGCCTCGACCTCCGGTCCGAAGTCGCCGATAACGAAGGCAATGTGGTCGAAGGGTCGGGGCGTCATGGCCGCGAGGTCCTCCACGAGGCGCTGGACGATGGGCTTGCCTGCCACATGGACGAGGGGCTTCGGGACGGTCAAGGTGTGCGGCCGGAGGCGGCTGCCCCGCCCGGCCATGGGGATGATGAGGTTCATTCGGTTCCGGTGTGTCCGAATCCCCCGGCACCGCGGTCGGTGAGGGCGAGATCGGCAGGGTGATCGACAGGGGCCCATTCGACACGGGCATAGGAGGCGACAACGAGCTGGGCAATCCGCTCCCCGGGCTCGAGGGTGAACGGCTCCTGTCCGTGGTGGATGAGGATCACTCCGATTTCACCGCGATAGTCGGCGTCAATGGTGCCAGGGCTGTTCAGGACGGTGAGGCCATGCTTGTAGGCCAGCCCGCTGCGGGGCCGGACCTGGGCTTCGAAGCCGTCCGGCAATTCGATGTGGAGCCCTGTCGGGACGAGGCGGCGTTCGCCGGGCTGGAGCACCACGGGCCCGTCGAGGCGGGCGCGCAGGTCGAGCCCGGCACTTTGCGGGGTGGCATACTCGGGCAGGGGCTTCGAGCCGATGTTGGCGACCCGAACGCGCACGGGGGAGAGATGGTCGGTCATCCTCAGAATGCGGGCTTTCTCTTCTCGAGGAAGGCGGCGACGCCCTCCTTGAAGTCGGGGTGCTCGAAGCATCGGCCGAACTGGTCGATCTCCACCTCGAACCCCTCGGCGCTGCCACTGGACTGCACCGCGCGGATGGCGGCGGCCTGGGCGTTGGGGCTGTTGGCCGTCAGGCGAGCGGCCATGTCCAGCGCATGGTCCAAGAGCTCCGGCCGCTCGACCACCTGGCTCACGAGGCCCATGGACAGCGCCTCGTCGGCCTTGACCATGCGGGCACTGAGGATCATCTCCATGGCGCGTCCCGAGCCCACGATGCGGGCCAGGCGCTGGGTTCCACCGTAACCGGGGATGAGGCCGAGCGTGACCTCGGGCAGTCCCATGCGGGCGGTGTCGGAGGCGATGCGGATGTGGCAGGCCAGGGCCAATTCGAGTCCCCCGCCGAGGGCGAATCCACCGATGGCGGCGAGGAAGGGGGTCCGGGACAGGGCAATGGCATCGAAGAGGGTCCGTTGGCCCCGCTCGGCGAGCGCGCGCCCCTCGGCGCCGTTGAAGTCGGCAAATTCCTTGATGTCGGCGCCAGCCACGAAGGCCTTCTCTCCCGATCCGGTCAGGATGACGCACCGGACCTCCTCCCGGTCCTGGACGGCTTCGACCATGCGGCCAAGCTCGGCGATGAGGGCGCCGTTGAGGGCATTCAGTTGCTGGGGACGGTTCAGGGTCCACACGGCCACCGGGCCGTGCAGCGCCTCGGTGACGAGGGGGGTCTCGGACATGGTCCGAAATTAGTCAATCGAACCCCCTCCGGCGGCTTGGAGTCTGCGGGTTACCGGGTGCTTGGGTGTGGACCAGATAGACTGGGAGTCGGCGGATTCCACGACGGTCCCCTGGTCCATCACCAGGGTGTGGTCGCAGAGGTACCGGACGACCCCGAGGTCGTGACTGATGAAGAGCAGCGCGAGGCCGCGCTCGGCCTGCAGGCGGACGAGGAGGTTGATCACCTGGGCCTGAACGCTGACATCCAGTGCGGCCACGGCTTCGTCGCACAGGAGGAGCCGGGGTCGGGCGGCGAGGGCGCGGGCGATGACGATGCGCTGGCGTTGTCCACCGGAAAAGGCATCCGGGCGCTTGTCGAGATCGGAGCGATCGAGCCCGACGGATTCGAGCAGGGCGCCGGCTTCCTCTCGGGCCGCCTTTTTGTCCGTGCCCCATCGAACGAGCACCTCTTCGAGCACGGAGCCGATGCGCTTGGCGGGATTCAAGGCCGCCCGGGGATCCTGGAAAACGAGCCCGGCTTGAGATCGGATGTGCCGGAGATCCGCCGGTTCCCCGTTCTGCACCTCCCGACCGGCGAGCGTGATGGTGCCGGAGTCGAGGGCGTGGAGCCCGAGGATGGCGCGGGCCAGGGTGGTCTTTCCACAGCCGCTTCCCCCCACGATGCCGAGGCTCCCCCCTTCGCGCAACACGAGGGAGACGTCCTGGAGGGCCGGGTCCGCTGAACCCGGATAGGTCTTGGTCGCGCCCCGGACCTCGAGGAGAACGGGCGCCTCGTCCGGCACGGCCCGAATCTCGTCTTGCCCCTCCACCGCGGCCCCTCCGGACAGGAAAGTGTCCATGACCGGCAGCGGGGTGGGCCGTCCGGTGCGGGGAATCCGGCACGCGAGGAGCCCACGGGTGTACGGATGGTCCGGTCTGGTGAGCACGCCTTTCGCGGGCCCCTGCTCCACCACTTCGCCGCGGTACAGCACGGCGACGCGGTCCGCATGCCGCTCGACGACCTCCATGTCGTGGGTCACCAGCACCATGGCCAGACCTCTGCGCTGCTGCAATGCGCGCAACAGGGAGAGGAGCTCTGCCCGCAGTGTGCTGTCGAGGGCGGTGGTGGGTTCGTCGGCGAGCAGGATGTCCGGATCGTTGGACAGGGCCATGGCGATGAGGATGCGCTGCTTCTGTCCACCGGACAATTCGTGCGGATAGGCGCTCATCGCCCGGTCCACATCGGGCATTTGGACCTCCTCGAGGAGACTCCGGACCTTGTCCATGGCCGCTTTTCGGTCCACATCCGAATGCCGGCGGAGGACCCATTCGAGCTGACGGCCGCACCGCATGGTCGGATCCAGGCTGGTCATGGGTTCTTGGAACACCATGGCGATGCGGTCCCCTCTCGGAATGGCCGCCAGCGCCTCATCCGAAGCGGAGGACCACGTCTGCCCCAGGCCTTCAATGCGGCCCGAAGTCAGGCGCCCTTCGTCGGGCAGCATGCCCAAGGCAGCCATGCAACACAAGGTTTTGCCTGACCCGCTCTCCCCCACGAGCGCCAAGCATTCGCCCCGGTGCACGGCGAGGCGGATGTCCTTCAGGATGGACCGGCCCCGAATGTCGAGGCTGACCTGATTCCACAGGAGGGCGGGGGATGGATCAGAGGGTGCCACGCAGGGCCTGCTCGCGTTCGATGGCTTCGAAGAGCGCCTTGAAGTTGCCCTTACCGAAGCTCTGGGCGCCCTTGCGCTGGATGATCTCGAAGAACATGGTGGGCCGGTCCACGACCGGCTTCGTGAAGATCTGCAGCAGATAGCCCTCGTCGTCCCGATCGATCAGGATGCCGAGATCCCGCAGCGGCTCGAGGTCCTCGTCGATTTCACCGACCCGATCGAGCACCGTGTCGTAGTAGGTGCTAGGCACCTTCAAGAACTCGATGCCGCGGGCCTGCAGTTCGGTGACCGTTTCGATGATGTTGTCCGTGGCCACGGCGATGTGCTGGACCCCGGCGCCCTGGTAGAAGTCGATGTACTCCTCGATCTGCGACTTCTTGCGGCCTTCGGCGGGCTCGTTGATCGGGAACTTGATGCGCCCGTTTCCATTGCTCATCACCTTGGACATCAAGGCGGTGTACTCGGTGGAAATGTCCTTGTCGTCGAAGGAGATCAGCTGCGCGAAGCCCATCACCTTGGCGTAGAACTCGCACCACGTGTTCATCTCGCCCCAGCCGACGTTGCCGACCATATGGTCGATGTACTTGAGGCCGACGGCCGGCGCCGTGCCTTTGGGGTTCCATGCCTGATAGCCCGGCAGGAATACGCCGTTGTAGGCTTTGCGTTCCACGAAGACGTGGATGGTGTCGCCGTAGGTCTCAATGCCGCTCAGGACCACTTTGCCGTCGCCGTCCTCCCGTGTCTCGGGCGCGAACGCACTCACGGCGCCGCGGGCGGTGGTCTCCTTCCAGCTTTTCTCCGCGTCGTCCACCCAGAGGGCTACGGCTTTCACGCCATCGCCATGCCGGTTGAGGTGGTCGTTGAGCGGGCCGTCCGCCACGAGAGGCGTGGTCAGGACGAGTGTGATCTTTTCCTGGCGCAGCACGTAGCTGACGCTGTCGTCGCTGCCGGTCTCCAGCCCCTTGTAGGCCAGCGGCTGGTAGCCCCACGCGTTCATGTAGTAGTAGGCGCTCTGCTTGGCGTTGCCGACAATCAGCTCGACGTAGTCGGTGCCGAGGAGAGGCAGGAAGTCATCCGCTTCGGGGACGACGATGGCGGGTTGCGGGGTCTGCTGTTCCATGGTCATTGCAGGGTTCAGTCGATGTTCGAAGGGGTGTATCCCAGCCAGCTCTGGTGGTAGCCACCGTCTTCTATGTCGAGCGCCTCCTGGGTGAGGCGGAGGGGCCGAAACGTGTCCACCATGACGGCGAGTTCAGCCGTGCCGGTCTTGCCGATGGAGCCCTCGTAGGTGCCGGGGTGGGGTCCGTGGGGAATGCCGCCGGGGTGCAGCGTCAGGTCGCCGCGCGAAATGCCCTTGCGGCTCATGAAGTTGCCCTCCACGTAGTACAGCACCTCATCGGAGTCGATGTTGCTGTGGTTGTAGGGGGCGGGAATGGACTTGGGGTGGTAATCGTACAACCGCGGGCAGAAGCTGCAGATCACGAAGGCATCCGTTTCGAAGGTCTGATGGACGGGCGGCGGCTGGTGGACCCGGCCGGTGATGGGCTCGAAGTCATGGATGGAGAAGGCGTAGGGGAAATGGTACCCGTCCCATCCGACCACATCGAAGGGGTGGCGGGCGTAGGTCGCCGTGTGGATCATGCTCTCCTTGCGGACGTCGATGGGGAAATCGCCTTCGCGGTCCACGGCCGGCACATGCTCCGGCACGCGGAAGTCGCGCTCGCAGAATGGGCTGTGCTCGAGCAGCTGTCCGAAGTGGTTGCGGTAGCGCTTCGGTGTCACAACGGGATGGACACTTTCCACGACCAGCCAGCGTTGCTCGGACCCCGAGGCCGGCGCCCAACGGTGGATGACCCCCCGCGGGATCACGAGGTAGTCGCCGGGCCGATAGGCCAGCGTGCCGAACATCGTTTCAAGTACGCCCTCTCCGTCGTGGATGAAGACGACCTCGTCGCTGTCGGCATTCTTGTAGAAGCGGTCCGCCGGGTCGGCCTCGGTCGGCCGGGCCACGGAAATCGTACAGTCCGCGTTGAACATCATCGGCACCCTGGCGGCGAGCGCATGGCCAGAGGACGGCGCGGAGAAGCCCGGCACACGCCGGGATTTGAGGTTTTCCTTGACCCCTTCCACCGGTCGGGCATCCACCGGCTCCGAGACGGATTTCACCATCGTCGGCGGATATAGGTGGTACAGCAGGGAGCTCATGCCCACGAAGCCGATTGTGCCGAAGAGTTGCTCGTGGTGGAGCGTGCCGTCGGCCTTGGGAAACTGCGTGTGGCGCTTGTGCGGAATCTGCCCGCGTTGCTGATAGAAGGGCATGGAGGCAAGTTAGCGCGGAACGGGCTCAGCCCCCGCTCCCCAGACGGGCGTACCAGGGAAGGGATCCATCCTCGCGCGGGGGGAACCGGAGGGGCACCTTGTAGCCGACCGGCAGGGCTTGGTCTGGCCCTTTGTCGGTGCGGTCCACGAGGACCTTGAGTTTGACGGCTTCGGCGTCGCTGATGGTGCGCAAGGTCTCTCCCTCTTCGACGACGTGCCAATCCCGGACTCCCCGACGGCGTTTGGGCTGGGTGTACAGCCTGCGGTTCGAGGCAAGCACGGTTGACCCGTCGGCGCCCTTCAGGTCGTTGTATTTGCGCAACTGCCAGACCGACAGCTGGTAGGCGGCGGCGAGATCGGCGAGGGACTCTCCCGCCAAACCTTGAATCCACGCCACGTCGTTGGGGGAGATGCCGCTGGCCCGCGCCCCGCCGATGCGCACTGTCCGGTTGGCCTCGTCCGGCTGTCCCGTTCCGGTCTCGTCCACGACATCCTGCTGGGGCTGGGGTATGCCGCCCCGCTTGATCCATTGGATGCCCTCGTCGTCATACCGGTCGAGTCCATGGCGCTCGATGAGTTCAATCAGGGCCTTGGCATAGGTCGGGCTGGTCGCATACCCACACCGCTTCAACCCCTTGGCCCATCCCTTGTAGTCGTCGATGTGCAGATCGAACAGGGAGGAATACCGGTCCCGTTTCAGAAAGAGGCTGTGGTCGTGGTAGCTGTCCCTCGCATCCTCGTAAACCCGGAAGCATTCTCCTTTTTTGTCGTCGTCGTAATAGGTTCGGCCACCGGTCCAGTCACTGTGGCACTTGATGCCGAAGTGGTTGTTGGACTTGCTGCTCAATTCGCTCTTTCCCGAACCGCTCTCCAGAATGCCCTGGGCCAACGTGATGCTCGCGGGGATGCGGTGCTTGACCATCTGGCGGATGGCCTCGTCCTTCCAGCGCTCGATGTAGGCCTCTTGATCCGCGGCACCTGCAGCTGAGAGCAGCAGGGGCATCATCCAAAGAAGGCCGAGGGCCGACTGACGGAGGAGATTCTGGAAGCGCATGGAACAAAGGAACGCGAACCCACCCGGTAGCCGTGCGCACCTCCGGGGCGTTTCACCCACATCAGGCGGTTCAATTCAGGCGCCCTCCTTGGTGTCGAAATCGCGGGTCTCGTTCGGTTGACCGGTCACATCGAAGAAGTGCCACACCCCGGAAGGTTTCCCATCGGTGTGCTGGCCTTCGATGTGCGGAAGGCCTGAGGCATGCCAGGAGCGGAAGAGCCCTTCCTTCTGGCCTGCGACATAGTCGACCTGGCTCCAGGGCAGGCCGTCCTCCCGGTAGGTGTTCCAGGTGCCTTCCCGCGCGCCATCCACCATGCGGCCGCGGACGTGAAGCAGGCCATTCGAGTGGAACTGCTGGATTTCGTGGCCGGCCACCCCCTCTTCGAACCGGTGCATTTCCTTGACCGTGCCATCGGACCAGGTTGAGACGATGGTCTCGGTTTCCGTGGAGGCACAGCCGAACAGAATCAGGCCCGTGGCCAAAAAGAGGGTCAGGGTCGGTTTCATCGGTTGCGGGAGGTGGTGAATTCGACCAGGTCCGCGAGGGCTGCCCGGGCAGGAGACTCGGGAAGCGCGTCGAGCATCGCGACGGCCCGGTCCCGGTATTCGGCCATTTTGGATTCGGCATACGCGATGCCCGGCCCGGACTGGATGTCCTCCAGGAGCCTCGCGGCAACCTCGGGACGGTCCGCGCTCCGCTTGATGTCCCGGACCATGCTCCGCCTCCGACCTCCAGACTGCTGCTGGAGGGTGTGGATGAGCGGCAGGGTCATTTTGCGCTCCTTCAGGTCGCCCCCCTTGGGCTTGCCGGTGGCGCTCGTCGGCGCGAAGTCGAGCAGGTCGTCCTTGATCTGGAACGCGATGCCAACGGCCTCACCGAAGGCGCGCATGTGCTCAACCCGGTCCTCGTCGGCGCCGGCGCTGGCCGCCCCGGCGGCGCAACAGGCCGCAATGAGCGAAGCCGTTTTGCGCCGGATGATGTCGAAGTAGACGGCTTCGGTGATGTCCAGGCGGCGGGCCTTCTCAATCTGTAGCAATTCCCCCTCGCTCATCGATTCCACCGCGCGGGAGGTGATGCGGAGCAGATCCACGGCGTCCCGTTCCATCGAGATGAGCAGTCCCCGGGAGAGCAGGTAGTCCCCGACGAGCACGGCGATCTTGGATTTCCAGAGGGCATTGATGGAGAAGAACCCCCGGCGGGTTTCTGCCCGGTCGACCACGTCATCGTGGACGAGGGTGGCCGTGTGGAGCAACTCGATGAGGGTGGCGGCTACGTGGCTGCGGTCGGTGGAACCCCCGCAGGCCTGGGCCGTCAGGTACACGAGCATCGGCCGCATCTGTTTGCCCCGGCTCTTGACGATGTACCGCGTGATGTGGTCGAGGAGCGGCACGGAGGTGCGCATGGCCTCCTTGAAGTGCCCCTGGAATTCCCGCATTTCGCGGTCCACCGGTTGACGTATCGACGCGAGGTCGGCCATGGCCGCGAAGGTACCGTCCAGACCGTCCGGAATGCCGGGCGGGGTCACGGGTGTATTTTGCGGCATGATCCTGTCCATGACCGGCTACGGAAAGGCCGAGGCGCACATCGGCGCGCGCAAGTACACGGTGGAGATCCGGTCGCTCAACGGCAAGGGCCTCGACCTGTCCGTCCGCATGCCGTCCCGGTTCCGTCCGCATGAGATGGATCTCCGCAAGCAAGTGGCCAAGTCCGTGGGCCGCGGCAAGTCCGATCTCCTCATCCATTTCGAATCCGACGCGTCCGACGTCCGCCATGAGGTCAACACCGGATTGGTCCAGCAGTACGTCGACCAATTGACGCCGTTGTTCGAGGCCAATGGCGTTCCGGCCAGCCATGTGGAGGGCCGGTTGCAGCAGTTCCAGTCGGCCCTGCGCTTTCCCGACGTGGTCAGCTCGACCAAGGACACTTTGGAGGAGGGCGAATGGGAAGCCCTTCGGGACCTCGTTTCGGCCGCATCGGAGCAATTCATCGCCTACAGGACCCAAGAAGGCGCCGTCCTCGAGGCGGATTTCCGTCAGCGGGTCGGCACCATCGAGGCCCTGCGGGGTGAATTGAAGCCCTTGCTCGAGGCGCGGTCCGAGCGGACCCGCTCCCGCCTCCGGGAACACCTTGAAGCGGATTTGCCCCGAGACCGGGTCGATGAGAACCGATTCGAGCACGAGCTCATTTTCTACATGGAGAAACTCGATGTGACCGAGGAACTCGTCCGGCTCGAAGCGAACTGCGCGTACTTCCTCGAGATGCTCGACGCGGATTCGGGCCAGGGCAAGAAGCTCGGCTTCATCGCCCAGGAGATCGGACGCGAGATCAATACCCTCGGCAGCAAGTGCCAGGATGCGGGCATGCAGCGCCTCGTCGTCCAGATGAAGGATGAGCTGGAGAAAATCAAGGAGCAGGTCCTGAACGCATTGTGATGAACACCCCCGGCACCTCCACTCCCCAGGGCAAGGCGATGGCCTTCTGCGCTCCGTCGGGTGCGGGAAAGACCACCTTGGTCCGGAGGCTGATGGCCGAGCGGTCCGATGTGGCCTTCAGCGTGAGCGCGACCAACCGGCCGCCGAGGGGGTCCGAACGAAATGGAGTCGATTACCATTTCCTGTCCACCGAATCGTTCCAACAGCGGATCGAATCCGGGGACTTCCTCGAATGGGAAGAGGTCTATGAAGGCCGGTTTTACGGGACCCTCCGCGCGGCGGTGGATGCGGTCTGGCAATCCGGAAAGCACGTCGTGTTCGACGTGGATGTCGAAGGCGGAATCCGACTCAAGGAGATCCTGGGCGATCGGCTTCGGTCTGTTTTTGTGCGTCCTCCCTCTCTCGAGGTGCTGGAGGACCGGCTCCGGAAGCGGGCGACGGACAGTGAATCCGAGATCGAGCGCCGCCTCGCCAAGGCCGAGCGGGAGATGGGACGGGCCAACCGGTTTGACGTAGTCCTGATCAACGACGATTTGGAGACGGCCTGTGGAGACCTGTCGAGCCTGGCCGCGGAATTCCTCGGCCCGCAACGTGTGGAGGCATGAACGTTGGACTGTACTTCGGGTCGTTCAATCCCATCCACACCGGGCACCTGATCATTGCCCAGCACATGCTCACGCACCACGGCCTCGATGAGGTCCGCTTCGTGGTCACGCCCCACAACCCGATGAAGGCCGCCGCCGATTTGGCTCCGGAGGCCGACCGCTTGGAGATGGTGCGGCAGACGGTCGCCGACAACTCCCGGCTTCACGCCGAGGATGTGGAATTCGGCCTCCCCCGACCGAACTACACGGCCCACACCATGGATTTTCTGGCCCGTCGGCACCCGGAGACCACGTTCCGCATCATCATCGGGGAGGACAACCTGCGGACCCTGCAACAGTGGGCACGCTGGAAGGAACTCGTGGACCGGTATGGATTTCTCGTCTACCCCAGGGCGCAGAGCGAGGGAGAGCCAGCGAGCGTAGAAGGAACGGTGAGCCCGGATGGGGAGCACATCGTGATGAGTCCCGCCCCCATCATCAGCATTTCGAGCACGTATCTCCGCTCGGCCTTGGCCAAGGGGGATTCGGCACGATACCTCTTGCCCGACGCGGCCGCGGCCGTGATCCGGGAGCGCGGGCTGTACGGTCACCCCGCAAACGGCTGACCTTGAGCCGTCGCCCTTCCTTGAGGGTGTGGGTCACGTGTTGTTGAACGCGCTCATCGTGCGCTGCAGGCCGACAAAGGCGAAGCTGTGCATGAGCCCGACAACCTTGTCGAGCCGCTCCTCCATGGCGGCCTCCTCTTCTGCGGAGAACGAACCGAGCACATGGTCGACCTGCCGGCCCGGGCCGAATTCCGCCCCGACGCCAAAGCGAAGGCGGGGATAGGCCGAACTCCCGAGCACCGATTGGATGTCTTTGAGGCCGTTGTGCCCTCCATCGCTCCCCTTGCCACGCAGACGCAGGGTCCCGAAGGGCAAGTGGATGTCGTCGGTGACGACCAAGAGACGATCCAGCCCCAGCTTTTCAGCGTCCAGCCAATGCCGGACCGCCTTGCCGCTGAGGTTCATGAAGGTGGAGGGTTTGAGAAGCACAAGCTGCCGGCCGCGGTGCCGGCACCGCGCCACATCACCGAGCCGATCCGCCTTGAACTCGACCTCGCCCTTTCGGGCAAGGGCATCCAGGGCCATGAAGCCGATGTTGTGGCGCGTGCGGGCATATTCGGCCCCGGGATTCCCGAGGCCGACCAGCAGGTACTTCATGCAGGAGGGGGATTACTCCTCGCCGCCAGCCGCCTCGGCACCAGCCTCAGCACCTTCGGCCACCTCAGCACCTTCAGCGCCTTCCTCCTCGCCTGCAGCAGCAGACATGGCGGCACGGGTGCGGCGGACTCCGAGGATCACGGCGGACTCGTTCAGCGGAATCTGGCATCCCTCGACACTCATTTGACCCACGCGGATGGAGTCGCCGATGTCGAGGTCGCTGATGTCCACCATCACGGTCTCGGGAATCTGGTCGGCCAGACCCACCACCGGAAGGCGGCGGTAGACCACATGGAGACGTCCGCCGTTCCGGACACCGACACTCGCGCCTTCGGTGCTGACGGGCAGCTTGACGCGAATCGGCTTGTCCGGGAAGATCTGGAGCAGATCGATGTGGACGATGCGGTCCGTCACGGGGTGGAACTGGATGTCCTGGACGACGCAATCGTACGTCGTGCCACCGACTTCGAATTGGAAGCGGTACGTATCCGGCGTGAAGATCAGCTTGTTCAGCTGGACTTCGTTCACGTGGAAATGAACCTGCTCGGAGCCGCCGTAAAGCACACCGGGGACTTGGCCCTTGGCGCGCAGACCGGCTGCATCCTTCTTCCCTACGCCCTCTCGAGGAGAGCCGCTCAATGAAGCAGTTTTCATGGTTGTGATTTAGGTGATGAGAAAATGCGAACTGATGCTCTCGTTCTGGACCAGGCACCGGATGACGGTGGAGAACAGGTCCGAACAACCGAGCACGGTAATCTTGTCGGAGGGCTTGTCGTCCCGCAGCGGAATGCTGTCGGTCACGACGAGCTCGGTGAGGGCGCTGTCCGCGATCCGCTCGTAGGCGGGTCCGGAGAGCACGGGGTGAGTGCAGACAGCGCGCACGGTCGCGGCGCCGTGTTCCATCATCAGGCCGGCGGCTTTGGTCAATGTGCCGGCCGTGTCGCAGATGTCGTCGACCAGGACCACATCCTTGCCTTCCACGTCGCCGATGACCCGCATGCTGGCAACTTGGTTGGCGACCTTCCGCTGCTTGTAGCAGATGGCCATGTCCACGCCGAGGTACTTGGCAAAGGCGTTGGCCCGCTTCGTGCCGCCCGTATCCGGCGTAGCAATGAGCAGGTTGTCCGTGTTCATCGACTCGAGGTAGGGCAGGAAGACCGCCGAACCGTAGAGGTGGTCGACCGGAACCTCGAAGAAGCCCTGAATCTGGTCGGCGTGCAGGTCCATGGTGATGACCCGGTCAACGCCGGCCGCGGTGAGCATGTTGGCGATGAGCTTGGCGCCGATGGCCACACGGGGAGCGTCTTTGCGGTCCTGACGTGCGAACCCGAAGTAGGGGATGACCGCGACGATGCGCTTGGCGGAGGCCCGCTTGGCGGCGTCGATGAGCATCAACAGCTCCATCAGGTTGTCGGAGGGCGGGAACGTGCTCTGCACGATGACCACCTCCTTTCCGCGCACGGTCTCCTCGATGCTGACCCGGAATTCCCCGTCACTGAAGACGGTGTGCTTCACGTTGCACAGCGGTTCTCCATAGCCCATGGCGATGCGGGAACCGAGGTCCTGTGACGCGGAACCGGCGAGAATGCGGATGGGAGAGTCGTGCATGAGCGCTCGTTCGAGGGGTGCAAAGATAGTTCGGGGATGGATGCCGTGAACCCACCTGTAATTTTACGGCATGCAGCAGAGACGGACGACGATCTTGGTGGTGGGCATGGGGGGACTCCTCGTGGGCTTGCTCGCTCTGCAGTTTAGTTGGATCCGGGCGCTCGTGGAGGCCCGGAGTGCGTTGTTCGACGAGCAGGCCCGGACGGCGCTGGTCGAGGTGCAATCGGTGCTGGCCCTCAGTCCGGCCTCCTTTCCGGCACCGCCCTCCCCGGGCCTCGCGCCGTCTTCGGGACCCATGGCCGACAGCCTCGCGGTGGTGCGGGCGGAAGCGGCCGAGCAAAGGGAGCGGGCCATGGGGGTGGCCGACAGCCTGCTGCGTGCGGTGCTCGACAACCGCAACGTCGACTTCGAATTCCGTTCCGCCCTGCTCGACCGCTATGGCCGTCCGGTCTTCCTGAGGGATGACGACGTCGACCTTCTCGACCGGTTTCAGGAGGAGGGCTACCGGATTTCCGCGGGCGATGCCCGGGCCCTCCAGGAGGTCCAGCTCTACACGGTGCATTTCCCGGGCAAGAACCTCAAGCTGGCCGGCAACATGTGGGTTGAGCTCACTGCCAACCTGGTCCTGATGATCGTCCTGGTCTTCTTCACGGTTTACGCGACCAACGGGTTGCGCAAGGCCGAGCGCCTGAACCGCCTGAAAAGCGACCTCATCAACAACATGACGCACGAGCTCAAGACCCCGATCTCCACGATTGGATTGGCGGGTGAGGCCCTGCTCGATCCGGCCATGGCGGCCGATGCAGACAACGTGCGGTACTACGTCCACCTGATCCGGTCGGAGAACAAGCGCTTGGGCCAGCTCGTGGAAAACGTGCTCCGGGCGGCCATGCTCGACCAGGGTGAACTCGAGCTGTTCCGGCAGCGGGTCAATTTCCATGACCTGCTCAAGGAGGTCCTGCGCAACCACGCCATCCACATCAAGAAGCAGGGCGGCGCGACCGCGAGCCAGCTGGCGGCGACAGACCCCATCATCGACGGGGACCGCACCCACTTGATGAACGTCGTCTTCAACCTCGTGGACAATGCCATCAAGTACGGAGGGGAGTCCCCGCGCCTGACGGTGCGGTCGTGGAATGAGCCCGGCGCCCTGCACGTGGCCTTCACCGACAATGGCATCGGAATTTCCCGCGAACACATTGGCAAGGTTTTTGACAAGCTGTATCGTGTGCCCACCGGAAATGTCCACGACGTCAAGGGCTTCGGCCTCGGCTTGAGTTACGTGCATGCCGTCATGCAGCAACATGGAGCCGAAATTGACGTTGTGAGTGTACCCGGGGAAGGCAGCACGTTCACACTGGTTTTTCCCCAATCGACGACCGCATGAAACAACAGCTCGACATCCTGCTTTGCGAGGACGATCCGAACCTCGGCAAGCTCCTGTCCGATTTCCTCACCCGCAAGGGATACAACACCACCTGGGCCCAGGACGGGGCCGAGGGCGTGCGCAACTTCCGCGTCGGATCCTACGACTTCGTCATCCTCGATGTGATGATGCCCGTCAAGGACGGATATCAGGTCGCCGAAGAGATCCGGGGTCTCAACCGCCACGTGCCCATCCTCTTCCTCACGGCCAAGAGCCAGCGGGAGGACACGCTCCAAGGCTTCAAAGTGGGTGCGGATGATTACATGACGAAGCCCTTCTCGATGGATGAGCTCGAGGCCCGCATCGAGGCCATCCTGAGGCGGTCCGCCGCCCTGCCCGACACCGAGGACGAGGTGGGCGAGATGACGATCGGCCTGTACACCTACGACTACAACCGTCAGGAATTGCGAAACGGAGACGAGGCCCAGCGCCTGACGACCAAGGAAAACGAATTGCTCTTCCTCCTTGCCAAGGCCAAGAATGCCCTGCTCGAACGGGAGTATGCGCTGAACGCCATCTGGGGCGACGCGAACTATTTCAACGGGCGGAGCATGGACGTGTACATCGCCAAGCTGCGAAAGCACCTCAAGGAGGATTCACGGGTGGAAATCCTCAACGTCCACGGCAAGGGCTTCAAGCTCATCGCCGACTGACGGATTCCGGGTTGTCAGCGGGGCGTGGGGGACGCGTCGCAAGCCCTACCTTTCCTTTCCGTTTTTCGCCCCCATGATCCCGAAGGACACCGTCGACGCCATCATGCAGGCCACCGTCATCGAAGAGGTGGTCGGTGAGTTCGTTCAGCTCAAGAAGAGCGGGACGAGCATGCGCGGGCTGAGTCCGTTCACCAACGAGAAGACGCCGTCCTTCTACGTTGTCCCTGGCAAGGGCATTTTCAAGGATTTCAGCTCCGGCAAGGGAGGCAGTGCCGTGACCTTCCTGATGGAGCATGAGAAGCTCTCTTATCCGGAGGCGCTCCGTTGGCTCGCCAACAAATACGGCATCGAAGTCGAGGAGCGGCAGCTGACCGCCGAGGAGCAGGCCGAGCAAACCGAACGCGAAAGCCTCGCCAACCTCGCCACCTGGGCCCAGAAGTGGTTCCAGGAGCAGCTCCATGAGACCGGGGAGGGCAAGAGCGTCGGCCTGGGGTACTTCCGCCAACGTGGCTTCGGCGATGCCACCTTGTCCGATTTTGCCATCGGCTACTGCCCGGACACCCCGTGGGGTGAGGACGGCGCCCTCGCCGAGGCGGCCCGGAAGGCGGGCTATCAGGAGAAGTGGCTGCTGTCGAGCGGGCTCTGCAAGAAGCGCGAGGACGGCACACTCTACGATTTCTACCGCGGCCGGGTGATGTTCCCGATCCGGGATGTGACGGGCCGCTTCATCGGCTTCGGCGGCCGCACGTTGAAGACCGACAAGAAGGTCCCCAAATACGTCAACAGCCCGGAGAGCCCGCTCTACGACAAGTCCCGGGCACTCTATGGCATCCACCTCGCCCGCAACGCCATCGTCAGGGCGGACCGGGCCATCCTCGTCGAGGGCTACACCGATGTCATGGCGATGCGCCAGGCGGGCGTCGAGCAGGTGGTGGCCAGTTCGGGCACCGCCCTCACGGTGGAGCAGGTGCGCCTCCTGCGCCGGTTCAGCAAGAACATCACGATGCTCTTCGACGGGGACCCGGCCGGTCTGCGCGCGGCCATCCGTGGGGTGGACATCGTGCTGGGCGAGGGCCTCGATGTCAAGGTGGCCGTCCTGCCGGACGGGGAGGATCCCGATACATTCGCCAAGCGGATGGGCCAGGAGGAGCTCATGGCGTGGCTCGAGGAGAACAGCCAGGACTTCATCCGCTTCAAGATTGACCTCCTTGACGAAGAGGCCCAGGGCGATCCGCTGAAGCGCACGGAGCTCGTGCGGAGTGTCGTCAAGAGCATCGCCGAGGTGCCCGACGAGCTCAAGCGCACGGTCTACGTGCAGGAAAGTGCCCGCCGGCTCGGCATGCAGGTCGATGACCTGCTCTCGGAACTTGGCCGCCAGGCGCGGAACCTCCTTGAGAAGAAGGCCAAAGCACCGTTGCCCTCGTTGGCGCCAAAGGCGGACGCTCCCTTCAGCGCCCCCCGGTTGATTGGCCGCGTGGGCCGTGGCGGGCGTGAGGTGGATTTGCTTCGCCTGCTGTTGCAGTACGGCCGCCACCACGTCACGGTGGAGGTGCCGCCCGAGGTCAAGCCGGAGGCGACCGAAGAGAACGGGGATGCCCCCGAACCGGCCACCGAAGCGTCGGATTCTGCGGAGCCGGCCACGGTCGAGGTCACCTTGGCCGAGGTGCTCATCACCGAATTGGACAACATGGCTGTGGCCATCCGTCATCCTGTGGTGGACGGGGTGCTGCGGCATTTCCGCGAACAGATGGGCGAAGGCCACATTCCCGGCCTCGAGGATTTTGCCTCCTCCGAGACCGAGGTGGCCGAGCTGATGGCGGATCTCGCCATCTCTGAATTCGGGCTGAGTGAGAACTGGACCAAGCGCCACGGCATCCGTCCGGAAACGGAAGAGCAGAACCTGAAGGAGGCGATGCGCGGCGCATTGCTGCGGCTGATGCTCGACGAAGCCCACTTCGAGGGTGCCCGCATCACGCGGAGGTTGGCGGAGATGGCCGAGGATCCCTCCACTTCAGAGAATCCATTGGAAGAGGAGAAGGACCTGCTTCGCCGGAAGATGTCGGTGTCGTCTCGGGTCTTCAAGATCTCCGAGCACTTCAAGACCGTCATCCTCAATCCTGCCAAGGAGGATGTGGAGTCGGCTGGTTCCCGACCTTGATGCCGATCAGTGGCGGTCCGTCCAGAAGTCGAGGAGGGTGATCCTCGGCTGCAGGACCCCCCGGTAGCACTCGGTCTCCACCCGAAAGACGACATCCACGGAGTCCGCGGCGGCCAAGGCGGCGTGCCGGTGACCCATCCCGAAGCCTACGGAATCGAGTGAACGCCCCTCGCCGGCGTCCATGGACAACCTCAGGTGACGGCCTTCCCGTCCCACTTGGCGGGGCGATTGCGTCAGCCGCACATCCCGCGCGAGAAACACCGGCGCCGGAGAGCCCGGGCCGAACGGTTCGAATTTCCGCAGGCGGCGCAGGAGGTCCGGCGTGCACTGGGCAATGGAGACCTCCATGTCATAATGGCGGGGCTCCCGCCGGCTCACTGATTCCAATTCCCGCCCCACGGCTGCGTCGAGCGCTTGGGCGAAGGCCTGGGCGGAGCCCGGCTTGACTGTGATGCCGGCGGCCATCGCGTGTCCTCCGTATTGGATGAGGTGCTCCTTGCATTCCCGGATGAGGGCATGGATGTCCAATCCCGGGGTGGACCGGGCGCTGCCCACGAGGACCCCATTGTCATCGCTGATGACGACGCTGGGACGGTAGCGGTGCTCAATGAGGCGCGTGGCCACGATGCCGATGACGCCTCGGTGCCAGTTTTGGCCCCAGACGATGTTGATGTGCTGGAATTCGGGGCGTTCCGAGAGCTGCTGGATGGCGGCGGCCGTGACCTGTTCGTCGTAGGACCGCCGGATGTTGTTGAGCCGGTCGAGGTTGGTGGCGAGTTCGGCGGCACGTTGCTCGTTGCGGGCTGTCAGCAGGTCGACGGCCTCCGTGGCCCGGGACATCCGCCCCGCTGCGTTGATGCGGGGGCTGATGCGCGAGATGATGTCCCGCACGGTCAGGTAGTCCGGGGTGCAGTGGACAATCTGAAGGAGGGCGCGGATGCCCGGCCGGGAGTTGCGGGAGACCGTCTTCAACCCGTGGTGGAGCAGGACCCGGTTCTCCCCCGTGACCTCGACGAGGTCCGATGCGATGCTGAGGGCCACGAGGTCCAAGCTGTCATAGGCACTCCATGGTGAGAGGCCGATGCGGTCCGTCAGGGCTTGGATGAGTTTGAAGGCGACCCCACATCCGCTGAGCTCCTTGAAGGGGTACAGGCAATCGGGTTGCTTGGGGTTCAGGATGGTGTGTGCTTCGGGCATGGTGACGCCCGGCAGGTGGTGGTCGCAGATGATGACGTCGATGCCCTTGTCCTTCGCATCGCGCACCCGGTCTACGGCCCGGATGCCGCAATCGAGGGTGATGATGAGGCCACACCCCGTGGCCGAGGCGGACCGGACTCCCTCCTTCGACAGGCCATAGCCTTCGCTATAGCGGTCGGGGATGTACGGCACGACATCGAACCCATTGTTTTCGAGAAACTCTTGGATCAGGGCGACGGACGTGGCCCCATCCACGTCGTAGTCTCCGTAGGCCATGATGCGCTCTCCCCGTCGCTGGGCCAGCATCAGCCGGTCCACCGCTTGCTCCATGCCGAGCATCAGCAGCGGGTCGTGCAGGTCGTCCAGATCGGGGTGGAAGAAGGCGTCCTGCGCCTCGCCCTGAATGCCGCGAAGCTGCAGCATCCGTGCAACCAACGCCTCGGCGTTGAGGTTGCCCTCTTGGCCGCCACCGCTGTCGCGTGGGGACCAATCAGCAGGGGGGACGCGAGGAGGACGGGTCATGACAACGGATGCGCAAGGGGATGGTCTCCGGCGTTCCGACCGCCGGACCGCGTTCAAATCGAAGTGAACTCCCTTAATTTGCGCAGCCTGAAAGATACAACGATGACCTCGTTCCGCCTTCCCACATTCGCCCTCGGCGCCTTCGCCATTCTTGCCGTCGTGCTCGGCACATCCTGCCTCAACGACGACAACCTGATCCCACCGAACTGCTTCGATGGCATCCTCAACAACGGGGAGGAGCTCGTGGACTGCGGTGGCCCGATCTGCCAGCCCTGTGACCCCTGTGAGAACGGGGTGTGGGACCAGGTCCTCGGCGAGCAATGGGTGGATTGCGGTGGCGAATGCGCCCCCTGCGATGTCAACTTCAACGGTCAGCTCGACCCGGGAGAGACCGGCATCGACTGTGGCGGGGACACGGGAATCGATTGCGGTGAGCTCTGCGGCGACGGGCTCCTGAACGGAAACGAAATCGACGTGGACTGCGGCGGCCCGGATTGCGAGCCGTGCCCGAGCTGCGAGGATGGCCTGCTCAACGGCGAGGAACTCGGCGTGGACTGTGGCGGCCCGGATTGTCCCGCTTGCCCGACGGACGGCGACTGCACCAATGGCCTGCTCGACGGCGATGAACTCTACATCGACTGCGGAGGCACCATTTGCCCGCCTTGTGACGGCATGATGGACTGGAAAGCCAATGGCACTGAGCTGACGGCGGACTTCGAGACCACCTGCAGCCTGGACGGCACCACCTTGAACCTCGGGGGCGTGTCCATCACCACGGACGGCATCGGCATGACGCTTCCCGAGCCCTCAGTCGGATGGATTGCGGGAGCCCAGATTGCGCTGAACGAGGGCAGCGCCCCAGCGGGCGTCTGCACCTACAATGCACCGGGCGGCCAGATGTACACCTCGGCTCAGCCGGGCGCCAACTTCACCGTCGAAATCCTCTACATCCTCCCGGAAGCCGGGGGCATCGTGGTGGGGACCTTTGGTGGTAGCCTCATCGGGGCCGATGGCACCGGCGGCATCAGCATCGCGCAGGGGTCGTTCCTGCTGCCGATCAACTGATCACTCTTCCAGCAGGTCGTACAGCCCGTCGAGTTTCGGACTGAGGACCACTTCAATCCGGCGGTTCCGGTTGCGGTCCTCCGGATCCCGCGGGTGGAACTCGCTGCGTCCCGCCGCGGTCAGCTGTGCGGGATCGAGGCCGCTGTTTGCGGTCAACACCTCGACCACCGCCGTGGAGCGGAGCACACTGAGTTCCCAGTTGTTCTTCGGGGAGGTTGAGCTGTTGAAGGCGACGTCGTCGGTGTGGCCCTCGACCACAATCTCGAAGCCCGTTTCCCCTTCGATGGCGCGGGCGAGCCCGATGAGGGCGTTTCGCCCTTCCGGGTCGATCGCGGTGCTGCCCGAGGCGAACAAGAGCTTGGAGGCGAGCCGCACGTAAACCTTGCCGTCCCGCTCTTCGACCTCGAGCCCCCGGTTCCGGAAGGCGAACAGGGCGTCGTTCAGTTTGGTTTTGAGGGCCTCACCAGCCGACTTCTGGGCCTCGAGCAGGCGCGTCAATTCCGCCACACGGGCTTCTCTGTCCCGCAGGTCGCGATCAAGCGCGAGGAGACTGTCCTCCTGGAATTGGAGGTCGGCCCGAATCCGCTGGAGCTCGGACAGCAGGGCGGCCTGTTCCGCACCGGATGCGCTTCGTTTCCGTTCGAGCTCTTCGGTGAGCATGGCATTGAGGGCTTCCAACTCCGCATTGCGGGCGCCGCAGCTGCGGAGGGCGGTGCCGCACCGGGCCGTGTCCGCGGCGAGGGCCTCCATTTTTCGGGCATCCTCCCGGGCCTGACCGTCCTTTTCGGCGACGGCGAGCCGGAGCGCCTCGACCTGTTGGGTCAGGGTTTCCAGGTCCTGATCGAGGGCATCGCGGTCGTCGCGGACCTCGGCGAATTGGCTCATTGGCACGCAGCCGGTGACAAAGAGGATGGACAAGGCCATCCACACGGTCGATTGACGGGACATCATGATGTGAAAGTCGCGCACAGCAGCGGCCCGTGAGGGCTGGTCCCAACAGGTTGCGCTACAGGACCTTGTGGATTGCTCCGGTTGAAGGGCTCAGAGCTTGACGCAGACGTTCTGCGGCTCCGTGAAGAAGCGCATGCTGTTGTAGCCGCCTTCCCGGCCCACACCGGATTGTCGGGTTCCGCCGAACGGGGTGCGCAGGTCGCGCACCAGCCAACAGTTGATCCAGACCATGCCCGTGTCGATTCCGGCCGCGACCCGGTGCGCCCGCTGCAGGTCCCGAGTCCACACAGAGGCGGACAAGCCGTACTTGGTGGCATTGGCGAGCCCCAGCGCTTCGCGTTCGTTCGAGAAGGATTGGAGTGTGGCCACCGGACCGAAGATCTCTTCCCGGTTGGTCACGCACGTGTGGTCGAGCCCCTCGATGAGCGTGGGCTGCACGAAGAATCCGCCCTGAAGCCGGGACTCGCGTGGCTGGTGGCGCCCTCCTCCGCACAGGATGGTGCCCCCTTCCCCCCGCGCGGTGGCAATGGCGGCGAGCACCTTGTCGCGGTGGGCCCGTGACACGACGGCACCCATCTTGGTCTCCGGGTCCATCGGGTCTCCGATGCGCATGCGGGAGACCTTGTCGACCATGGCATCGCGGAACCGCTCGTAGATCGTGTCCTGCACCAGGATGCGCGAACCGCACAGGCAAATCTGACCCTGGTTGGCGAAGGCGGAGCGGATCGCAGTCGACAGGGCGGCATCGAAGTCGCAGTCGTCGAAGACAATGGTGGCATTCTTGCCCCCGAGTTCGAGCGAGAGTTTCTTGAATTTGGGGGCGGCTGCGGCAGAAATGGCCGCGCCCGTGGAGGACCCCCCGGTGAAGGAAATGGCCCGCACATGATGATGGTCGACCATGGCCTGGCCCACCTCGGGTCCGAGGCCGTGCAGGATGTTGAGCACACCGTCGGGCAGCCCGACTTCCTTGGCCCACTTGCCGAGGAGGAAGGCGGTCATCGGCGTGACCTCGCTCGGCTTGGCCACGACGCAATTGCCACTCGCCAGCGCCGGGGCAATCTTCCATGTGAAGAGGTAGAGGGGCAGGTTCCACGGGCTGATGCACCCGACCACGCCCAAGGGCTTCCGCAAGGTGTAGTTGACCGTGCCGTCTCCCATGGTGTGGCTCTCGCTGGCGAACTGCTCGGCGGCGGAAGCATAGAAGCGCAGGTTCTGTTCGGCGCGCGGAATGTCCACGGCGGTGGCGAGGGAGACCGGTTTGCCGTTGTCCCGGGCCTCGGCCTCGGCGAGGAGGGCGGCGTTCTCGGCCACCTTGTCGGCGAGGCGGTGCAGGACGGCCCGTCGTTCGGCCGGGGACCAGGCGCGCCACTCGGGGAAGGCCGCGCGCGCCGCAGTCACAGCGGCCTCGACATCGTCCGCACCAGACCGGGCAATCCGCCCATAGACCGCTCCGGTCGCCGGTTCGACATTGTCAAGCCACTCCCCGCCCAACGCGGGTTGAAGCACTCCATTGATCAGATTCAGGACGTCGTTTTCCATCGGCCGACAAGGTGGCACGGAAAAGAAAAAGACCGGTCACCCTCGTGCCGGTCTTCGTGCGGTCGCATTGACTCTCGTCGGATACTTCGTGGTTTCCCCACTAGGACTCGAACCTAGAATGACTGAACCAAAATCAGTAGTGTTGCCATTACACCATGGGGAATTCCGCGAAGAATCGGCGCGAAATTAAGGAAAGCGGGCCACCACACCACATCTCGGGGTGCAGTTTCGGATTCAGTCGTTCTCGGCCGGGGTGATCTCTCCGACAAGGGCCTCGATGATGGCCTCGAGCGCGGTGATCCGGCTGTTGAGGTTGGCGAGGGTGTCCTGTAGGCTGATGCCGGCAAACTCGAGGTCTCCCGCCAGCACGGCATGGCCATCCTCATGAATCTGCAGGGCATCCGAGCGCATGTCGATGGCGGTTCCGTTGCCGACGGCGAACAGGACGCCCGTTTGGGCAGCGCTGTTGTACTTGCCCACGGCCGTCTGATAGACCTGATCGGCCACGGTGTAGTAGCCGCCGGCGCTGGAGGCGTAGGCGCTGGCCGTGGTCTGGTACCCTTCCGCGTGACCGGCGAAACCGGAGGCCACAGTGTAGTAGCCCTCGCTGGCGGAGGCGTCGGCGGTGGCTTCCGTGCCTTCCCCCACGGCGTGAGCACAGGTGGCACTGGCGACCGTATTCCGGTTCGAGGCATGGCTGAACAGGCCGGAAGCCAAGGTGTTCCAGCCTTCGGCGTGGGCGGCGGTGTTGTTGGCGATGGAGCCATATCCCTCGCTGTGGGCATAGTTGGACAAGGCCTTGGTGTTGTACCCCTGGGCGTGGGCCGTGGTGCCGGTGGCATCTGTGAACATGCCCTGGGAGTGGGCAGCCGTGCCGGTGGCCTCGGTACCTTCTCCCATGGCGCTCGAGCAGGTTCCGCTGGCGGTGGTGTTTCGGTTGGTCGCGTGGCTGTAATTGCCGGTCGCATCGCTGCCATCGCCCATGGCCGAAGCAAAGGAGCCGCTCGCCACCACGTTCCGCCCTTGGGCCATCTGGCCGGTGACCCGCATGTCGTCCTCGACCCAGGTCCAGACGTAGGTGTTGATGCCCTGAACCGTGGTGGAGTCGCAAATGGCGCTCAAGCCGAGTGAGTCCCGGGCGGCGTCTGCTGAGGCGGCGCCAGTCCCTCCACTTTCGAGGCCGAGTACGCCATCATCCTCCCAAGGGAGGCCGAAAAGGGTCAACAGCTCGAGTACGTCACCGGTGCCGATCAGGGTGTCCCCGTCGGCATTCGGGTTGTACGGCCATTGGGCCGAGGCCGTGATGCCGAAGGACAGCATCAGGACCAGCAGGAACAGGGGGCGGTTGGTGGGAAACGAATGGGTCATGGACAGAAAAGTACGGGGGACGCGGTTTGTTTCCATGGGAGGAATGCATCTCCGCATCGGGGTCGTGGAGTCGGGTGTCCGAGGATCACCCCCCGTCCCGAAGGACGGGGGATGGCCTTGATTTGTTTTGACTCCGGAGTTCATTCGGTCACGAGGAACTGCTTCACGATGCTGACGTTCTGCGAGCTCATCCGCACCTGGTAGACCCCGCTCTGGAGGGCAGAGGCCTGGATGTCGAGCGTGTACATCTGGTTTTTCTCGACTCGTCCATCGAAGAGGGATTTGATGAACATGCCGGACGCATCGTAGAGGCTGACCTCGAGGCGCATGGACTCCAGGGCGTTGAATCCGATCTGGGCGAAGTCCTGCGTCGGGTTCGGGACGATGTGGGACACCTGAATCGGGCCGCGGGGCTCGGCCGCAGCGGCGGCCACATCCGAACCGGAGTCTGCAGTGCCCGTGGTGCCCGTGCCGACGAGGCCGGCTCCCGTTCCATCGGGATCGCATACCTCTCCGGTGATGTTCACGGTGTAGCCGAAGTCGGCGCTGTTTCCGCTGCAGTCCGTGGCCGTGTAGTCGTACTCGATCTGGTACGGCAGGGTGCAGTCGAGATCGCCGAAGAAGTCACCGGACCCCATGACCGGAGTGCTCATGTGCGTTCCGGTGTAGGTGAACCAACCGCTGTATCCGTGGTTCTCGTTCATGTTGTTGGCGCCGAGTCCGATCTGGAAACGGTAGAACTGGTTGGCCGGCTGGTGCGTGCAGGTCAGGAAGCTGCCGTCATAGCCGCCCCATCCCGTGAGCGTGCCCTCGGAGAGGAACCAGTAGGTCCAGTTCTCGTGGTCGTCGAGGATGTTCTCGCAGTCCTGCTTGTAGCTGGTCGGGAAATCCTGGTCGGACCAGGTGTCGAAGTCCATGCCGTCGGTCAGGGTGAAGGAGACGTTCCAACCGGAGTTCGGGTCGTCGTTGCTCACCACGGTCTTCTCGATGACCCAGTCGCCATTGGGCAACTGGCTCACCAGGCCGTCTCCGATGGTGGAGTAGAACTCGTCACCGAGGAAGTTGAAGAGCCGCACGGAGTGGGTGTCGTAGCCGTTGCAGGTCTCGTCGGAGGCAAAAGCTTCCGGAGTCACCGTCGTGCAGTACTGGTCCACACTGTCGTTGGGGGCGTAGGCGCCCACCATCGTGGTGGCCATGTCGAGGGCCACGTCGCTTCCACAGTTGTCCTCGGCGGACACGTTGCACGGCTCAGTGGATGGCAGCAGGCTGTCGCCGTTGTAGTCTTCGGCGCAGACGTCAATCGTACCGCCGTTCTCGATGCCGCAGACGTCGAGGAAGACCGGGGCGGTCTCGTCGAGGACGGTCACGGTGTAGTCGGCGGTGGTCAGGTTGCCGCAGGCATCCACGGACTCGAAGTGGAATTCGAGGGTGGCGTTGCCGCATCCGTCCAGTCCGAGGGTGTCGGTTGTCGCACTGAGCATCGGAGCGCCGTCACAGGCGTCCTCGGTCGAGGCGGCGAGCGTCGGCACCTCGTCGAGGCAGGAAACGGTCGTGTCGTGTGCAGCGGACCCATCCGCAAACGTCACATCGAGGGCCGGAGCCTGGGTGTCGATCACGGTCAGCGTCTGCATCCAGCTGCTCGAGTTGCCGGAACAATCGGTCGCGGACCAATGGCGGAACAGCGTGTAGCTGTTGGCGCAGTCACCGCCCTCGAAGGTTTCACCCTCATAGGTGTAGGTCAAGGCATTGTCGCAATTGTCATCGGCCTGCAGCGAGGTCACACTGGCCGGGGCCGGAACCGCGTCGCATTCCACGGTGGCGTCGAGCGGTCCCGTCGTGAAGATGGGGGCTTCGGTGTCCACCACAGCCAGCGTCTGGGAGTGGCTGATCTCGTTGCCGGCGCAGTCCGTCACTGTCCACACCCGGGTCAGGGTGTAATCGGTCGGACACAGGTCGTCGTCGGATTGCGTCTCGGTAAACTGGACGAACACCGCAGGGTCGCAGTTGTCCGTGGCCGTCAGCGTCTCCGGCATTGGCACGGCGTCGCAGGACACGGTCGCATCACCCGGCAGGGCCTCGGTGAACTCGGGGGCCGTCGTGTCGATCAGGGTGATCAGCTGATCCACCGTCTTGTTGTTGCCACACTCGTCCTCGGCCGTCCAAGTGCGGATGACCTCGGCCGTTCCGGCGCAGTCATTGAGCAGGACAATGCTGTCGGAGTACCCGATCTCCACCTCGGAGTCGCAGTTGTCCATGGCCTCGGCAGCGCCCAGGCTGCCCACCCCGAAGTCGTCGTCACAGGACAGCGTGGTGTCTTGAGGGACAAAGGTGAAGACCGGAGCCTCGGTGTCGGTCAGGTCGATGGACTGGATGAGCGTATCGGCATTGCCGCAGGCATCCATGGCCACGTAGGTCAAGAGGTAGCTGCCGGCACAGGAGCCGCTGAACTCCTCCTCGGAGAGCAGCTGGAGCTCGATGTCCGCATCGCAGTTGTCGATGACTGAGGCGTAGAGCGTGTCCATCCCCCAGTCACTGCAGTCGACCTCGAGGGAGAGCGGGCCGCTGATGACCGGAGCCGTGGTGTCCACGACGGTGATGGTCTGGATGTGGGCCAGGCTGTTTCCAGCGCAGTCCATCGTGCTCCAGGTGCGGGTCAGGGTCTGCCCCTCGGCGCAGTCTCCCGCCGTGGATCCCTCATTGAAGGTCACCTCGACGTCGCCATCGCAGTTGTCGGTGGCCATGAGCGTGGCCGCCGCCGGGATGGCGTCACAGGACACGGTGGTGTCGGCAGGCAGTTCGGTCGTCCACGCCGGAGCGGTCTCGTCCACCACGGTGAGCGTCTGCTCGTGGGTGGTGCTGTTGCCGCAATCGTCCGTGGCCGTCCAGCTGCGCAGGAGGGTGTAGTTGCTGGCGCAATCGTCGTCGTCGCTGAGGGTCTCCGTGAACGCGACGGCGGGCATGCCGTCACAGGCATCGGTCGCTGTAAGCACGGCCGCGGCGGGCACGGCGTCACAGGACACGTTGGCGTCCATCGGAAGGGCTTCGACGAACTCCGGAGCGGCTTGGTCGGCCACGCCGATGGATTGGCTACAGCTGACCGTGGTCTCGTTTCCGCAGTTGTCGATGGCCGTGGCCGTGAACGTCCGCGTGAAGCTCAAGCTGCCGGCGCAGGTAATCGTGGTGTCGTGGTCGGTCCAGGACATCTCCACGTCCGGGGCGGCACCACCGCAGTTGTCCGTGGCGATCACCTCGGCCAGGCCGAGGGCGTCGACGGAGAGGTCGGCGCTGCAGTCGGCGTCCGCGGCGAGCACGGTGTCGGCGGGGCAGGTGATGGTGGCGGTCGGCGGGGTGTCATCGTACAGCTCAATGAACTGCTCGAACATGTTGGCGTTTCCGCAATCGTCCTCGAAGGTGTACGTGCGCATGAAGATGCCGATCGGCTGGACGCATCCACCGCTGAACGGGGTGTCGAAGAAGGTGATGGTGACCTCGCTTCCACATTCGTCCACGACGTCGATGAGGATGTTGTCGTCGATCACTGCATCGTCGTAGTCCTCGCAGGACATCTCGACGAGCATCTCGCCGAAGGTCACCACCGGGGCGACGTCGTCGAAGACCGTGATCGTCTGGTGCACATCCGTGCTGTTGCCGCAGTCGTCCACGAAGGTCCACGTGCGGTGGACCATGAAGGTTCCGGTGCACGCCTGGGCGTAGACGCTGTCCTCTTCCCAGGTCCAGGCCACATCGGTGTCGAAGTTGTCCGTGGCAGAGAATTCCCCGTAGGTGGTGGCGGGATCATATTCGGCACAGGGCAGGGTCACGTCGGACACCTCGGCCATCGGACCGAGCTCGTCGATCAGGGTGATGGTCTGCTCGCAGCTGGCGGCATTGTCGCAGAAGTCGTAAGCCGTGAAGGTCCGCGTGAAGGTCATCGTGCCTTCGGGCTGGTCGTCATCCCCGGTGCAGTCGACCATGAAGTCGGAGTCGGTCCAGGTGATGTCGATCTCCTCGAGGGCACTGCAGTTGTCAAAGGCCGTGGCCATGCCGAGGGCGACCGTGGTGGTGTCGTCGGAGATGTCCATGTCGAGCGTGAGGGTGGTGTCGTCCGGGCAGGTGATGACCGGGGCCTCGTCGTCGTACAGGGAGATGTACTGCTCGGCCACGGCACTGTTGCCACAGTCGTCCTCGACCGTCCAGATCCGCATCCAGCTGCCTGGGCAGACGCCGCTGAGCGGCCAGGCCTCGATGGAGACGGAGAGGTCATCGTCGCAGTTGTCGAAGGCCTCGAGGGGCACTTGGGTCGGGTCGGTCGGATCGGTGAGCATCTCACAGGACGCCACTTGGTAGGGATCGAAGGACCCGAATTCCGGAGCCGTCTCGTCCAGTGCCGTGATGGTCTGGACGCAGGTCACCGTGTCGCCCACATTGCCGCAGGCATCCACGGACCAGGCGTAGAAGGTCCGCTCGAAGCTGAAGCTTCCGTCGGCGCTGCCGTCGCTGCCGTCACAGAGGGGCATCAGGGGCCCATCCATGTGGAATTGGAAGGTGGCGGGGTCGGCGTCACAGCCGTCCTCGGCGACAATGGTTGGCAGGCCGAGGATGTCGGTGCCGAATTCAGCCGAGCAGGAGGCGTCCAGCATCACGGCCGTGTCGGCCGGGCACTCGAGCTGGGTGACCACCGGGGCGGTCACGTCGACCACGGTCAGGATTTGGGTGCAGGAGGCCTCCGCGGTGTTGCCGCAGTGGTCTGTGCTGACCGCGTGGAAGGTCCGCGTGATCACGTAGGTGCCGGCGCCGTCGGCGCAGGTATAGTCGGGTTCGGTGTCCTCAATCGTATAGCTGAGGGTTGGAGCGGCATCACAGTTGTCCGTGCTGGTGATGGCCACCTCGCCGGATTGGGTTGGGTCGAGTTCACCTTCGCAGTCGCCATCGAGCTCCACCACGACGTCGGCCGGGCAGGTGATGTCGATGGTCGGGGCCACCGTGTCGATCATGAGGATGAACTGGTGCGTCGTCGTGGAGTTGCCGCAAGCGTCAACCACGGTGTAGGCGACATCCCAGGTCGGGACCGGGGAAACACAGCCGCCGGACATGGCCTGGCAGTCGATGTAGGCGGTGTCGATTCCGCAGTTGTCCGTCCAAGACACGAGGCCGAGGTCCACGAGGGCGTCGAGGTCGCAGGTCCAAGCGTCACAGGCGATTTCCGTCTGCGTGGCGCTGAGCGTGATGATTGGGGCTTGGGTGTCGATGACCTCGATGGTCTGGATGCCCATGTCCATGGCGGTGTTGCCGCAGCTGTCCACGGCGGTGGCGGTCCACTGGCGCTCGATGGTGTAGCAGCCGGCGGCCGTGCTGTCAGTCACCAGGTCCGTGTATGTGATGTCACCGGACGCGAAGGCGCAGTTGTCGGCGAAGACCGCTTCGGCCAAGCCGGTCATGTCGGTCGACAGGTCGGTGGCGCAGAGGGCAGATACTGGGACCTGCAGGTCGCCCGGTAGGGTCAGGTCGATGGACGGCGCCTCCGTGTCCACCACATGGATGAGCTGGACGCAGAGCGTCTCGTTGTCGAACAGGTCGACGGCGGACCAGGTGCGCTGCAGCGTGTAGCAGGCGCTGGACGTCTCGTCGACGACAGACTCTCCGAGGTAGGTCACGATCGGGCTTCCCGGATCGTCGCAGTTGTCGGTGGCGGTGACCAGCGGGAGCTCCGGCAGGGGCTCTCCGCAGGAAATCGTGGTGTCCGCCGGGCAGTTGTCAAACAGCGGAGCGGTCTCGTCGAGGCGGCAGACCTGTTGCTCATAGGTGATGGCGCCACAGCTGTCGTCGAACACCGTGTAGAGGTTCGTGACGCAGGGGTCGCTTTCGGTCGGGACGACGTCCTCGTAGGCGAGGTTGGTGATCACGTCACCCAGGGCACCATTGATTTCGGTTCCATTGATTTCTCCCTCCCAGGCGAACCAACCGCCGAGCCCGTACTCGCAGTTGTGGTCGTTGGCACCGAGGCCGACCTGGAAGCCGAAGTATCCGTTGCTCGGGGCGTGGTTGACTTGCAGCAGGCTGCCCTCGAAGTCCCCGGTTCCCTGCAGGTAGCTCTGGTCGCTCTTGAGCAGGTAGATGTCCCACTCGTCAAGCGGCAGGTCGTTGCAGGTGTAGATGTATTTGAATCCCTTGCCCTGGGCGGCCCAATCGGCCCCGGAGGTCCGGTCTTCGAAGACGTAGAAGACGTCGAAGGACTGGTCGGGGTTGAGCTCGTTGGCCACGCTTCCTTCGAGGATGGCGATGTCGTTGGCGAATTGGGTGAAGGTCAATCCATCCCCGGTCTCGATGAAGTAATCTGAGTCGGCGAGGCCGGCCATTTCCAAGCCGTAGATGCGGATGGCGGCGTCAGGACCCGCCCCGTAGGCGGTCGTAGCGGTGCCCACCGAGTAGGGCATGTTGTAAGGGGCAGACACGCAGGCGACTTCGTCGTATTCGGTGCCCGTGCAGGTGTTGAGTGCGGACGTGGGATTCTCGCAGGTCAGGTCCTCGAGGTCTTCGAGGCATTCGACGGTGTAGTCCACGACCGGCGGGTCGAAGGCGAGGCACTCGGGGTCGCAGGGGTCTAGCTCGAGCGGATTGCCGTCACAGTCGAAGCCGATTTCGGCGTAGGTGCAGGAGCCGTCCTCGTCGGTGGCGTCTTCGTCGAAGTTGCAGGCCTCGGCATCGGTACAGCCAGGCACTTCCTCTTCGTCGCACAGGCCGTCGCCATCGGCGTCGGACAGGCAGTTGCCGTCGCAGTCGAGGTAGTCCTCGGCCGGGTAGGTGCAGAGGCTGTCGTCCGCATCGGTCGCGTCGGCGTCGTAGTTGCAGGCCTCGGCATCGGTACAGCCAGGCACCTCGGCCTCGTCACAGATGCCGTCGCCATCGGCATCGTTGAGGCATTCACAATCGCAGTCGTAGTAATCGGCGCCGCAGTACTGCTCCGGGTACACGCAGGTGCCCGGGATGGTGGCGTTTTCGTTGTAGTTGCAGGCGGTCTCGTCCATGCAGCCTTCGATGGCCTCACCCGAGAGGTAAGGCAGGTCGGCTGGATCGTCGAAGGTGCCGAGTTCTCCACCTTCCTCGATGGCGAGCAGGTCGAAGTCGAGTTCGTACAGCGCGCAGTCGGTGGCGTCGAACAGGTTGAGTTCGACCGTCTGGTCCGCCTCGACGTAGAGGTTCATGTTGACCCAGGAGGCCCCATCGAATTCGAAGGTGATGCCGGTGCCCACCACGAGACCGTCCGCCGTCGCGATGATGGTGGCGCCCACGATGGGCATGCCGTCCAGCGTCACGTCTGCGATCAGGGTGTTCGGGATGACGGGCAGGACCACGACGTCCATGTCGGGCTCGTTGCACGGATCATCGCCGTCGCAGATGCCATCTCCGTCGGTGTCGGCGAGGCAGTTGCCATCACAGTCGAGGCCCTCTTCGGCAAACGTGCAGGAGCCGTCGTCCAGGGTGGCGTCGTCGTCGTAATTACAGGCGGTGGCATCGGTACAACCGGCGCAGCTCGTGTACTCGCAGGAGCCATCGTCGTCGGTAGCGTCGTTGTCGTAGTTGCAGGCGCCCTCGTCGGAACAGCCAGCGATCTCATCGCCGTCGCAGATGCCATCTCCGTCGGCGTCCGCGAGGCAGTTGCCGTCGCAGTCGAGGCCGTCCTCGGCGTACTCGCAGGATCCGTCCTCATCGGTCGCGTCGGCGTCAAAGTTGCAAGCGTCGGCATCGGTGCAGCCGGGGATCTCCTCGCCGTCACACACACCGTCACCATCGGCGTCTTCAAGGCAGTTGCCGTCGCAATCGAGGCCCTCCTCAGCGTAGTCGCACGCTCCGGCGTCGGTGGCTTCCTCGTCGTAGTTGCAGGCCAGCTCGTCCTGGCAGCCGACGATTTCCTCCTCGTCGCAGACTCCGTCTCCGTCGGCGTCGTTCAGGCAGTTGCCATCACAATCGAGGTAGTCGAGGCCACCGTTCACATCCTCGGGGTAGAGGCAGAAGCTGTTGTCGGTGTCAGTATAGTCACCGCTGTTGCAGGCCTCCGAATCGGTACAACCGACCGTCTCCTCCTCGTCGCAAATGCCGTCTCCGTCGTCGTCGTTGAGGCAGTCCCCATTGCAATCCACGGCATCGGTGCCGTAGATGTCGATGGGATAGGTGCAGGACCCGTCGTCGTCGGTGGCTGTGGCGTCGTAGTCACAGGCAGTGTCGTCGGTGCAACCGGGAATCTCGTCCCCGTCGCAGATGCCGTCTTCGTCGGCGTCTTCGAGGCAGTTGCCGTCGCAATCGAGGCCGTCTTCCGGGAGATCGCAGGAGCCGTCGTCCACGTTGGCGTCGTCGTCGTAGTTGCAGGCGTCGCCATCGGTGCAGCCGAGCACCGCATCGTCACCCAGGAATGGGAGGTCACCGGGCTCGTCGAACGTGGCGAGTTCCTCACCCTCCTCCGTCACGGTCACCTCGAACTCGAGGTCGTACACCTCGCAGGCGGCCGGATCGAAGAGGTTGAATTCGACCTCGTCCCCTGGAGAGACATAGAGGGTCATGCTGACCCAGGAGGCGCCTTCGAAATCAAAGGCCTCGTCCACGCCCACGGTCTCGTCGTCCACGGTGGCGAAAACGGTCATGCCCGTCACCGGCTGGCCGTTGAGGGAGACCTCGGCGATGTAGGTGGCCGGAACCACGGGCAGCACGGCCGGGGTCAAATCGGGCTCGTTGCACGGGTCATCCCCGTCGCAGATGCCGTCCCCGTCCTCGTCGCCTTGGCAGTTGCCATCACAATCGAGTCCGTCCTCGGCGAATTCGCAGGAGCCGTCGTCATCGGTGGCCTCGTCATCATAGTTGCAGGCCGTTGCATCGGTGCAGCCGTCGATTTCGAATTCATCACAGACCCCGTCACCGTCGGCGTCGACGAGGCAGTTTCCGTCGCAGTCGTATCCAGCATCGGCATAAGTGCAGGAACCGTCGTCGATGGAGGCGTCGTCATCATAGTTGCAAGCGGTGGCATCCAGACAGCCTGAGCAGGAGGTGTAATCACAGGAGCCGTCGTCATCGGTGGCCTCGTCGTCGTAGTTGCAGGCCGTAGCATCGGTGCAGCCGTCGATCTCGAATTCATCACAGACCCCGTCGCCATCGCTGTCGACGAGGCAGTTGCCGTCGCAGTCGTAGCCATCGGCGGCATAGGAGCAGGAACCATCGTCGTCGGTGGCTTCCGAATCGAAGTTGCAGGCCGTCTCATCCATGCAGCCGGGAACTTCAAAGTCGTCACAGACTCCGTCGCCATCGCTGTCGGCGAGGCAGTTTCCGTCGCAGTCGTATCCGGCGTCGGCATACTCACAGGAGTCGTCGTCGGTCGTGGCTTCCGCATCAAAGTTGCAGGCCGTCAGATCCGTGCATCCCTCCACCTCGGCATCCGCACCGAAGAAGAAGGTGTCCCGGAATTCGGTCTGCCCGTTTCCATTGATGAACACCTGACAGTAGACCTGGCCGCTGAGTTCGCCGGTGGTGGTGAACTGGCCGATCAGCACCTGGAGATCCGCACCGGCAATGCCGTTGGCATCCCCATTCAGGGCATACCAGGCACCACCGATCAAGTCATCGATGGCAATGTTGCCTCCGGGCAATCCGCCTCCCGGATCGAAGTTGGTCATCCACGGGTTGTCCGTGGCCTGGACCGAGCTGATGCTGGCTTCGCCAATTGCAGCATTCGGTACACCTTCCAGGCCGATGGTCACCCAGCTGTCGTAGGCGAGATCGGGGTATACCGGGAAGAGCAGGCTGTTAATGCCATTCGGGGTGCCGGCACCTAGGGCGGCATGGTAGAAGTCCGTCGTCGTATTGATGTACGTCGGGTTCAGCGCGTCACCGGACACGGAGGACATGAAGTCGTCCTCGTTGTTCATGATGACATAGAGCCGGGTGCAGCTGTAGCCCGTCAGGTCGGTGACCCCCAGGGCGCCAATCAGCATGCCGATGTCCTCCGTCACGACCTCGGTCGCGATTTCGTAGCCCTCGGGGGCCGGAGAGGAGATCATGGGGCGGGCTTGGAGGGCCAGACAGGTGGTGGTCAGGAACAGGCTGAGCAGAAGGCGATAGGGAACCATGGTGAGATTATATCTGATTCAAGTGCGGATAAGTGCACACGAATATCGCCAATTATTACATCAATCGCAAATAATTCGTAGTTCGTCGAAGAAAACGCTGTTTTCAGCGACAAAACGCCTACTGACCGAAAGTCAATCTTGGGACGGAAGGGCGTCAGCCCACGATGTTGATGATGCGGCCGGGGACCACGATCACCTTCTTGGGCGTGCGGCCCTGCAGTTGCTTGGCCGTGCGTTCGTCGGCCAACACGGCGGCCTCCACATCGGCAGGCGCTGAATCGGCGGCCACGGCAAACTGGAACCGGACCTTGCCGTTGAACTGGACGGGGTAGGTCACTTCGGATTCGACCAGCTTCTCCGCATCCCACTTCGGCCAAGCGGCGTCCACAACGGAGCCTTCCCCGCCGCACGTTTCCCACAACTCCTCCGCGAGGTGCGGGGCATACGGGGCAAGCAGGGCAGACAGTGGTTGCAGGACCGAGCGTTCATGGCACCCGGCCTCGGTCAGCTCGTTGACCCCAATCATCAAGGCGCTGACGACGGTGTTCCAGCTGAGGCGGTCCAAATCCTCTGTGACCTTTTTGATGGCCTTGTGCAGGGCGCGCTCGGCCTCGGCCGACGGGTCGCCATCGGTGATGAGAGCGTTCCCATCGGCATCGCGGTAGAGGCGGGTCAGTTTGCGCAGGAAGCCATGCACGCCATTGATGCCCTGGGTGTCCCACGGCTTGGCCTGCTCAAGCGGCCCGAGGAACATCTCGTAGCAGCGGAGGGTGTCGGCGCCATAGCGCTCCACCAAGTCGTCGGGGTTCTCCACGTTGAACTTCGATTTGGACATCTTCTCCACCTCGTTGCCGCACCGATACTCTCTCGCTTCGTTGAGCACGAATTCCGCATCGGCAAACTCCGGGCGCCACGCCTTGAAGCCCTCGAGGTCGAGGACATCGTTGCGCACCAGGCTGATGTCCACGTGCAGGCGTTGGGTCCGGTGCTCTTTGCGCCGCTCGAAGGTGACGAACCGATTGGTTCCCTCGATGCGGTAAACGAAGCTGCTCCGCCCCAGAATCATGCCCTGGTTGATCATTTTGGCGAAGGGCTCGTCGAATCCGATGAGGTCGAGGTCGCAGAGGAACTTCGTCCAGAAGCGGCTGTAAAGCAGGTGGCCCGTGCCATGCTCCGCCCCGCCGACATAGAGGTCGACCTGGCCCCAGTAGTCGCTCTTGGCACGGTCGCAGAAGGCATCCGCATTGTGCGGGTCCATGTAGCGCAGGAAGTACCAGCTCGACCCGGCCCAACCCGGCATCGTGTTGTACTCCATGCGGTCGCCCCGGCTGACGTTCCACTGTTCGGCGCGGGCCAGCGGTGGGTCGCCGTCCTCGGTCGGCAGGTAGGCGTCCACGTCGGGCAACAGGACCTGCTCGTCCTCGATGAGCTGGGGAATGCCGTCCATATAGCAGATGGGGAAGGGCTCGCCCCAGTAGCGCTGGCGGCTGAAGACCGCGTCGCGCAACCGGAAGTTGACGCGGGGCTTGGCAAAGCCGGCAGCCTCGGTCGCAGCAATGGCGAGGGGCAGGGCTTCGTGGCAGGTCAGGCCATTCCAATCTGCGCTGTTGCAGAGCACGGCCTGCTTGTCGGACTGGGCACCGGTCTCGATGTCGTGTCCTTCGAAGATGGGCGGGATGGGCAGGTCGAACGCCTTGGCGAATTCCCAGTCGCGCTGGTCGCCGGCCGGGACAGCCATGACAGCACCCGTGCCGTACCCGGCCAGCACGTAGTCAGCGATCCAGATGGGCATGGCGTCCCCGGTCAGGGGGTGTACCGCGTGGGCGCCGGTGAAGCACCCGGTCACGCCGCGGTCGCCAGCCATGCGCTCCCGCTCGCTTCGGGCGGCGGTCTCTTGTTGGTAGGCCGACACGGCAGCACGCTGACCGTCGGTGGTGATGGCGTCGACGAGGTCGTGCTCCGGGGCGAGCACGAGGAAGTTGGCCCCGTGCAGGGTATCCGGGCGGGTGGAAAAGACCTCGATGTGGTGGTCGGGGTGGTCTTGAATGGCGAAGCGGAGTTGGGCGCCCGTGCTCTTGCCGATCCAATTGCGCTGGACCTCCTTGATGCTGTCGGACCAATCGATGGTGTCAAGTCCGTCGAGCAGCCGATCCGCGTAGGCCGTGATGCGCATCATCCACTGGCGCATCTTCTTGCGTACCACGGGATGGCCACCCCGCTCACTGAGGCCCCCCACCACTTCATCGTTGGCGAGCACCGTGCCAAGGGCCGGGCACCAGTTGACCTCGCTGTCGGCGAGGTAGGCGAGGCGATAGGCCATGAGGATGCCGTTGCGGCCCGCTGCATCGAGCCCGTTCCACTGGTCAGCCGTGAACGTGCCGTCGAAGCCGTCGCCCCACGCCGCGCATCCGGCTTCGAGGAGGGTGTCCTCCCCGACCGACCAGTCGAGGTCGGCATTGCCCGACGCTGCGAAGACCTCGGTCAAGGCGGTGATGGGACGGGCCTTGCCCGCCTCGTGGTCGTACCCGTGCTCGAACAGGCGGGCGAAGATCCACTGCGTCCAGCGGTAATAGTCAGGGCTGCTCGTCCGCACCTCCCGGCTCCAGTCGTAGCTGAAGCCGAGCAGGTCGAGCTGGCTCCGGTAGCGGGCGATGTTGCGCTCGGTCGTGATGGCCGGATGCTGGCCGGTCTGGATGGCGTATTGCTCGGCGGGCAGGCCAAAGCTGTCGTAGCCCTGGGGGTGCAGGACGTTGAACCCGCACTGGCGCTTGTATCGGGCGATGACGTCCGAGGCGATGTAGCCAAGCGGGTGGCCGACGTGGAGTCCCGCCCCACTCGGGTAGGGGAACATGTCCAGCACGTAGTACTTCGGTCGGTCGGCGACCTCCTCGGCGCGGTAGGTTCCCTGTTCGGTCCATTTGGCCCGCCACTTGGCCTCGATGGCCTTGAAGTCGTATTCCATTGCCCTGAGCGATGTGCCGCGAAGATACCCCGGGCCGGAGGTCCTCAGCGTCTGCGCGCGTCCCACTCGAATCCGCGGCTTCATGCCGAACTTTGGTCCGTGTACAGCACGCGTGTTCCGAAGGCCTTGCCCCCCCTCTTTCCTGAGTTCGTCTGGGAGGGAACGGGGGCGCCCGTGCACCTCACCTTTGACGACGGGCCGCATCCCGAGTGGACCCCCTTCGTCCTGGACGAATTGGCCCGCACCGGACAGAAGGGCACCTTCTTCTGTGTGGGCGAAAACATCGAGCGCCATCCCGACGTGTTTGACCGGATCCGTCGGGAGGGTCACGCCTGGGGCAATCACACCATGCGCCACGAATCGGGTTGGGCCACCCCAAACCGGGCCTACCTGCGGTCCTACCTCGAGTGCGAGGCCCTGACCGGATCCGACCTGTTCCGGCCGCCCTACGGCCGCATTGCCTCGACGCAGGCGAGGGCCATCGCCCGGAGAAGCCGCATCGTCATGTGGACGGTGCTGACCGGGGATTTCGACCCCCGACGCAGTGCCACGGAATGCCAATTGGCGACCGAGCGGGCCCTGCGGCCCGGGGCCATCGTGGTCATGCACGACAGCGCCAAGGCGGGTCCCCGACTCAGGGAGCTGTTGCCCGGAGTGCTCGATGTCCTGTCCGAACGGGGCTGGTCCAGCGCTCCCCTCGCGATGGAACGCCCACATTCACCGGAGGATTCCGACAGCCTTATGGTCCGCAGCGAGTCGGGCGGTTGAAGGGGATGTGCCGAAATTGAAATCCCCATGTCCGACACCACTGCCCCGCTCCGCGTCCTGTACCTCGACGATGATCAGATGGCCCTGACCCTCACCCAGCTCCAATTGGTGCGGGAAGGCATCCACACGGAAACGACCTGCGATGCCCTCGAGGCGGTGAGCATCCTCACCACGCAGGAACTGGACCTGATCCTGCTCGATTCGGTGATGCCGTCCATCGATGGCGTGGAATTCCTTCAGTTGATGCGGAGCCTGAACCTGACCCACCCGGTGGTCTTCTTCACGGGGCACGGTATCGAGGAATTGCGCGAATTGACGCGCGAGTTCGATGTGCTCGATGTGCTGGACAAGCAATACGACCGCTTCCGCCTTCCCGGACGGTTGCGCGAATTGCACCAGGCCTATCTCGAGGACAGGATCAGTCCGCTTGATTCGCTTGACGAGCCTCGCGCAGCATCTTGAGCTTGCGCCGGATTTCGTCCATCTCCCGCTTGTCGGCCTCGATCTTCTTCTGAAGGTCGGCCATGATGGAAGCGGCCCCCTTTCCGGTGAAGATGCCCATGTTGTTCTCGTACTGGGCCACCCGCTTGCGCAGACGGTCCATCTTCTCCCGCATCATGCGCTCTTCCTTCCGGGCCATGTGCTCAGCGCCCTCGCCCTTGACCATGCTCTCGACCCGGCTCTTGTACGCTTCGACCGAGCGTTCGCTGCGCTTGGCTCCAAGGGCATCGTATTTGGCGTCCATGGCGGCGCGGTAGCGCTCCACAATCTGCTCGAAGGCCCGGCGGGGCACATGTCCACTCTCGGCCCAGCGCGTGGAGAATTCCTTGAGGGATTTGAGGTCGTCCCCGTGCTTGCCCGAGAGCTCGAAGGCCTCGATTTCTGCGATGAGGGTCTCCTTCTTCTTCAGGTTGGCCTTGTGCTCCTTGTCACGGTCGGCATACACTGATTTCCGGGCGGTGAAGAACGTGTCACACGCACCGCGGAACTTCCGCCACAGCCGGTTTTCGTCGCGGGGACCGGCAGAGCCGAGGTCCTTCCATTCCTTCTGAAGGGCAATCAGCCGGTCCGAGGTGGCCTTCCAATCCTGACTTTCCGCCAGCTCGGCTGCCTCCTTGGCGATGGCTTCCTTGCGGTCCTTGACCTTCTTCTGGGCCTCCCGGACGTCGGCGAAGGCGGCATCCCGCTTCTGGAAGAACAGGTCGCACAGCCCGCGGAACTGTTCCCAGACTTCCTGGTCGTCCTTGCGCCCGGCGAATCCGACCATCTTCCAGCGCTTCTGGACGTCCTTGACCTTTTCGGCCTGAGCCGGCCAGGCAGCCGACTCCACCACCTCCTCTTCCAACAGGGCCCGCACCTCTTCGACGAGGGCCTGCTTGGCCTCCAGGTTCTTCTGGAAGCCCTCGCGGATGGAGTCGTAATGCGCCTTGACCGCATCGAGCGCGGCCCGGGTGTGACCAAAGAAGGTGTCGGCGAGTTCCTGATAGGTTTCCCGCGGGCTCGGCCCGACATCGAACCAGGCCTTCATGTAGCTGCGGGCGAGCATCTCCTTCTCCTTGAGGTCGGTCACGGCCTCGAGTTGGCTCGCCTGGGCGATGAGCTCCTCCTTCTTCTTCAGGTTGATCTGGAGGTCGTGCTCCTGAAGCTGCTTGTAGATGTTGACGTTGTAGAAGAACTCGTCCCGCAGCCGGTGCCATTGGTCATGTAGCTCGCGGTACTGGTCCCCAGGCACATTGCCCACGGCGTTCCACTCCTCGGTCAATGTGTTGAAGGCGTCGAACATCTTGCCGATGTTCTCCTCGTTGGCGACCAATTCCTGCAGCTTGCCGAGGATGGTCTGCTTCTTCTCGAGGTTGGCGCGCTGCTCGGCGGCCACCTTTTCCCGCCATGCCTTCTCCCGTTCGCGGAAGGCGGCGTACATCTCGTTGTTGCGGGTGTCTTCCTCGTCGGCCTGGTATTCGAACCGGACCGGCTCCTCGCCCGGCTCTGGGGCGGGACGCTCTTCCTTGTCCCACGCTTCCTTTTGGACCTTCACGTCTTTCTCACGCGCATCGCGATACACTTCGAAGGCGGTGCGCACCTCGACGCGGACGGCTTCGATTTCCGGGTTTTCCAGCAACGCGGCGATGCGTTGGTTGATCTCGGCTTTCATGGCGTTTCGTTTGGGCTTCGTCGGGCGTTCCCGGCGAGTGCGTGGACAGTGGACAGTGTGCATCCGTGCGTAGTTTGGCACGGCTGGTGGGATGAAAGAAGTCTCCTCGAAGATACGAAACTGGTGTGCGAGGGCCGAGCGGTCTCCCGCGCAGGTCCTGCGCAAGCTCTCGGATTGGGGGGCGGCGGGAGAGGCCGAGGCAGAACTGGACGCGCTGGAGAAGGAGGATTATGTGAATGCCGAGCGGTTTGCCGAAGCCTTCATCCACGACCACATCGTGCTCAAGAATTGGGGGCCGGCCAAGGTGTGGTCCGCCCTCAGGCAGGTGCACGGCATCGACTCGGGCCTCATCCGCGCGGGCATCGAGTCGCTGGGCCGGCAAGAGGTGGAGGCAGCGGCCGCCCGGGCGCTGCGCGGATGGCGAAAGGTCCGCCCCGACGCCCCCGCCGAGAAGGCTCTGGCTGCCCTCGTTCGCAAAGGGTTCGAATACGAGTCCGCCCGCCGTGCCCTCGAGGCCATGGATGCCGACTAACTTTGGCCCTCATGCTGACGGCAGACCAGATCCAGAATTCCCGCGACCGCGTGGAGGCCCTCAAAGGGTACCTCGCCATCGACCGGAAGCGCATCGACATCCTGGAGGATGAGAAGCTGACCCAGGATCCCGAGTTCTGGAACGACGCCAAGGAAGCCGAAAAGGTCATGCGCCGCATGCGGGGCAAGAAGGCCTGGGTGGAGCAGTACGAAGCTGCTGAGACCGCCGTCGAGGACCTGCAAGTTCTGTACGAGTTCTTCAAGGAGGGCGAGAGTACCGAGGAGGAGGTCGAGGCCCAAAATGCCGATCTCATTCAGAAAATCGAGGAGCTCGAGTTCAAGCAGATGTTGTCCGACGAGGCCGACGGCTTGAACGCGGTCATCCAAATCACAGCGGGCGCCGGGGGAACCGAGTCCTGCGACTGGGCAGGCATGTTGCTTCGGATGTATACCATGTACGCCGACAAGGCCGGATTCAAGGTCAAGGAGATCGACCGGCAGGATGGCGACGTGGCCGGCGTGAAGCAAATCACCATGGAGGTGGACGGCGACTACGCCTTCGGTATGCTCAAAGGGGAAAACGGGGTCCATCGCCTGGTGCGCATCAGCCCCTATGACTCTCAGGCGCGCCGCCACACCTCGTTCGTCTCGGTTTACGTGTACCCGCTGGTGGATGACAGCATCGAGATCGAGGTCAACCCCGCGGACATCACCTGGGACACCTTCCGCTCCGGGGGGGCGGGCGGCCAGAACGTGAACAAGGTCGAGACGGGGGTGCGCCTCCGCCACAAGCCGACCGGCATCATCATCGACAACACGGAGACCCGCTCCCAGCTCGGCAACAAGGAGAAGGCCATCCAGCTCCTCAAGTCCCAGCTCTACGAGATGGAGATGGCCAAGCGCAACGAGGCCCGCGCTGAGATCGAGGCTGGCAAGAAGAAGATTGAATGGGGGTCCCAGATCCGCTCCTACGTGCTCCAGCCATACAAGATGGTCAAGGACCTGCGTTCGAGCTACGAGACTTCCAACACCGACGCCGTCCTCAACGGCGACATCGAGGCCATGCTCAAGGCCAACCTCATGCACGCCGCTGCGGAGAAGTCCGCCAGTGAGGCGTGAACACCCACCGCACCATGAACACCCGGATCGAAAAGGACACGCTCGGCGAAGTGGCCGTACCCGCCGACCAGTACTGGGGCGCCCAAACGGAGCGCAGCCGCCACAACTTCCCCATCGGCCCCGTGGGCAGCATGCCCATCGAGGTGGTCCACGCCTTCGGCCACCTGAAGATGGCGGCGGCCAACGCCAATTGTGAAGCCGGCATTCTGACCGACGCCAAGCGGGACCTGATTGTCCGAGTGTGCCGAGAGATCATCGCTGGGGAGCTGGACCATTGCTTCCCGCTCGTGGTCTGGCAGACGGGCTCGGGCACGCAGTCCAACATGAACGTCAATGAGGTCATCGCCAACCGGGCGCATGTGCTGGCCGGCGGAACCCTCGGCGAGGGAGACCGTCCGGTCCACCCCAACGACGACGCCAACAAGTCGCAGAGTTCCAACGACACCTTCCCTACGGCGATGCACATCGCCGCCTATGACCGCATCGTCCGCACGACGATTCCCGGCGTGGAGCTGCTCCGCGATGCCCTGGCCGCCAAGGCGGATGAGATGGCGGAAGTGGTCAAGATCGGCCGGACCCACCTGATGGACGCGACCCCCCTGACCCTCGGGCAGGAGTTCGGCGGTTACGTCGCCCAATTGGACCATGGCCTCCGGGCCCTGCGGGCAACGCTCGGCCACCTCGCCGAACTCGCCCTCGGCGGAACGGCGGTCGGCACCGGGCTGAACACACCGGACGGCTATGCCGAATCCGTGGCCGCCCACATGGCCGCCTCCACGGGCCACCCCTTCGTCACCGCCCCCAACAAGTTCGAGGCGCTGGCCGCCCACGACGCGGTGGTCGAGGCCCACGGCGCCCTCAAGCAACTGGCCGTCAGCTGCAACAAGATTGCCCACGATATCCGCATGATGGGCAGTGGTCCCCGCAGCGGCATCGGCGAGCTCTCCCTGCCCGCCAACGAGCCGGGGTCGAGCATCATGCCGGGCAAGGTCAACCCGACGCAGGCCGAGGCCCTGACAATGGTGTGCGCCCAGGTGATGGGCAACGATGTTGCCGTCACGATTGGAGGGACCCAGGGTCATTTCGAACTCAATGTGTTCAAGCCGATGATGGCGCGGAACATCCTCGAGTCCGCCCGCCTGATCGGAGAGGCCTGTGCCTCTTTCGCCGAGCGCTGCGTGGCGGGCATCCAGCCCAACCGTGCCCGCATCGACCAGCTCGTGGGCGACAGCCTCATGCTGGTGACCGCGTTGAACCCGCACATCGGCTACTACAAGGCGGCCGAAATTGCCCAGAAGGCCCATGCCGAGGGCACCACGCTGAAGACGGCGGCCCTGGCCCTCGGGTACCTGACAGAAGCCGAATACGACCAATGGGTCGTGCCGGGCAACATGACCGGCAATCGATGAGGGCGCTCGCCGTCCGATTCGCGGGACTCCGTGTCCTTGGCCTCGCCACATTCGCTCTGTTCCTTGCGGACTGCAGTCCGCACCGGAACGTCTACCGTCCCAAGCGCAAGAAGAAGCCGAAGTGCAAGACCTGTCCCTCCTTCGGTGAGGCCCGGCCCTCGCAGGAAGGGCTACCTTTGCGGCCGGTGAACCCCCACACGGACGCGACATGGCCCAACACGACCACACCTACGCCGTCATCATGGCCGGCGGCGTCGGCTCCCGCTTCTGGCCGATGAGCCGTTCGGGTCGCCCGAAGCAGTTCCTGGACATCCTGGACCGCGGGCGGACCCTCATCCAGATGACGGCGGACCGGCTCGAGCCTATGGTGCCGGCCGACCGGATGTACGTGGTGACCAACGCCCGGTACAAGGCGGACATCCTCGACCAGCTCCCGGGCATCCCGGAGGATCAGGTCCTCTGCGAGCCCTTCATGCGCAACACCGCTCCCTGCCTCGCCTATGCCGCCCAGCGCATTGTCCAGCGGGATTCCGAGGCGACCATGGTCGTCGCGCCTGCCGACCACCTGATTGCGGATGAGGCCGGGTTCCGCGATGTGCTCTCCGTGGCCGTGGACCGGGCGTCGGAGACCAATCAGCTGCTCACGCTCGGCATCACGCCGACGCGGCCGGACACCGGGTACGGCTACATCCAGTACGAGGACCTGCCCGATGCGGGAGACGACCGGCTGCGGCAGGTGCGGACCTTCACCGAGAAGCCCGACCGCGAGCTGGCCGAGCAGTTCCTCGCTTCGGGGGACTTCTGCTGGAATGCGGGCATCTTCGTCTGGTCCGTGCAGACCATCCTCGATCGGTTCGAAGACCAGATGCCGGACTTGCACGCGCTGTTCGAAGAGCGGAAGGCCGACTTCGGCACGCGCGCCGAGGAGGAGGCCATCCTCGCCATTTACGGGGCCGCGGAAAACATTTCGATCGACTACGGGATCATGGAGAAGGCGCCCAACGTGGGCGTCGTGCTCGGGGATTACGGCTGGAGCGACCTCGGGACATGGGGCTCCCTGTACGACACGCTCGACAAGGAGGGCGATGCCCACGCCAATTCCGGCGCGACCCTAATCACGGAGGGGTCCAAAGGACTGATGGTCGCGGCGGAGGGCCGCAAGCTCATCGTGGCCAAGGGACTCGAGAACTTCATCGTGGTCGACACCCCTGACGCTCTGCTCATCTGTCCCCGCGACGAGGAGCAATGGGTCAAGCAGCTCGTGTCCCGCCTCAAGGCGGAGAAGGGCGAGCCGCTGGTCTGACCCGCCGGAAACGCAACGCACCACGCCGGGGTGGCGCGGTGCGGTGGACTATGGGGAGATCTATGGAGTCGCAATTGGGGCCGGCTTGCGGTTCACCGGGGCGGCCGGGAAGCTCCCTTGACCGCTGATTCAAACATCCGCCGGTTCTGGCCCCTCCCCACTGATGGAGGAGTGTGCGGGAGATGACAATCGTCAGCGCACCGGGCTCCGTACCTTCGTCGGGACGGCATGGGCATCCTCCACCACATCGGACGCTATTTCTCGTTCCTCGCCGCGGCCCTGCGCCGGCCGCAGAAGGGCCGGGTGTTTGCCCAGGCCACGGCTGTGGAACTCGAGGCCATCGGCGTACAAAGCGTCGGCATCGTCGCCCTGCTCAGCCTGTTCATGGGGGCAGTAATCGCCATCCAAACGGCCCACCAGGTCAGCGGTTGGATTCCCGCCTACACCATCGGCTTCACGGTGCGCCAGACCATGATCCTCGAGTTTGCCCCGACCATCATCCCGGTCATCCTGTCGGGCAAGGTGGGGTCCAACATCGCCTCCCAGATTGGCACCATGCAGGTCACCGAGCAGATTGATGCGCTCGAGGTGATGGGGGTTCGGAGCATTTCCCATTTGGTCCTGCCCAAGCTGCTGGCGGCCCTGTTCATTTTCCCCTTCCTCGTCATCATCTCCATGGTGCTCGGCATCGGGGCTGGTGCGTTCATCTGCGATTTCGCCGACCTGAGCACCTATGCGGATTTCGAATACGGGTTGCAGGTGGACTTCCGGGCCTTCGACGTGGCCTATGCGCTCATCAAGACCTGCGTGTTCGCCCTCATCATCACGAGCGTCAGCGCCTACCATGGATACTATACGTCCGGTGGCGCGCGCGAGGTAGGCCGGTCGAGCACCAAGGCGGTTGTCTACAGCGTGGTCATCGTCATGGTGGCCAACCTTGTCATCACCCAAATCCTGCTGACATGATCCGGGTGCGCGGCGTCGAAAAGTCCTTTGGGGACAAGACGGTGCTCCACGGCATCGACGCGGAATTCCATGCCGGCCAGGTGAACTTCATCATCGGCCGGAGCGGATCGGGAAAATCAGTGCTCACCAAGTGCATCGTGGGCCTGCTCGAGGTCGATGCCGGCCGTGTGCAGTACGACGACGTGGTGTTCTCCGATCTCGATCGGAAGGAGCGGGAGGCTGTGCGCCGGCGCATTGGCATGCTTTTCCAGGGTGGCGCTCTGTTTGACAGCATGACCGTGCTGGAAAACGTCGAGTTTCCCTTGCGGATGTTCAACGACATGACCGCGGAGGAGCGGCGCGAGCGGGCCATGGAGTGCCTGAAGCGCGTGGAGTTGGACGGGGCGGAGGACCGGTTTCCCGCCGAAGTGTCCGGCGGCATGCAGAAGCGGGTGGCCCTCGCCCGGGCCATCGTCGGGCGCCCGCAATACCTCTTCTGTGACGAACCCAATTCGGGCCTCGATCCGCAGACGGCCATCGTGATCGACAATCTGATCAAGGACCTGACGACCGAGTACGGCACGACGACGGTGGTCATTTCCCACGACATGAACAGCGTGATCGAAATCGGGGACAATATCCACTTCCTGCACGAGGGCCGAGTGGCTTGGAAGGGCGACCGAAAGGGCATCCTGGACAGTGGGGTCGCTTCGCTGGACCAATTCGTCTATGCGTCCGATCTCATGAAGGACATCCGCAACCGACTCCGGGACGCATGAGCGCGCACGATGAGCACGTTCCCTATTCCCTGCCACGTCATGGCGAGGAGGAGATGCGCCACCGCCTCGAGGCGATGTACGCGCACATGGAGGCCCGGCGCAGCGTCCGGAATTTCAGTCCGGACCCCGTTCCAATGGAGGTGCTCGAGTGCGCCGTCCACATCGCGGGAACGGCACCCAGCGGCGCACACAAGCAGCCGTGGTCCTTTTGCATTGTCACCGATTCCGATTTGCGAAAGCGCATCCGCACGGCGGTCGAGGAGGAGGAATACCGGAGCTACCACGGCCGCATGTCCCAAAAATGGCTGGACGACCTCGAGCCCCTTGGGACCGACCACATCAAGCCCTTCATCGAGGAGGCCCCGGCGCTCATCATCGTGTTCCGCAAGGTCTTTGACCGGGACGAGGAGACCGGGGAGAAGAACCCCAACTACTATGTCCAGGAGAGCTGCGGAATCGCGGTGGGTTTCCTGCTGGCCGCCCTCCACGAAGCCGGCCTGGCGGCCCTCACCCACACGCCATCTCCGATGAACTTCCTGGCTGAGCTTCTCGAGCGGCCAGAAAACGAGCGCGCCTTCCTCAACATCCCGGTCGGTTGGCCCGCCGATGACGCCAGAGTGCCGAATCTTTCGCGGAAACCGTTAAACGAAATCCTGTTCCACTACGGGTCGGGCGCCGAGAAGAGAGGGGGCTAATCGAATGATTATCAATGACTAAGTCCGACTCCACAGGGGGTTCGTGAGCAAGTTTTCCAATGCGGTCCTCAGAGGGGAGGCCACTCGAAAAAAAGGCGTTTCCTTTGCACCGCATTCGCAACAACACACATCATGTCTGATATCCGCGAAAAAGTGACCGCCATCATCGTCGACAAGCTCGGCGTCGATGCATCTGAAGTGAACGACGCCGCTGGTTTCACCAACGATCTCGGGGCCGACTCCCTCGACACCGTCGAGCTGATCATGGAATTCGAGAAGGAATTCAACATCGCCATCCCGGACGACCAAGCCGAGAAGATCGGCACCGTCGGCCAAGCCATCGAGTACATCGAAAACGCGAAGTAAGCCCCGCATGGAGCTGAACCGTGTCGTCGTCACGGGAATGGGTTGCCTGACTCCGTTGGGCAATGACGTTCCCGCTTATTTCGACGCCCTGAAAAAGGGAGTCAGTGGAGCCGGTGCCATTACCCGCTTCGATGCGTCCAAGTTCAAGACCCAGTTCGCCTGTGAACTGAAGGGTTGGGACGCCGCCGAACATTTCGACCGCAAGGAGCAGCGCAAGCTCGACCCGTACGCCCAGTACGGCATCGTGGCGGCCCGTCAGGCCGTGGCGCACTCCGGACTTGCTGAGGCGGAGCCCGACCCGGACCGGGTGGGGGTCATCTTCGGCAGCGGCATCGGGGGCATCCTCACCTTCCAGCAGGAGATCCAGAACTTCGTCGAGGGCGACGGGACGCCCCGCTTCAATCCGTTCTTCATTCCGAAGATGATCGGCGACATCGCGGCCGGTCACATCAGCATGGAGTTTGGGTTCCGGGGTCCCAACTACGCCTGCGTTTCCGCTTGTGCCAGCGCCACGAACGCCATCATCGACGCCTTCAATGCCATCCGGTATGGCAAGGCCGATGCCATGGTGACGGGCGGGGCTGAAGCGGCCGTCGTCGAGGCGGGCATCGGAGGATTCAGCGCCATGAAGGCGTTGTCCACCCGCAATGAGGAGCCCGAAGTGGCTTCGCGTCCCTTCGACGTCCACCGCGATGGATTCGTTCTGGGTGAAGGAGCCGGCGCCCTGGTGCTGGAGTCCTTGGAGCACGCTCAGGCCCGCGGGGCCAACATCATCTGCGAGGTGATGGGAGGCGGCGCCTCGGCCGACGCCCACCACCTGACGGCCCCCCACCCGGAAGGATTGGGTGCCCGCAATGTGATGCGGGCCGCGTTGGACGACGCCGGCATGTCCCCGGACGAGCTCGACTACGTCAACGTCCACGGCACGTCCACCCCGCTAGGGGACATCGCCGAGGTCAAGGCCATCGAAGAGGTGTTCGGAGACCACGCCACCGCGCTGAGTATTTCGAGCACAAAGTCGATGACCGGCCACCTGCTCGGTGCGGCGGGTGCGATTGAGACGCTGGCGTGCATCATGGCCGTGACGGAGGACGTCATCCCTCCGACCATCAACTCCACCGATCCGGACCCGGCGCTGAACCAGGCCCTCGACTACACCTTCAACGTGAAGAAGGAGCGCCCCGTTCGCGCCGCGCTGTCCAACACCTTCGGGTTCGGCGGACACAACGCCTCGGTCATCGTCCGCAAATTCGGATGATCTTCCTGGGCAGGACCTCTCGGGAAGCCCGCATCAAACGCTTCATTCGCCGTCACTTCGGCGTCCGCGTCCATTCCCTCGCCCCCTACGAGGAGGCCCTCCGGCACTCCAGTTCCGTGGCGTGCCAGCGGGATGAACTGCCCAGCAACGAGCGCCTTGAATTCCTCGGGGATGCCGTGTTGGACATGATCGTCGTCGACATGTTGTTCCGCAAGTTTCCGAATGGGGACGAAGGGGAGATGACCCGCATGAAGTCGCGGCTGGTGAGCCGGGAATCGCTGAACCTGCTCGGACAGGAAATCGGAGTCGAGCATCTTCTCGATGCCCAAACGGGCCGGGGAGCCGTCCACGCCTCGCTGCGCGGAAATGCCATGGAAGCCCTTGTGGGGGCCGTGTACCTCGACAAAGGGTTCACCAAGACCCAGAAAGGCGTCCTGAAGTTGTTGGAGCGGTTCGACCTCGACCAGCGAATCCAGGCGCGGGTCGATTTCAAGAGCAAGCTTCACGAATGGGGCCAGAAACGCAAGCGGCGCGTGGAGTTCAAGGTCATTCGCGAGTTCAAGCGGGATGGCGAGAACCGCTACCAGATGCAGGTCAAGGTGGGGGGCAAGGTGATGGGAACCGCCGACGGTCCCTCCAAGAAAACGGCCGAGCAGGCCGCGGCCCGCGAGGCCTGCCGTCATATCTTCGGCGACGATTGAGGGTGACGCAAATGCCCTGATCGCGCACCATGGCTACGACCCTTCGACTCGACATCGAGGAAGAGGAACTGCCCTTCGATTTTCTCGGGGTGAGTTGCGCTGATGCCGGTCACCGTTTCTGCTGGAATCTCAATCGCAAGCTGGGCACCCGACTCGCCTTCCACATCGAGCTCGAAGTGACCCACAAGAAGCGGCCGCCCACCCGACACTGCGTCTGGCGGCACGAGGATGAACTCGGAGGCTGGTCCTTCGATGTCGTCTGGAACCGGTCGCCGGAAGGGGCAATGATCCCCACCCTCGTCCACTTCGACTACCTGCTGCGCATCGAATCCATGATCGGTGAACAGGCGGAGCGGTTGATGGACTCCCTGCGCTCCATGCGCCGCGTCGCTGCCTGCTTCCCTGTGGAGGCATCCAGCGTTGAGGGCCATGCAGTGCTGCACTATGAATGAATCAAACGCACGCGAGATGTCGCAGAAATTCACCAAGATCGTCGCCACCGTCGGCCCGGCCAGCACCTCGCCCGAGGTCCTGGAGGGCCTGATCCGCGAAGGGGTCAACGTCATCCGCCTCAACTTCTCCCACGGGGAGCACGCCATCCACGCTGCCACGGTAGAGAAGGTCAAGGCCATCGATGCCAAGCTCGGGACGCACACGGCGCTGCTCGCCGACATGCAGGGCCCGAAGCTGCGCGTGGGCATGATGGAGGACGGCGCTGAACTCGTCAACGGCAACCAACTCACCATCAAGGTGGGCGAGGGCACCGGCAATGCCGAAGTGGCCTGGACCCGCTATGAGAAGTTCGCGGCCGACGTCAAGGCCGGGGAGCCCGTGCTGTTGGACGATGGCAAACTCCGCCTGCGCGTGGACGAGACGAATGGCGTCGACACGGTGGTCTGCACGGTGGAGCACGGTGGCATCCTCCATTCCCGGAAAGGCTTGAACCTGCCTTCCACCGCCATCAGCTTGCCGAGCCTGACCGAAAAGGACCGGGAGGACCTTGTCTTCGCCTTGAGCATCGGCGTGGACTGGATTGGACTGAGCTTCGTCCGTTCGTCGGCGGATGTGATCGATTTACGGGAGCGCATCCAGCAGGCGGGCAGTCACGCCCGGATTGTGGCCAAGGTGGAGAAGCCCGAGGCGGTAGACGATCTCGAGGGCATTGTGAAGGCGACCGATTCGGTGATGATCGCCCGGGGCGACCTCGGTGTTGAGGTCCCGATGGAGCAGGTCCCCATGATCCAGAAGCGGACCATCGAGCTGTGCCAGCGCGAGGGCAAGCCGGTCATCGTGGCCACCCAGATGATGGAGTCGATGGTGGACAACATTGCGCCCACCCGGGCCGAGGTCACTGACGTGGCCAACGCGGTCTTCGACGGGGCGGACGCCGTCATGCTCAGCGGGGAGACCTCCGTGGGCAAGCACCCCATCGAGGTCATCAAAGCCATGCGCGCCATCGTCACCGAGATCGAGAAGGAGCCGCGCATCTATTACACGCACCGCGAGCAGCGGGACATCCGGCCCGAGCGGCTCGTGACGGACGCCATCTGCTACAACGCCTGCGAGTTGGCCCAGAGGGTCGGCGCCCAGGCCATTGTGACCATGACGTTCAGTGGATACACCGCCTACAAGGTGGCCAGCCAGCGGCCCAATGCGCCGATCCATGTGTTCACGGGCAACAAGAACATCCTTGGCCAGCTCGCCCTGTGCTGGGGTGTGGTCGCCCACCACTACGACAAGATGATTTCCACGGACCACACCATCTCGGACGTCAAGACCATCCTTCAACGGGAAGGGGCTGTCGGGGACGGGGACCGCATCATCCACGTGGCCAGCATGCCCATCGCCGAGGCGGGGATGTCCAACATGCTCAAGGTCAGCGAAATCTGATCCTTCCAACCGGCAGGGGTCCGGGTTATCTTCGCGCGACCGGAGGCGGCCCCATTTCCCGTCATCCGCCACCCAGCCATGACCCGACGTTTCCCCGAACGAGGCCCCCTGGACCTGCCCGCCATCGCCGATGACGTGATGCGGCAGTGGGAGGAGGGCGATGTGTTCCAGCGCAGCGTGGACTCCCGCCCCGAGGGCCGCCGATTCGTCTTCTTCGAGGGACCGCCCTCCGCCAACGGCAAGCCGGGCATCCACCACGTGATGGCGCGGGCGCTAAAGGACCTGTTCTGCCGGTACCGCACCCTCAAGGGCGAACGCGTCGAGCGCAAGGCCGGATGGGACACCCATGGCCTGCCTGTCGAACTTGGCGTCGAGAAGGCCCTCGGCATCACCAAGGAAGACATCGGCCGCTCCATTTCCGTGGAGGAATACAACACCGCCTGTCGGGAGTCCGTCATGCGGTACACCGCCGAATGGAACGACCTGACCCGCCGCATGGGATACTGGGTCGACATGGAGTCCCCCTACGTCACCTACGAGCCGAAGTACATGGAATCCGTGTGGTGGCTGCTCTCGCAGATGCATGCCAAGGGCCTGCTCTACAAGGGCTACACCATTCAACCGTACAGCCCCAAGGCGGGCACGGGACTCAGCAGCCACGAGCTCAACCAGCCGGGCGCCTACCGCGACGTGACGGACACCACGGTGGTGGCACAGTTCCGGCTCCTGCCGGACAGCGCAGACCGGGTTCGGGCGATGGCCGGCGGCGGAGCCGGCGACCTGCCGGTGGACCTGCTGGCCTGGACGACCACCCCGTGGACCCTGCCGTCCAATACGGCCCTGACCATCGGAGAGAAGATCGAGTACCACATCGTCAAGACGGCCAACCGTTACACCGGGGAGGCCGGCATCGTGGTGCTGGCCGCCGCCTTGCACGGCAAGCACTTCGGGGGCAAGAAGGCCCCGGAATCGGAGGTGCTCGCGACGGTGACGGGCGCCGACCTGGTCGGCCTGCGGTATGAGCAGTTGATCGACTGGGCCCAGCCGATGGACGCGCCCGAGGAGGCGTTCCGCGTGATTCCGGGCGACTTCGTGACCACGGAGGACGGCACCGGCATCGTGCACACCGCCCCGACCTTCGGTGCCGACGACGCCCGGGTCGCGCAGGCCGCCAGGGTGCCTCCCCTGCTGGTCGATGATGGCCAGGGCAACGGCGTTCCGCTGGTGGACCTTCAGGGCCGCCTGCGTCCAGAATGCGGACCGCTCGCCGGCCGGTACGTCAAGCAGGAGTACCACGACGGCGACGCACCGGAGAAGTCGGTGGACGTCGAGATCGCCATTGACCTGAAGACCCGCGGCCGGGCCTTCCTCGTCGAGAAGTACAAGCACAGCTACCCGCACTGCTGGCGGACAGACCGTCCGGTCCTCTACTACCCGCTGGACAGCTGGTTCATCCGCGCCACCGCCGCCAAGGACCGCATGCGGGCGCTCAATGACACGATCCAGTGGAAGCCGGCTGCGACCGGCACGGGCCGTTTCGGCAAGTGGCTGGAGAACCTCAACGACTGGAACCTCAGCCGATCGCGGTATTGGGGCATTCCGATTCCCATCTGGCGGACCGAGGACGGCACCGAGGAGCGCTGCATCGGTTCTGCGGAGGAGCTCTATACGGCGTGTACCGAGGCTGTGGAAGCGGGCTTGATGGACGCCCACCCATTTGCGGACTTCGTGCCGGGCGACATGTCCGATGAGAATTACGCCCGCATCGACCTGCACAAGCACGTTGTGGACGGCATCGTGCTCAGGGCGGCCGACGGCCGACCGATGCACCGCGAGGCCGACCTGATCGACGTCTGGTTCGATTCCGGCAGCATGCCCTATGCCCAGTGGCATTACCCCTTCGAGAACCGGGACCGCGTCGAGGGCCCGGATGGCGGCCTCGCCTTCCCCGCTGACTTCATCGCCGAGGGCGTGGACCAGACCCGCGGTTGGTTCTACACCCTGCACGCCATCGCGACAATGGTCTTCGACCAGGTCGCGTACAAGACCGTGGTCTCCAACGGACTCGTGCTGGACAAGAATGGCCAGAAGATGTCCAAGCGCCTGGGCAATGCGGTGGATCCGTTCGAGACCCTCGCCCAATACGGCCCCGACGCCACGCGCTGGTACATGCTGACCAACGCGCAGCCATGGGACAATCTGCGTTTCGACACCGAGGGCATCGGCGAGGTGCAGCGGAAGTTCTTTGGCACGTTGCACAACACCTACGCCTTCTTTGCCCTGTACGCGGGCATCGATGGCTGGACCCCGGAGTCCGAGGCCCCCGCGGTGGCGGACCGACCGGAACTCGACCGGTGGATCCTGAGCCGGCTCCATACCTGCATCGCGGGCGTCGAGGAGGCCTTCGACAGCTTTGAGCCCACCCGGGCCGGCCGCCTGGTGCAGTCCTTCGTGGTGGACGACCTCAGCAACTGGTACGTGCGCCTCGGACGCCGTCGGTTCTGGAAGAGCGACTCGGACACGGACAAGGCCGCGGCCTATGCGACGCTGCACGAATGCCTGCGCACCGTGTCGCTGCTCGCCTCGCCCATCGCCCCCTTCTTCATGGACCGCCTCTGGCAGGACCTGGGGGGTGCAGATTCCGTGCACCTTGCCGACTGGCCGGCCGAACAGAACGGATTGCGGGACGCCGAGCTGGAGGCCCGGATGGATCTGGCCCAACGCCTGAGCTCGCTCACCCTCAGCCTGCGCAAGCGGGAGAAGATCCGCGTGCGCCAGCCGCTCGGCCGCATCCTCGTTCCCGTGTTGGACGCCGCATTCGGAGCGCGGCTGGAGGCCGTGGCCGAGCTCGTCCAAGGGGAGGTCAACGTCAAGGCGGTGGAGCCCCTCGCCGAGGACAGTGACATCCTGACCAAGCGCCTGAAGGCCGACTTCAAGAAGCTCGGTCCTCGCTACGGCAAGCGCATGAAGGCGGTGGCCGCCGCCATTGGCCAGCTTGACCAGGACGCGATCCGCAATTTGGAGCGCCACGGCAAGCTGGACCTCAATCTCGAGGACGGTCCCGTGGAACTGCTGCTCGACGACGTGGAGGTGCAGACGGAGGACATTCCGGGCTGGCTCGTGGCTGGCGAGGGCGGCGTGACTGTCGCGCTCGATATCGAGATCACCCCTGAACTGCGGTCCGAGGGCCTCGCCAGGGAGCTCGTCAACCGCATCCAGCAACAGCGCAAGGACGCCGGGCTGGAGGTCACCGACCGCATTGCCCTGACCCTCGAGGGGCCGCAGGAATTGCAGGATTCCGTGGCTTCCAATTTGGACTATATTCGGGCCGAGACCCTCGCAGAGAGTGTGGAATGGGGCCCGGTGGGGCCGGAGGCGAAGGAAGAGGAATTGGAACCCGAATTGACTGTGGCGATGTCCATGGTCGCCATTCAATGAACCATGGCGGATACGCGTTACTCCGACTCAGACCTGAAGGAATTCGAAGAGCTGATCCACAGCAAGCTGGAACAGGCCCGTTCGGACTTCGACCAATTGCAGCGCTCCCTGTCCTACGAGGACGACAACCGGACCGAAGACACGGCCCCGACCTTCAAGATGATGGAGGACGGCAGTGACACGATGAGCCGGGAGGAGACGGCCCAACTCGCAGCCCGGCAGCGGAAGTTCATCATGAACCTCGAGAATGCCTTGCTCCGCATCAAGAACAAGACCTACGGGGTCTGTCGCGTGACGGGAAAGCTCATCGCCAAGGAGCGCCTGCGCCTCGTGCCGCACGCCACGATGTCCATTGAGGCGAAGAACCAGCAGGACCAGCGGCGTTGAGTTCCGACACCCGGCCCGCGCATGCGGCGTGGATCGTGGCGGCCGTGCTGGTCGTGGACCAGGCGGTCAAGGTGGGCATCAAGCTGTCCTTTGCGCTCGCCGAAAAGGTGACGTGGATTCCCGGCGTCTTTGACATCCAATTCATCGAGAACGATGGCATGGCCTTCGGCTGGGCGCTGCCCGGCGCGACCGGCAAATACGTGCTGACGGCCTTCCGCATCGTGGCGGTCGTGTTCCTGTCCATCCAACTGGCCCGCATGGGCCGGACTGGGTCACCGCGTGGATTCCGCCGTGCCCTGGCGCTCATCCTCGCCGGTGCGGCGGGCAACATCCTCGACAGCGTCTTCTACGGCAAGCTCTTCACGCGCAGCTCCTTCGCGCAACCGGGAACCTGGTCCTGGCAGGGAGATTGGGGCGCCTACGCGCCGTGGTTCCGCGGCAATGTGGTCGACATGTTGCACATCACGGTCAAGTGGCCTTCCTGGTGGCCGGTGGAGTCATGGGTGGGCTACGAGGTCTTCCCGCCCATCTTCAACATCGCCGACGTGGCCATCACCTGTGGGGTGGCCTGGATCATCCTCAAGCAGAAGAGCTGGCTCGCTCCGGCGCCTCCACCCAGTCCCCGTGTGAGCGAATCAGCTCAATGAGCGCGTCGACCGCTTCGTCCTCGGGGATGTTGCGCTGGACCACCTCCTTTTCCTTGTAGAGCGTGATCTTGCCTGGTCCGGTTCCAACGTAGCCGTAGTCGGCGTCCGCCATCTCGCCCGGGCCGTTTACGATGCACCCCATGATGCCGATTTTGATGCCCTTGAGGTGGTCCGTCACGGCGCGGATCTTGGCGGTCGTCTCCTGCAGGTCGAAGAGGGTGCGGCCGCAAGAGGGACAGCTGATGTACTCGGTCCGGCTGATGCGCGTCCGCGTGGCCTGAAGAATGCCGAACGCCGTCCGGTTCAGGGCCTGAAGCCCGCCTTCCAGCCCCACGTCGCCGGCAATCCAGACCCCGTCTCCAAACCCGTCGAGCAGCAGGCCTCCGAGATCGGCTGCAGACTTGAGCTGCAGGGCCTCGGCGGACAGACCGTGCAGGTCCTGGCTCACGATGACGGGCAAGGTGCAACCGGCGTTGGCCAAGCGGAAGAAGGCGGCGCGGAGGGAGCGCAAGGCATTGGGCCGGGTGGTGGACAACAGGAGCACCACCGAGTCACCCCCGATTCCAGCGAGGTCCTCAGCACGCTCCGCCGTCAGCTCGTCGGCCTCGATGGCCAGCAGATTCAGGTGAGGATCGAGTTGACCCAGCTGTCGGGCCTCTTCGAAATCTGCAGACGACCACAGCGGGTGGTGCCGCTCGAGCCGACCTCCGTGCTCCTTCCACTCCTCGGCGTCTTGGATGGCCGACAGCCATCCCGGAAGGGCGAAGTCGCAGGTGCGGTTGCCGATGAAAATCAGGTCACAGGCGGCATCGTCCGCCGCCCATTTGTCCAGGTCCGTCTGGTAGCGGTGGCCGAGTCCGAACAGGCCGGCGGCGGTCAGAGGTCGCCCGGTTAGGTCGTGACAAACGACGGGCACCTGGGTCCCCCCGATGGCCCCCACGGCGGACGTGTTGCGGCGGGTGTATCCGTATCGGTCGTATCCATCCGGGGCGGGGGTGTCCGCGGCCAGCGGGTCGTCCCCGTGGCGTCCCTCCTCGGCGAGTTCCACCAGCAGGCGGGCCACAGGAATCTCGGCCTCCGGCGGTTCGGTCAAGGAAACGCGGACGGTGTCGCCCAGACCCTCGGCGAGCAGCGCCCCGATGCCGACGGCACTCTTGATGCGTCCGTCCTCGCCTTCGCCGGCCTCGGTCACGCCGAGGTGGAGGGGGTAGGCCATGCCCTCATCCCGCATGCGGTCGGCGAGCATCCGGTAGGCCTGCACCATGACCTGCGGGTTGCTGGCTTTCATCGACAGCACAATGTCGTGGTAGTCCTCATCCCGGCAGATGTGCAGGAATTCCATGGCGCTCTCGACCATTCCGAGCGGGGTGTCGCCGTAATGGCTGAGGATGCGGTCCGACAGCGACCCGTGGTTGGTGCCGATGCGCATGGCCCGTCCGAGCGCCTTGCATTTGCGCACGAGCGGGGTGAACCGGTCGCGGATGCGGGCCAATTCGTCTGCGTAGGCCGCTTCTGTGTAGTCGTGCGTCTCAAACTTCTTCTTGTCCGCGTAATTGCCCGGGTTGACCCGAATCTTTTCGACGTGGTCCGCGGCGATTTCGGCGGCGTTTGGCGTGAAGTGGATGTCGGCGACGAGGGGAACATCGGCGTGTCCAGCCTCGTCGAGGCGGGCTCGGATGTCCCCGAGGGCCTCGGCTTCCCGTTTGCTGGGCGCCGTGATGCGCACGATTTGGCAACCGGCCTCAATCATGCGCAGCGATTCGGCCACGGTGGCGTCCACATCCATCGTGTCCGCTGTGGTCATTGACTGGAGCACGATGGGGGCGTCTCCCCCAACGGTGACTCCCCCGATCCGGACGGGCCGGGTGGGCATCCTGCGGACGTCTCTGGCGGGCGTATTCTCGGTCATGGGATGAACGTAGGGCGGTTCAGGATGGGGTCAGGCCGGAATGGAGGTCCACTCCGTTTCACTGTGGAAGGTAACATCCCCGGCGGCGCCCTGTTCGTTGGTTCCCGTCTGTTGTGAGTTTGTGGCTGCGGGTTGAACCGCCCCGGGCCGGACGGGTTCCCTCCTTAGCTTCGACTCCTTTCATGCTCGGCATCCAATTCCACGAACTCCGTCCCGAACGGGACCAGCGCTCGGCCTTTGAGCGCCTGCTCGAGGTGTTCACGGAAGTCATCACGCACACCAGTGGGGATGTGGCCGAGGCGCTGGATTGGATGCGGGCGTTGGATGACCAATACGGACTCACCGAGCCGGACTACACGCTCGACGATTTCATCGAGGAGCTCAAGGCCAAGGGCTACCTCCGGGAGGCGACGGGTCCTGGAAAGGGCGGCATCCAGCTCGGTTCCCGGGGGGAGCAGCACATGCGCCGACGCGCCCTCGACCAGATTTTCGGCAACCTGAGGAAGGGGGCGCAGGGCCGCCACCGCACCAAGGAGCGCGGCCAGGGGGATGAGCCCAATGAAGACCGCCGGCCCTACCGCTTCGGCGACAAGCTCGACCAGGTCGATTTCGGCGCGTCGTTGCGCAACGCCCAGATCCACCATGGACCGGGCGCGCGGAGTGGCCGGGGCGGCTTCCGCATGACCGAGGACGACCTGGTCGTGGAGGACCGCGAGCACCGGAGCACCACCTCGACCGTGCTGATGATCGACATCAGCCACAGCATGATTCTGTACGGCGAAGACCGGATCACTCCGGCCAAGAAGGTCGCGATGGCCCTCGCGGAGTTGGTCATGGTCAAATACCCCAAGGACACCCTCGACATCGTGGTCTTTGGGGACGATGCGTGGGAGATTTCCATTGCCGATCTCCCGTACCTGCAGGTGGGGCCGTTCCACACCAACACCGTTGCCGGCCTCGAGCGGGCCATGGACATCCTCCGCCGCCGGAAGACCCCGAACCGCCAGATCTTCATGATCACCGACGGCAAGCCGAGTTGCCTCAAGGAGCCCGACGGGTACTACAAGAACAGCTGGGGCCTCGACCCCTACATCACAGGGAAATGCCACAATCTGGCACGCCAGTGCCGGAAGTTGGGCATTCCCATCACCACCTTCATGATCGCCACGGACCCGGCGCTGCAGGAGTTCGTCTCGGACTTCACCGAGGCCAACAACGGACGGGCCTTTTTCACGGGCCTCAAGGGCCTGGGCGACACGATTTTCGCCGACTTCGAACGCAACCGCCGCGGCCGTGCCCGCTGACGCCACCATGTCCCAGAACGCCCCCGACATCCAGACCCTCGGCGCCCTGCGCGCCTCCGGATACACCCCGCGGTCCATTTCCGCGGAAATCCGGGCCAACCTCATTGACCGGTTGCAATCCGGCGCCCCTCTGTTCGAGGGCATCGTCGGCTACGATGACACCGTCCTGCCCGATGTGCAGCGCGCGCTGCTCGCGGGACACAGTATGAACTTGCTGGGCCTCCGCGGTCAGGCCAAGACGCGGATCGCCCGCGGCCTCACCGACCTGCTCGAGGAGTGGGTGCCCGTCCTGCCCGGCGCACCGCTTCCGGAAGACCCCTTGGCCCCCATCACCGAGCAGGGGCGGACCCTCGTCGAAGCGGGCGGGGACGATACGCCCATCGCGTGGATGCACCGCAGCGAGCGGTACGTCGAGAAGCTGGCCACTCCGGACGTGAGCGTGGCCGACCTCATCGGGGACATCGATCCCATCAAGGCGGCCAACGAGGGCCTCGACTACAGCGACCCGAAGGCCTTGCATTACGGGCTCATCCCGCGAAGCCACCGCTGCATCTTCGCCATCAACGAGCTGCCGGATCTGCAGCCGCGCATCCAGGTGGCGCTGTTCAACATCCTCCAGGAGGGCGACATCCAGATCCGGGGCTTCCAGATGCGGCTCGACCTGGACATCCAGTTCGTGTTCACCGCGAATCCGGAGGACTACACCAACCGTGGCGCCATCATCACCCCGCTCAAGGACCGCATCCAGAGTCAGATCCTGACGCACTACCCTGCGTCCCTCGAGGACGCGATGTCCATCACGGACCAGGAGGCCACGTGGCAACCGGGCCAGTCCGAGCGGGTGACCGTGCCGAATGTGGTGCGCAGGGTGCTTGAGCGGATTGCCTTTGAGGCGCGGGAGAGCGAGTACATCGACGAGAAGAGCGGGGTCTCGGCCCGCCTGCCGATCAGCGCGCTGGAGCATTTGGTGGCGGCCGGTGAGCTTCGCGCCCTGCGCAATGGAGCCGAGCGGACGACCGTCCGTGTGACGGATCTGCTGGCCGTGGTGCCCGCGGTCAACGGCAAGGTGGAGCTGGTGTACGAGGGGGAGCAGGAAGGGGCTGCTGGCGTGGCACTCGCGCTGGTCAGCAAGGCCATCCGCCGGGAGTTCCCGACCATCTTCCCCGACCTCGAATCCGTAAAACGGGGCAAGGTGGAGGACCCGTATCAGCCCGTCGTGGCCTGGTTCAATCGACACGATTTGACCGTCTTGCGGGACCAAACCGATGCCGAATACGCGGCTGCCCTTGAGTCCGTGGCGGGGCTCCGGGATGTGGTGGGCAAATACTGTCCGGGCATCGAAGGAGAGGAGGCGTTGGCCAACATGGAGTTCGTGCTCCACGGCCTGGCCGCCTACAACGAAATCGGCCAGTCGGTCGTCGGCAGCGATGTCACCTTCGGCGACCTGATCGGCAACCTGTTCGAACCCGACGAGGAAGAGGATTGAGCGGCGAAGGGGGACACATCGAGGCGGCGATTGCCCTGAGCACCACCCGCCACAAGGATGGGGTGGCCATCCTCAAGGTCTTCACCCGGGAGCACGGCATCATCGGGTGCCTGGTCCGGGAGGGGACCAAGGGTGCCCGGCGGGCCAAACACCTCCACGCCCCGCTGTCCCTGCTTCACCTGCTGCGCCTGCGCACCCTGAAGGGAGACCTCCACCGGTTCGACCGGGCCGACCGGCCGCTGCCTCAGCAGCGCACCTTGCTGGAGGTTCCGCGCTCAGCCGTCGCGATGTTCCTCGCCGAGGTCATTCTGCGCACTGTGGAGCCCGATGCCCCGCACCCCGCTCTGTTTGATGCGCTCTGGCGCACGGCGGAGGCCCTCGAGACCGAGGACACCTTCACCCGGCTCCACCTGGCCTTCCTCGTGGAAGCGGTGCACGTCCAAGGCCTCCAACCTGACGCCCCGTTGGTGCCTCCGCCCGGCATGGGCCGGTTCAACCTGGCCACCGCCGAGTGGGAATCCGGTCCACCGATCGGGGACGATTTCCTTTCTCCATCGGACGCGACCGCGTTTCTTCGCATTCAAGGCACGGAAATTGATGAGGTGAGGGCACAACCGATCCCGTCCGATGTTCGAAACCGGCTCGTGCTCCACCATGTGCACTACCTCCAGCTCCACCTCTCTTCGCCCAAGGCGCTCCGTTCGTGGGACGTCCTGCGGACGGTGCTGGCCGAATGAAGCCCGGAGGCAGACCCTCTGGCTGGCCGTCCTCCTGATCGCTGGATTGGCGTTTCCGCTCGGGTCGGGCGCCCAGGTCATCGAAGTGCAGGACGAAGAAGGAAACCCCGTCCCTGCGGCCGTCATCCTGAACAATGTGGGCACGGCCCGGGTGACCGATTTGGATGGTCGCCTTCAGCTCGACAGCGTGATCCGGCAGGGCGACACCTTGGAGATCCGAAGCCTCGGGTTCGGGTCCCGGGCGGTGGCGATGCCGGCCCAGTCGGCGGATTTGGCGGTCCAGCTGGCCCCGGAGTCCGTCAACCTCTCCGAGGTCATCGTGGCCACGGTCGAACCCGCCCGGCAGACCATGGGGGCGGAGACCGTCAGCCGGATCTCAGCCATGTCCATTGCCAGGGAAGTCCCCTCCAACGCAGCCACGCTGCTCTGGGAATCGGGGCAGGTCCTGGTCCAGCAGAGCCAGCAGGGGGGAGGATCGCCCATCCTGCGGGGGTTCGAGGCGAACCGGATCCTGCTCGTGGTGGATGGCATCCGACTCAACAACGCCATCTACCGCAGCGGGCACCTGCAAAACGCCCTGACCGTGGACCCCTTTGCGGTGTCTGGCGTCGAGGTGCGACACGGGGCCGGGTCGGTCCAATTCGGAAGCGATGCCCTCGGCGGGGTCATCCATTACCGGACGCGCAATCCTGCCTGGCGGGTCGGAGCGCGGGCACGGGCCCATTGGGGGTTCAGCTCCGCGGCCCGCAGCCCGCTGTTCCATGCGGATGCCGAGGCCGGGGGCCGGGCCTTCCACTCTTTCACCAGCGTGACGCACAGGCGATATGGCGACCTGCGCATGGGCCGCTGGAGGCCGCACGAATATGCGGATTGGGGCCGGATGCCGTGGTCGGTTCGCACGGAAGTGGACGGTCAAACCGTCCTCGATGTGGCCGACAGCAATGCCGTGGGCCACCTGCAGCCCGGTTCGGGATACCACCAGACGGACGTGGTCCAGAAATTCCGGTTCGGCGGCTTGGAGCGGCATGTGATCCTCAACCTGCAGCACAGCACGAGCTCCGAGGTTCCGAGGTTCGATCGCCTCAATGATCTGGCGTCCGATGGCGGTCCGAAATGGGCGCAATGGACGTACGGCCCCCAACGCCGTTCCCTGGCGGCCCTGCATGTCCACTCCCGGATTCGCGGGTTGGGAAGGGTGACCCTCACCCCGTATTGGCAGCAGGTGGAGGAGACGCGGCTCAAGGCCCGGTTCGGGGCGCAGGATCGGGAAGTCCAGCAGGAACAGGTGGATGTGGTTGGTGTCCAGGTGGACCTCGATCACCGCTTGGGCCCGTGGGACCTCGCGTATGGCGCCCATTGGGACCACCACCGGGTGCGCTCGGCGGCGTGGAATGAACGCCGTGCGGATGGCCAGCGGTTGGACACGCCCGCGCTGACCCGCTATCCGAACGGGGGTGCGGAAATGGGGTCCGTTTCTGCCTATGGCGGACTCTCTCGCCGCTGGAATTCCTGGAAACTGCACACGGCCGCCCGGTACACGCGGGGCTGGTTGGATGCCCGGTTCGAGCCGCAGGAGGGGTTGCCCATCCCCGTCACCGGGGTCGGATTCAGTCCCTTCAGCAATGTGGGATACCACCGGGGTGCCCTCACCGGAAGCACAACGCTGCGCTGGACCGGTCACCACCAGTGGGGAGGTCATGCCGTCCTCAGTTCCGCCTTCCGGAACCCCAATGTGGACGACGTGGGCAAGGTGCGGGCCAAGGACGGATTCGTCATCATTCCCGCCGACAGCCTGCTTCCCGAACGGTTGTACAGTGCCGAGGTCGGGGGATACTGGCGGACGCAGGACCACAAGTTCACACTGCAGGGGAGCGGCTTCAGCACCTTGCTCCTCGATGCCATCCAGGCGGTGGACACGGCGTTCATCGCGTCGGATGGCTCGGAAATCGGAACGCTGGTCGCGGAAGGGGACACCAACCAGGTCCAGGTCAATTCCAACGTCGGCCGGGGCTTGATCCGCGGCATGCAATGGCAGGCCCATTACCGCGCCGCGGACGGATGGAGGTTGAGGGCGACTCTGAACTTGACGCGAGGACGGAACGCTGAGGGCCAGCCCCTCTCGCACATTCCGCCAGCTTTCGGTCTGGTGGCGGCGAGCCGGAGCGGAGAGTGGCTGACCTTCGATGCCCATCTGCGCTGGAGCGGGTGGAAGCGGGCCGAGGACTGCGGACCGGGGGCGACCGACAACTTGGCCGAGGCGACGCCGGAAGGCACCCCGGCGTGGTGGACGATGGGCTTCGATGTGGATATGCGGATTACCGAGCGCACCACATTCAGTTGTGGCATCCACAATCTGCTCGACCGCCACTACAAGGTCTTCGCCTCGGGCATCAGCGCTCCCGGCCGGGATGTGAGGGTGGGATTCCGTTGGAGGCCGGCCGCTTGAGGCCCGCTATCTTCGGACCATGGCAGAGGTGCTCACGGAGGCAATCGGACAGGAGGCGTTGGCCGGCCGGCTGGCGCATCATGCCGATGCCGGATCCCTCGCCCACGCCATCCTGCTGACCGGTGCACCCGGACGCGGTGGATTGGCCCTCGCCTTGAACCTGGCACGGCGACTCCATTGTCAGGCCACGCCCGGCCAAGCGAAGCCCTGTGGGACCTGCCCGTCCTGCCAGCAGCATGACCAGCTGCAGCACCCCGACCTGCATTTCACGTTTCCCGTCGCCAAGCCCGCAGGCAAGGACAAGGCGCTGAGCAGCGACCAGCTCGACGTCTGGCGCGGCCTGCTCCGGGAGGCCGGGCCTCACTTCGACATGCAGGACCTCCGCGAGCGGATGGCCTTGGGCAACAAGCAGCCGTTCATTTCCGTCCACGAAGCCGCGGACATCCTCCGTCGGCTGTCCCTGACCGCGCACGCCGGCGGATGGAAGGTCCAGATCATCTGGGGTGCCCACCTCATGCGGGTCGACACGGCCAACAAGCTGCTCAAGCTGCTGGAGGAACCGCCCAAGAAGACCCTGTTCGTCCTGCTGGCGGACAGCACGGAATCCCTGTTGGCCACCATCCTATCGCGGACGCAAATCATCCCCATTCCCCCGATTGATTCCGGTCGGATTGCCGAGCAGCTCGCGGCGGAAGGATCCGAACCCGACACCGTCCAGGATGCCGTGGCCCTGTGCGAGGGAGACCTGGCCCAGGCGCGGAGGCTCGTCCGCAGCGATGCCGCCGAGGAGTTCGAGATGTTCGTCGAGTGGATGCGCACCTGCTTTGCCCGGGATGGGCGCAAGGCGGCCGGTATGGCGGATCGGTTCCATGACCTCGGACGCGAGCCCCAGAAGGCCTTCCTCGCTTACGCCCTCCACATGGTCCGGCAGTGCATCGTGGGCAACTACGGGGCCGACGGAGCGGTCCGGCTGCGCGCAGCCGAACGGGCCTTCGCCGAGAAGTTTGCCCCCTACATCCACCACGCCAATGTGGTCGACATGCAGGCCGGTTTGGAGCGCGCGGCGCGGGAAGTGGCCGGCAACGTGTACGGTCGGACGGTGTTCCTCGATTTGAGCATGGCGATGATGGAACTTCTTCATCGTCCGAAGTAGGTCCGGACCGGCCCCGTCCTATCTTCGGAAGGCCCTCCGGTGCGTTTCGGAGGGGAACCGCGAGCAAAGGGAAGATGGGCTGTGCATCATGCAAAAAAGGCGAGGACGGCAAGCCGTTGGGCTGTCGGTCCAATGGCAATTGCGGCAACTGCGGTTGCGATGTGATGACCGTCTTTGACTGGCTCGAAGGGGTGCCCATTCCAGAAGGCCAGCGGCCGTTCGACATCGTGGAGATCCGCTTCAAGCGGAACCGCAAGGGCTATTTCCGCATCGGCCAGGGCCGGCGGGTTCAAACCGGAGATGTGGCGGTGGTGGATGTCAACCCGGGAGAGGATATGGGCATCGTCTCCCTGACCGGAGAGCTTGTCCGGGCCCAGATGAAATCCAAGGGGGTCAAGGATACCCACGAAATCAAACGGGTCGTCCGCAAGGCGACCATGGAGGACATCACCACATGGCAGGGCGCGCGCAACCGGGAGGAGGACACGCTCTCCCAGGCTCGAAAAATCGTGGCCGAGCACCGGCTCGAGATGAAGCTCGGGGATGTGGAGTTCCAAGGCGACGGCAGCAAGTGCACGTTCTACTACACGGCGGAGCAACGGGTGGATTTCCGCGAACTGGTCCGGTCCCTCGCGGCAGCCTTCAAGGTCCGCATCGAGATGCGCCAGATCGGCGCGCGCCAGGAATCGGCCCGCCTTGGCGGCATTGGCGTCTGCGGTCGGGAGCTCTGCTGTTCGACCTGGCTGACCGATTTCCGGAGCGTCTCCACGGGGGCGGCCCGGTACCAACAATTGTCCCTCAACCCCCAGAAGCTGGCGGGCCAATGCGGCAAGCTCAAGTGCTGCCTCAACTTCGAGCTCGACCAGTACAAGGAGGCCGTGGCCCAGTTCCCCCCTCCGAGCACCAAGCTGATGACCCGCAAGGGCAAGGCGGGGCATTTCAAGACCGACATCTTCGGCGGCAAGATGTGGTTCCAGTATTTCGACGAGCCGGGCGCCTCGCCGGTCCCCATCGAGCTTGAGGACGTCCGGGAAATCATGGCGATGAACGAGCGCGGTGAGAAACCGGACGACTTGACGGGCTATGCCGTCCAGGCCGAAGCTGCGCCGGAAGACGCCCTCTTCGGAGACGTGGTGGGCCAGGATGACCTCAACCGATTCGACTCCCCGTCAGGCCGCCGCCGGAAAGGTCGCAAGGGCGGTTCGCGCCGCCGGGGGCAGAATTCCGGCCGCAAAGGGGGAGACGCTCCCGCTGCCCAGAATGGCGAAGGAGGGGGCAATTCCGGCCGCCGCCGCAAGAAGCGCCGCAACCGCAAGGGCCCCTCGAACGCATCATGAGGACCGTCCATCCCTTCCTTCCGTTCACCGCAATCCTCGTGGCTCTGTGGTCCATGACCGGATGCGGCCCGGCCCCGGTCGCCGCCGACGCGGTGGACCTCGATCCGACGGGCTGGCTGGCCACCGATACGGCGGTCATGGAATTCCGGGTCGACCATCCTGACCATCGGCACGACCTTCAGTTCGGATTGCGGCACGGAGTGGATTACCCCTTCTCCAACCTGTACCTCTTCGTCCAGCTGGAATACCCGAATGGCCGGACCCTGACCGATACGCTGGAGTGTCCGCTCGCGGCCCCGGATGGCCGGTGGTATGGGGAGGGCTCGCGTTGGATTGACCAGCGCATCGGGTACAAACGGGGCGTGGCTTTCCCCCTGGAGGGCGACTACACGTTGCGTGTGGTGCACGCCATGCGCCGGGATCCGCTGCCCGGCATGGCCGAGCTGCGGTTCTCCCTGTTTGACCGGACCGCGCCCTGACGCGGCGTCCTTGTTAATCCTCTTGAGTGGGCAGGGTGGCCGGAGCCTCGTTGGAGACGGTCTCACCGCCATCCTCCCAGCCGTAGAACCCGCCACGCAGGTTGTACAGTTCGCGGAACCCCGCCTTTTCCATCTTCTTCATGGCATCCTCGCTGCGCCCCCCTGCGGCGCAGTAGAGGGCGATGGGCCGGTCCTTGGACAAGGCGAAGGCCCGGGCCTCGAAGTCGTCTTCCAGGAAGTCGAGGAAGGCCGCCCCCGGAATGTGGCCGGCCTCCCATTCGCGGTCGGTCCGCACATCGATGAGGAGCAGGTCGGGCCGATCGGCGAGGAGGGCTTTCAGTTCGGAATTGCTGATGTCCCGGGCGATGGCGGTGCCAGGCTGCTCGATGTCCGAAGCCGGAAGGGGCGTCCCTGAATCCTGGCATCCGAAGGCGGTGAGGACCATGGCGAAGGTGGCCGCCAGCATCAGGCCGTGTCGGCGGGGAGAGGATTCGATGCGTCGCATGCAACGAAAGTACCGCCCTGCGGTTGTTCCCATGGAGGGGCACTCCAAAGACCCGCCTTGGCAACAGGTGAGAGTCCGGAGTACCTTGCCCATCCCTGCAGAGATCATGAAGCACGCACGATTCCGCTCGCTGTTGAGCCCCGCCCTCGTCCTCCTGGCCTTCCTCGTCCCGACCGTGGCCCAGGCCCAGTTGCCCTTACCCTGTGGACAGGGAGAGGCGCAGACCGCCTTCGATGCCGCCCATCCGGGCGAAGCCGAGGCCCGGTCCGCCCGTGAGGTGGAAACCCGTGCCATGGCCAACGAGCTGCTCCAGCGGGGAGGAGGGGACGACGAGCTCTACATCATCCCGGTGGTGTTCCACGTCATCCATGACAATGGACCGGAGAACATCTCCAACGAGCAGATCTGGGATGCCATGGACGTCCTGAACACGGATTTTCGTCTGATGAACGCCGACGCCGGCCAGATTGTGGCCGGATTCGTGGACATCGCCGCCGACGTGGACGTGGAGTTCCGTCTCGCCAGGCGGGACCCGGAAGGCAACTGCCACTCCGGCATCAATCGCCTCGTGAGCCCCTTGACCTACGAGGGCACCAACGAGATGAAGCAGCTCATCAACTGGCCCCGGGAGAGCTACATGAACGTATATGTCTGTGCCGAAGCGGCGGGCGCAGCGGGGTACACCAATTACCCTTCTGAGTGGGGGGCCAACACCGACGGCATCGTGCTCAAGCATGAATATGTCGGGAGCATTGGCACGAGCAATCCGTACCGGAGCCGTACCCTTACCCACGAGTGCGGTCACTGGCTCAATCTGCCCCACACCTGGGGGAGCACCAACAATCCCAACCAGCCGGACAACTGCGACTCCGATGACGGGGTCGATGACACCCCCCTCTGTCTGGGTAGCCCGGTCGGGTTCTGCGACCTGGAGCGGACCACCTGCGGATCGCTGGACAATGTCCAGAACTACATGGAATACAGCTACTGCGGCCGGATGTACACCCTCGGCCAGCGGGCTCGGATGCGGGCGGCCCTGAACAGCAGCGTCGCCGACCGCAACCAGCTGTGGACCCCGAACAATCTGCAGGAAACGGGCGTGTTCGAAGAGGAACTGCTCTGCAGTGCCGAGTTCGCCGTGGACCGCATCGAAGTCTGCATTGGCGAGGACATCCAGTTCACTGACCAGAGCTTCTTCGGAGTTGAGGCTTGGTCCTGGGACTTCGGGGATGGCACCATCCTCGCGGGAAGCGTCGACAGCCTGCACCGCAACCCGATCTACCAATACTCCGAGGCCGGGGAGTTCGAGGTCTATCTCACAGTATCCAATTCCAATGGATCCATCACATCGATGAACCCTGTCGTCATCACCGTCATGGACCACGGTATGCTGCCCGCCGTGTGGCAGGAAGGCTTCGAGCCGGGTGTGGGGCCGTGGTCGGAGGACCAGTGGGAAGTGCAGACGCTGTCCGGTCAGCCCTGGCAGATCCGGGAAACGAGCGGCTACTCGGGCGCCCGTTCGCTCTACGTCCGCAACCGCAACAACGTGACCGGGGACATCACCCGGACGACCTCCACCACCTATGATGCCGAGGGCATGGCCGCGGTCATGATCGGCTACAAATACGCCTACAGCCACCGGACGACCGGCGAGACGGACGATCGGCTCAAGCTTCAGGTCAGCCGGGACTGCGGCGAGACGTGGAACACGCGGGAATTCCACCGCGGCCTGATTGATCTAGCGACGGCTCCGGACCACGGAGGCAATTTCTATCCTTCCGGCACGGATGAGTGGGCGGGCCACATCGAGGAGGTCACCAACGAAGTCTACATGGTACCCAACCTCCGCATCCGGTTCGAGTTCGAATCCAAGGGCGGCAACAATGTGTTCCTTGATGACATCAACGTCTATGGCGTGGATTCGCTGGGCAACGTGCTGGGCCTCGAGCCGATCGTCGAATCCGTTCCGTTTCAACTCGGAGTCTATCCGAACCCGAGCCCGGGCGAGGTGACCGTCGAAGCCCTGTGGCCAGGTGGTGAGGCAGAGCTGCTCGTCCGCGATGCCGCGGGGCGCCTCGAGCGGACCCTGACCTTGCGCGAGGGGGCCGGCCAGGTCATCCGGTTGGACGGCCTGAACCCCGGGGTGCACCTGATTGAGTTGCGCACGGCGACCCGCAGGGAGGTCGAGCGGCTCATCGTGACCCGCTGAGGATTCAACCCGGCTCGCAGCCGAGGTCGACCGACGATTGCGGATCGCTGTTGGGGAAACAGTTCCCGCTCAGCACGCTGTTCGGAACATACCGGTCCAGATGGGGATCGTGCAGACCGTCCTGCAGAAAGTCCAGAAGATCATGCTGTTGTTGCGCGGTCAACTCCAGCGGCTCGAAGTCGTGGGAGAGGTAATCCTCGGCTTCCGCCTTGGCAGGCTCGCCATCCACCTTGTACTGGATGACCTCCGCCAGGGTGTAGAATGTGCCGCCGTGTCCGTAGAATCGGCTGTCCTTGAGGTTGTAGAGTTGCGGCGTCTTGAAGGCGTGCTTGTCTCCCTCTTGTCCGGTGAAGCCACCGCGCCCGAGAGCGAGGTCCGCGCCGGAGAGGCCGTAGTTCTGTTCTCCGGCATCCAGGGTTTCGATGCCCGGCATGTCCGGCATCCCGAGGGCGTGGAAACCGCCATCGGTCAAGCCGGGACCGTTGTGGCAGGTGCCGCATTGAGCCGCCCCAAAGAAGACCATCGCGCCGTTCTTCTGGCTCTCCGTCATGGCGGAGTGTTGGCCGCGTAACCATTGCTGGAAGGGGGCCTCGTAGCCCATGATCGTGCGTTCGTAGGCGGCGATGGCGAGGCCAGCCGTCTCGACCGTGTACCGTTCATCCTCGGCGAAGTCGGGGAAGGCGGCATCGAAGAGGGGCACGTAGCCGGGCAGGGCGTCGAAGAAGGCGGCGTCCGGAGCCATGCGGTGGACGGTGAGGCCGGCGATGGCCTGTGTTTCGAGACCGAGGTAGCCGAGGTAGTTGACGGCGATCGGGGTTCCGGCGGTCCAGTTGGCCTCGGTGCCCACGTTGGGGCCGGCCGCGCCGAACTGCCCGTTCCAGAGGGTCACGGGGGTGAAGGCGCCATTCATGGCCGTCGGGGACCGCATGGGCTGCCGGTCGATTTCATTGGGTTGGTATTCGTCAGAGATGACCCGGCCCTCCCCCCGGATGCCGAAGCCGACGCCTCCGTCGCCGAGTCCCTGCTGGACCCCGGCCTGGAAGCCCGCTGTGGCGTGATGGCAACTGGCACAGCTGAAGGTGCCCATCCCGGATTCTTCGCGGGCCTGGGTCCCCAAAGCCGTCTCGTGGAAGAGCATGCGGCCCAGCTTGACCTTGTCGATGGTCAAGGGATTGTTGGGGTCTTGGGGGATGGCAGCGTATTCCTCAGGGTTGGGCATCCGGAGTTGCTGGTACCCCTGTTCGCCCATGGCGTCCACGATCGTCGCGAGCAATTGGAAGTCCTTCGAAACGGGTTCGGGGTTCACCGAATTGCTTGGATTGCAGGAAGGAAAGGCAAGCAACATGACCAGGAGACCGGTCACGGGGCAGAGGGTGCGATGGGAAACATGGATCGACATGGGCGAAGCGATGAGGTACTCCGCGAATCAAGCTGGTCTTCTCGCCTCTCCGGATGACGTCCGTCATCGGGGCGGAGGGACATTCGTCAGCAGGGTCAATCTTCGGACACCTCCTGCAGCCAGGCGCGGTAGGCGCCGAAGAGGCGGGAGCGGCTGACGAATCCGGCGTAGCGGCCGCTGTCTACCACAGGCAGATTCCACGCCCGAGTCCGGTCGAATTTGTCCATGACCGAATCCATGTGCTCCTGAAGGTCGAGGGTCGCGGCCGGCATCACCATGAGGTCGCGCACCCTGAGGGCGTCGTATCGCGTTCGGTCGAACATGACCCCTCGGATCTCTTCGAGGGGGACGATTCCGACCAGCTCTCCCCGAGTTCCGAGCACGGGGTGGATGTTGCGTCGGCTTTGGGCCACCACCTCGACCAGATCGCCCAGGGTCATGTCCGCGCGCACCGGGTCGAAGTCCCGCTCGAGTTGGTCGGCGAGTTTCATCAAGGTCAGCACGGCCTTGTCCTTGTCGTGGGTGATCAACTCGCCGCGATCAGCCAGTTCCTGCGTGTAGATGCTGTTCGGCCGCATCCAGCGTGCCGTCTGGAAGGCGATGGAACTGGTGAGCATCAATGGGATGAAGAGGTCGTAGCCCCCGCTGGCTTCGGCCGCGAGGAAGATGGCGGTAAGCGGCGCGCGCAGGATGCCGGCCATGAGCCCCGCCATACCGGCCAGCACGAAGTGTCCCCCAATCAGATGCCAACTCGGGAACAGGAGGTCGGTGGCAAAGAGGAAAATGCCTCCGAGCAGTGCGCCACTCACGAGGGCGGGGGCGAAAATGCCCCCGACGCCGCCGGCCCCGACGGTGAGTCCGGTAAGCGCGGGCTTGCACGCCCACAGGATGGCCATCACGAGCAGGAACCGGCTGGCGGTGCCGGGAATCAGGTCGCCCCGCCCCCTCGGGTCGAGGCCGTCGAATCGGTTGCGCAACAGGTCATTGATCAACTCGAAGCCCTCCCCGTAGAGGGAAGGGAACGCGACGAGCACAGCCCCGATGAGCCCCCCGCCGACGAGGACCCGGGCGCCGGGGTGGCGGAACCTGCGGATGAGGTTGCCCGTGACGCGGTACACGCCGCTGAACCAGACAGAGGCGAAGCCGCACAGGACGGCAAACGGCAGGTAGACCAGCACCGCCCCATCCCACCGCGGCAGGGAGCGTCCGGCCTGCATGAGCTCTTCCGGGTCGATGAAGAGGGTGGCGGTCAGGAGGGCGGACAGGGAGGCGATGAGCAGGGGGACAAGGCTGGCCGTGGTGAGGTCGATCATGATGACCTCCACCGCGAAGACGATGGCGGCGAGCGGGGCCTTGAACATGGCGGCCAAGGAGGCCGTGGCCGCACATCCGATGAGCACAAGTCGGTGCCGGTATTCGAGGTTGAAGCGATCCGCGACTTCCGAGGCGATGGCCGCGCTTCCCTGGACTGCAGGGGCCTCGAGACCGGCACTGCCTCCGAATCCCACCGTCATCAGCGACGTCGCCGCGGGGCTGACCATGGACATGCGGGAGAGTCGGGCGCGCAACCGCGACAGCGCGTGCAGGGTCGCGGGAATTCCGGGTCCGGGATGCCGCCCCCCGAACCCCTTGCGGACCAGCACATGGGTCAGGATCAGGCCGATGATCGGCAGAATGAAGAGGAATTCCGGGGCGCCTTCTCCCCCGGCCGCCTCGGGAAGCGAACGCAGCCACCCCACGCCATTCTTGAGCAGGACGGCAAGCAGTCCGGCGGCCATGCCAATCACGCCCGCAAGCAGGACGAGGGAGTTGGCCGGCCCGAGCCGGTCCCAAAGCTCTCCTTGCAGACGGTCGAGGCGACCGAGGATTCCCGTTTTCTCCTGCGTTTCGCTTGCCATGGGTCCTGTCTCCCTCACCCGAGTCGGATGCGGACGCCGCAGACGAGGATGTCGTCCACTTGCTCCTCATCGGCCTCATTGCGCCAGGCTTCAATCCGCTGCCTCAGTTCCTCCTCCTGACGGTCGACAGGAAGGGCGGACAGCTCCGCGAGCAGCCCGCGGAACCGTTTCCGCATGAATTTCCGCCCCCGCGGACCACCGAACTGATCGGAGTAACCATCCGAGGCGCAGTAGACCATGTCGCCATCCTCGAGGGAGACGACCTGGGTGTTGAACCGGAACTCGCCCGGCTCGAAACTGGCGATGGCCCGCTTGTCCGGTTTGAGTTCGGTGACTTCTCCGTTCCGTACGAGATAGGCTGGAGCGTTTGCTCCGGCGAATTCCATTTTCCGTTGCTCCAGATTGATGGAAACGAGCCCGAGGTCCATGCCGTCGGGGACCTGGTCCTTGGCTTCGAGGCTGCTGTCTTCTCCGCGGTGGAGAACGTTGCGTGCCATTTCGTTGAGTCGGTCCAGAATCTTGCCCGGCTGGGTGTAGACCTTGCCGATGTGCTGCAAGGCATTGTGTCCGAGCAGGCTCATGAAGGCACCGGGCACGCCGTGGCCTGTGCAGTCGACTGCCGCCATGAGGCGCCAAGCGTCCAGCTTGTGGAACCAGGGAAAATCTCCACTGACGCCGTCCCGCGGCATGTGCAGGACGAATTGCCGGTCGAAGACCCCCTTTCGCAAAGTATCGCTGGGCAGAATGGCGCCTTGGATGCGCCGGGCGTAATCGATGCTGGACGTCAGGTCCGTGTAGAGTTTGCGGATCTCCTCGCCCTGGGCCTCGAGCTGATCCGTCTGTCGCTTCAAGACCTCCGTGCGCTCCTCGACCTTGGCCTCCATCTCGCGCTCGTAACTGGCGAGGTCGTCGCGCATCGCGATGAGCGTCTTGCCGAGGATGTCCTCCTCGCTCAAAGGAGTGTACTCTGTATCGAAGCGCCCCTGACCGACGGCCGCGCTGAATTCCCGCGTCCTCTTGAGTCCGGTGGCCAACCGGTCCAAAGCCTCGGCCATTTCTCCGATTTCGTCCTTCCTCGCTCGCATCGGGAAGGGATGGTCCACTCCCCGGGACAGGTACATGAGCCGGGCCCGGACCTTGCGCAGAGGACGGCGGATGGCGCGGGTCACCCCGGCGGCGATGGCAAGACCCGCCAGCAGCACGAACAGGGAAATCCACCGGACGAGGGCATCGAGGCGGCGTCCGCTGGCCTCGACCTCGTCGTCCGTGATGCGGATGGCCTTTTCGAAGTGGGATTCCAGCGCCGTGAGGCCGGCTTCTACGGAGTCGAGCCGGGAGCTGAGGTCCTCTCCGGGATCGAAGGGGTTGTCGAGAATCTCATCGACTCGGACCATGGTGTCGAAGTTGGCATCGAAGTCCGCCTTCCGGGTGCCCGGCGGGACAAGGCCCTGCAGGTGGTCGAGCAGGGCGTCCATGGCGAGGTGGTTCCGGTACAGGCGCTGGTGGAGTCCCTCCTGATTCGGGGATTGTTCCCTGAGCTCGGCGAGCTTGGCGGCAAAGCCGGCTTGATGCTGGTCCAGGGAGTGGTGCGCGTCAACGTGGAGGTGGACTGGTTCGGGGAGTCGGGCCACGAGCAGGGAATAGGCGCGCATGGCCTCCACGCTCTGCTGCAGTTTGGCAACATCGGATTTGGCCTCGTCGAGCGCCACGGACTCGTCGAGCAGGCGACCCTGTGTTTTCGTTGTGCGCGCCGTGAGCACGAAGAAGACGGCCAGCGTAGCGATGAAGAGGCCGAATCCGGCGAAGATCCGTGCTCCGATGGAGTGGAACCAGTTGCGCATCTCAGTCCCCGCCCAATTCGGCCAGATGGGTCCGGCACCATTCGACCCGGTCCCGATTCAACAGGGCCTCGGATACGACGGCCAATGCCTCGTACCCGGCGGCGCGGTCGGAATCCGCTTCGATGGCTTGCTCGAGCCCGGTTGCAGCTAGGTTCCACAGAACGGAAGCGTCCCGCAGCGCCGAATCCACCGCATCGAGGTTGTTCTCGGACGCTTTGAATTGACGAACTCCCTGGTTGTAGGTGTGAACCGCGAGGTTGAAGAGGGAGCGGAATCGGTCCGGCCCCCGGAGTGCCGCCCGCTCGTAGCAGGTCCGGCCCCATTCGAACCAAGGGCCCGCCCCGGAGCGTTCTTGCTCCTCCGCTTGGGCAAAGGCATGCTCCGCAAGCATTTGGTCGAGCAGGACAGCGTCGGGTTCGGGGTTCCACGATGGGTCGAGAACGAGTTGAATGGCCGCGTGGGCTTCGAGGTGGGCATGGGCGCGCTTGCCGTCTCCCGGACGGCTGGTCCGGATGGCGTCCCGGGCGTCCTCGAGGTGCGTATCGGACAGGAACGTCAGCAGAGCGACCCGTTTGTCCTCCAGCTCACCGGATTCATCGAGCCGGGCGCACTCCATGGCCGACCGCGTGGCCTCCAAGCGGGAAGGGGAGTCGGGATTCCGCCCGTCGCGGACCACGAAGAGCGATTTCTCGATGAAAGCGTGGACATACCAGGCGGTGGCATCACCGGCCTCGGCCGTATTGAGGGCCCGTTCGATGATGGCTTCGGCTTCCTCAAACCGCTGATCCTGCGCGAGTTCCACAGCCTGACGGGTCAGGGGGCCTTGGGCCCAACTCCATTCGGGGAGGAGGGCCAGCACGACAACGAGGGACAGGATGGCGGAAATCCAGCGGCTCATGGACACAGCTTTTGAAGGAACGGAGCCGGGAGGGTCATGCCTTTGGCGGCAAGGCCTTCCGTATCCTGGACAATGCAGAGTTGGGGCTCATCACCCACCTTCCGGCGCCGAAGGATGAGGTCAAACCCTGAAATGCTGCCGCCGTCCGTGATGATCAGGGCCTCCTTGTTGCCCTTCCGATTCCAACGGGCCACAGCCTGTTGCATCTCGGCATTGGTCTCCGGATTGCCTCCGGTTCCTCCGAGGAACAGCACGGTGAAGTCCCCGCGTTCGGCCGCCAACCCGGCCGCATCGAGGGGCACAATGTCCACAGGGAGTCCAGCGATGGCACGGCCATCCAGCTTGGAACTGAGGTTTTCCGCGAGATTGGACCAGCCGACGACAGCGATGCGGAAGGATTCCCGCGCGGCCAGTTCAGGCCAGAACATCTCCCGCCCCAGCAAATACAGGTAACGGCGGTATTGAATGGCCCAGATGGGAGAGCGATCGATTTCGGGGTCATCTGCTTCGACACGGATCACCGCGGACTCCGGCACTCGCTCCGACGTCGTCCCATTGCCACCTGTTGCCGCAAGCGCGGGGGCGGGAAGCAGAGAGCATCCGAGGAGAATACAGCCGAGGAGTGAACGCCACATGTGGGAGCCGCTGAACCGCAAAATAATCAGGCCAAAGCCTCGAAATCAGGCCTCCGGTTCGAGTTGTTCCAGATCCCTGTCGAAGAGATAAAGACCCGCGCTATCGGAGCCAATCATGGCCAGTTTGTCCAAAATCGTGCGGGCGAGAGCTTCCTCCTCGATCTGCTCGGAAACGTACCACTGCATGAAGTTGTGGGTGGTGTAGTCCTTCCTGGACAGGCAGAGATCCACGACCTCATTGATGCTGGCCGTCACCTTGGTTTCGTGTTCGAGCAGGGTCGTAAAGACGGCGTGTAGACCACTGAATTCCGCTGTAGGAGCATCCAAAGAAGGAATGTGGGCGGTTCCGCCCCGTTCGTTGACGAAACGGATGAGCTTGAGCATGTGCTCCCGCTCCTCGTCGCTGTGTCGGTAGAGGAAGGCGGCCGTGCCATTCAATCCGTGGGTCTCTGCCCACGTGGCCATGCCCAGATAGAAATGCGACGAGCGCGCCTCCATGGCGATCTGGTCATTCAAGGCCTGTTCAATCTGTTGATCGATCATAATTTCAGAAATAATTGAAATAAAAGAAGAGAATGAGTGGAGTATAATCTATTAATAACAAGCGCTTTATGTTTCAAAATGTGTGTTACTCAAGTGTTGTTATGGCCCAAGTTGTGCAAGGCATCCAGCCATGGAAGATCTTCTTTCCCGGCAATGGCCGTGAGGGTGTGTTCGAGGAGTTTCATGGGCTTCAGGGTCTGTTGTTCGAAGTGGGCCAGGAGGGCACCCCGAATCATGCGGCCGTCCCGGATGGGAGTGAACCGCTCCTGCCTCTCTCCAAGGATACGCATCCGCTCGATGAGTCCAGCCTGGTGCAGGATGTTAAGCTGGGTGCTCACCCCGCCGCGGCTGGCTCCCGTGGAGGCGAGAATCTCGTCCGCGGTCAGGGGAGTCGGGTGAATGAGAAGGGTGCCGTGGATCAATCCGGCCGTACGGGTGAACCCCCAGGGCTTGAGGATCGCCGGCCATTCTTCGAGGAAGAAGTTGGCTGCCGCAGAGAATTCTTCGAGCCCGGATGTTCTCACCGGGCAAAGATTTCAGAAAAAAATGAAATATGCAAAGTTAGATGAGTCGTGCAGGGTTCACGATGTCAGGGAGTTGGGTGTTTCCTGTGAGAGAATCACAGAACAAGCCAGCCCATCGTGGGCCAATCAAAACTCCTCGGGTTCCTAGGCCATTGAACACATGGAGGCCGGAGATGGTGGGATGGGGCCCGACGGCGGGCCGGCGATCCTTGGAGACCGGCCTCAATCCGACATCGTGACGGACCGTCGTGCTGATTTCTGCATTTGGAGCGGCTTGCCTCAGGGAGGCCAAAAGGAAATCCCGGGTCTCGGGGGTCGGATCGAGGTCGGTTCGGTTCCATTCATAGCTGGCTCCGAGGCGCCAGGAGCCGGGCTGCGCAGGCAGGGTCCATTTCCCGAAGTTCAGGATGTGCGTGTCCGGCAGGCAAGCGCCTCCACCCCCGTCGGGTTTCACCGTCAGGATTTCGCCACGGTTGGCCCGAATGTCCAATGGGGGTGCGGTGGAGTCCAGTGCAGCAGCATACCCTCGGCAGTCGATGATGGCATCCCAGCCTTTCCCGTTTTCCTGCTGAGCCTGCGCAGTGGACCATGAGCCTCCCTTGAATCTTCCCTCCTCCGTGAGTTGGTTCCTCCAAGCCTGAATGAGCCGTGGCAGGTCCAGCCAACCGCCACCTTGGACGATGCCATAGCCATGGCCGCGTGAGGGAACGGCATCGGGAAGCCGCTCAAGCACTTCTGCATCAGACCGGACCGGTTCAATCCAGGGGCAATCCAGGGCCTTGCGGTTCCACTCTCGGGCGTATTCGGCGTTGGGAATCTGCTTGAGAATCGGAAGGAAATGGAGGAAGGTTTCATCAAGTTCAGCCTCGAAGGCGCGGTAGGTGGTCGTCATCGAATCGAGGTGGGCTCGGGCATCCCACACTTCGATGATGCGGCGGAACGACATCGGGTTGAACATGCCGGCCGCAACCGAAGAGGCGGACGGCTTTCCGGAGTCGACCACGTGGCAGTCCCACCCGCGCTGGAGCGCGGCGTGGCTGACGAGGGTGCCGGCCAGTCCCTGGCCCACGACCAGGACACGCATGTCAGACGGCTTCGGCGACGACGCCGAGTGACTTGCCCACCTTCTCGAAGGCGTCCAGGGCCTGGTCGAGGTGGTCCTTCGTGTGGGCGGCACTGAGTTGGACGCGGATTCGGGCTTGGCCCTTGGGCACCACCGGATAGAAGAAGCCAATCACGTAGATGCCTTCTTCGAGGAGGGCGTCGGCCATCACCTGGCTCAATCGCGCGTCGCCCAGCATGACCGGGACAATGGCACTTTCTCCATTCTTGAAGTCGAGTCCGATGCGCCGGAGGCCGTCCTTGAAGTACCGGGTGTTCTCTTCGAGTCGGTCGCGGAGCTCGGTGGTTTCATCGAGCATCCGGAAGACCTCGAGGCTAGCGCCCACGATGCTTGGTGCGAGGGAGTTGCTGAAGAGATAGGGTCGGCTGCGTTGGCGAAGCATCTCGATGATCTCGGCGCGGCCCGTGGTGAATCCGCCCATGGCGCCACCCATGGCCTTGCCAAGCGTGCCCGTGATGATGTCCACGCGGCCCAATGCGTTCCGCAATTCGATGGAGCCCCGCCCGGTCCGGCCGATGAACCCGGTCGCGTGGCATTCATCCACCATGACGAGCGCGTCGTACTGGTCCGCGAGATCGCAGATGCGGTCAATCTGGGCGACGTATCCGTCCATGGAGAACACTCCGTCGGTTACGATGACCTTGAAGCGGTGTCCGGCCTCGTTTGCGGCTTGCAGCTGCTTCTCGAGATCGGCCATGTCGTTGTTGGCGAAGCGGTAGCGCGCCGCCTTGCACAGCCGGACTCCATCGATGATGGAGGCGTGGTTGAGCGCATCGGAGATGATGGCGTCCTCCTTGGTCAGCAGCGGTTCAAAAACTCCGCCGTTGGCGTCGAAGGCCGCGGCGTAGAGGATGGTGTCCTCGGTGTGGTGGAAGTCGGCAATGGTCCGCTCGAGTTCCTTGTGGATGTCCTGCGTGCCGCAGATGAAGCGCACCGAGCTCATGCCAAACCCGCGGTCATCGATGGCGCGCTTGGCGGCGTCGACCACACGGGGGTGGGAGGACAGCCCGAGGTAGTTGTTGGCGCAGAAGTTGAGGACTTCACTTCCATCCTCCAACTGAATGACGGCGTCCTGCACCGAGGTGATGACCCGCTCCTTCTTGAACAGGCCATCCTGTTCAATCGCCTCCAGCTCCCGCCGGAGGTGATCCTTCATTGAACCGTACATGTAGACGAAGATAGACGCCCCCCTTGCCAATCATTTTTCTCATCCAGTCGGATGACATGGTAGAGCATGACCCTCTTGTCCTCGGCTGCGTTCCGGGCCACGGGTGTGGTGGCTACCTTCGCCGCGATGAGCGCGACCCCAGCCCGGACCCTGGTCACCTCGGCGTTGCCCTACGCCAACGGCCCGATCCACATTGGTCACATCGCCGGTGCCTACCTCCCGGCGGATGTGTATGTGCGGTACTTGCGTTTGCGCAAGCAGGACGTCGTCTGGGTCTGCGGTTCGGATGAGCATGGGGCGGCCATCACCTTGCGCGCCCGGAAGGAAGGCACCACCCCTCGGGCCATTGTGGACCGGTACCACGAGGAAATGCAGGAGGCTTTTGCCGGATTGGACATCGCCTTCGACCACTACGACCGCACTTCCAGCCCGGATCATCACCGCTTTGCGCAGGAGTATTTCCTGACCCTTCTCGACAAGGGCGCGTTTACCCAGGAAACGAGGCAACAGTTCTTCGACCCGGTCGAGAAGCAGTTCCTCGCTGACCGATATGTGCAGGGCGGCTGCCCCAAGTGCGGCCACGACAAGGCGTATGGCGACCAGTGTGAGAAGTGCGGGTCCGCACTGTCTCCCGAAGAGCTTATCGATCCGGTGAGCACCCTGAGCGGGGCCACGCCGGAGTGGCGCGAGACGACCCTGTGGTACCTCCCGATGGACCGTCACGAGGACTGGCTGAGGGAGTATCTCGAACAGGGTGTGCTCGATGGGGCCCCGCACCACGATCCCAAGGCGTGGAAGGCTCACGTGATCGGCCAGTGCAAGAGTTGGGTGGACGGTGGCCTGCAGAGCCGGGCCATGACCCGGGACCTCGATTGGGGCGTCCCCGTGCCCGTGGAGGGGGCGGATGGCAAGGTCCTGTACGTGTGGCTCGATGCCCCACTGGGCTACATCACCGCCACCCGGAACTGGGCCGAGAAGAAGGGGGTGGATTGGGAGCCGTACTGGAAAGACGGGGACACGCGCCTCGTCCACTTCATTGGCAAGGACAACATCGTCTTCCATTGCATCATTTTCCCCATTCTTCTAAAGGAACACGGGGGATACCTGTTGCCACACAATGTCCCCGCGAACGAGTTCATGAACCTCGAGGGCGACAAGATTTCCACCTCGCGGAATTGGGCGGTGTGGGCGAAGGAATACATCGACGATTTCCCTGGCCGGAGTGATGAGATGCGCTATGTCTTGGCCTCGATCATGCCGGAGCAGAAGGATGCGGAATTCACCTGGGAGGATTTCCAATCCCGGGTCAACAATGAGCTCGCGGATGTACTCGGAAACTTTGTGAACCGCGTCATCGTCTTGACGTCCAAGTACTTCGGCGGAAAGGTGCCCGCCGCGAGCGGGAATTGGACGGAGACGGATCGGAGCCTGCAGGACCTGATGGCCTCGACGCCCGGATCGGTGGGCGAGTCCATTGAGAAGTATCGGTTCCGGGATGCGTTGCAACACGCCATGGGGCTCGTCCGGGCCGGCAACAAGTACCTCACCGAAGAGGAGCCTTGGAAGGTCATCAAGTCCGATGAGCAGCGCACGGCGGACATCCTCAACCTCGCCCTACAGGTCACCGCGAATGCCGCCATCGTCCTGTCTCCCTTCCTGCCGCGAACGTCCGAACGGATCGCCTCGGCGCTCGGGACGGCCCACCTGCCCTGGGACGCCGCCGGAGGAGACCTTGTGCCCGCCGGTCAGCCGCTGGGTTCCCTGCCCATCCTCTTCGAGAAGGTGACCGACGAGCAGGTCGAGGAACAGCGGGGCAAGCTGGGCCATGCGGGAGACGCAGAAGGCATGCGGGATGTCGAGGCTGAGAAGACCCAGACCACCTTCGACGACTTCCAGGCCATGGACCTGAGGGTGGCCGAGGTGATCGCAGCCGAAAAGGTCAAGGGCGCGGACAAACTCTTGCAGTTGACCGTGCGGACGGGCTACGATGAACGGACCGTGGTGAGCGGCATCGCCGAGCATTTCGCCCCGGAGGACGTCGTCGGAAGAAAGGTCACCTTGCTCGCCAACCTCGCTCCCCGCAAGATTCGGGGCGTCGTCTCCCAGGGCATGGTCCTGATGGCTTCCACCGAAGACGGCGGCTTGCGGTTCGTGACCCCCGAGGAGGGCGCCGAACCGGGCGACATCATTCGCTGATCCAGACTTTGCTAACCGCCCCATTGGGGCTTCGTCGAATCAGGAGGCGCCCGGGTTCGGGAGAGACTGCACGGCCGAGGACATCAAAGTAGATGGGTTGGGCCTCCTGTGCGGTTGGGAGGATGGGCCGGACGTCCGACGCGAGGTCGAGCTCTGTCCAGCTCCATTCGCAGACGAGGTCGCCACCACCACCGGCCATCCACCCCTCGAAGAGCCGAAGGGTCCAAGGAAAGGGGGGCGGTGACCCTTGCAGGTCAACTCCAGGTTCGAGGTCGAGAAACCGCTCTTCGAAATAACCAGGAGCGCTCCCGAACCCGTAGAAATTGGGTGCGGTCTCGTTGGTTTCGGCGGCAATGAGGTGGCCATTCGAATCGCTTAAGGCGAATCCACAATAGGCAACCCAGACCATCGATGTGAAAAAGGGTTCGACGAGGATGGCCAAGTGGTCGACCCCGCTGGGCCATGTTCCGAAGGACAGGGCTGTCACGGAGATGGAGTCGCAAATGGGATAGGACAAGGTGTCCCCGACACAACCGGATGCCTGGCAGGCCGCCAGCGTCGCGAAGGGGACCACTCCTTCACACCCGCCCCAGGTGAATTCGGTGCACATCTGCGTCAACGGATCGAAATGCCAGGCGGGAATGGCCGCTTCGCACGGACCGGGGTCGGGCTCAAGCAGACAGGCCTCCACCTGGGCTGCTCCAAGGACCGAGCTCCACAGCAGGAGCAGCAGGAGACCGATCCGGATCATTTGCGGAACCGACCTGTCTTCTGGAGGTATTCGGCGATCTGGATGGCGTTCGTGGCGGCGCCCTTCCGCAGGTTGTCCGACACGATCCACATGTGAAGGCCCTGTTCGTGCGAAATGTCCCGGCGGATGCGGCCGACGAAGACCTCGTCCTTGCCCTCGGCACGCAGGGGCATGGGATATTGGTTGCTCATGGGGTCGTCCTGGATGATCAGGCCGGGCATCAATTGCAAGGCCTCACGGACGTCCGGCACGCTGAAGGAGCGCTCGAGCTCCAGATAGACGCTTTCGCTGTGCCCTCCCACCACCGGGACACGCACGGCAGTGGCGCTCACCTCCACATGGGCGTCATCGAGGATCTTCTTGGTCTCATGGTGAAGCTTCATCTCCTCGCGGGTGAAGTCGTTCTCCAAGAACACGTCGCAGTGTGGCAGGCAATTGCCGTCAATCGGGTGCGGGTAGACGCGGTTGGCCTCGTTTCCCTTCCGTTCTTCTGTCAACTGGGCAATGCCCGCCTGTCCCGTGCCCGTCACGCTTTGGTACGTGCTGACGATGGCCCGGCGAATGAGGAAGCGATCGTGGAGGGGCTTGAGGGCCATCACGAGTTGGATCGTGGAGCAGTTCGGATTGGCAATCAGCAGGTCCTTGTTCTTGATGCTGTCCGCGTTGACTTCCGGCACGACAAGCGGCACGTCGGGGTCCATTCTCCAGGCGGATGAATTGTCCACCACGGAACATCCGATGTCGGTGAACGCCCGGGCCCACTGGCGGCTGATGTCTCCCCCAGCGCTGAACAGGGCGAGGTCCGGCTTCTGCTCGATGGCCTCCTCAATGGTCATGACCTCGATGGCCTCTCCCTTGAAATCCACGGTCTTGCCCTTGGACCGCTCACTGGCCACGGGGAGAAGGCGCTTGATGGGGAATTTCCGGGCAATCAGTCCTTCGATGATCTTCCTTCCCACCAATCCGGTCGCGCCAACTACGGCCAGGGTCCTTCCGTGTGTGGATGCCATGATCTGCTCTTTCTTCGATTCGTCAACGGCCCCAAACCCTTTGTGGGCGAAGGATTCCGCAGTTGTAAAGGTACGAGGTTGGCGGCATGCACATCCACTGCCGGTTTCTGGCCACCCGTGAGTGAGCGGGGCGTCAATTGTGGATGCGGTTGACCGACCTTGCGGACATGTTCGAGGGAGCCTTGCGCACAGTCCAGGAAATGCCGGTTGGATGGTGGTCCAGTTGGTTCCTGTTGGCCCTCGGCCTTGGGCTTCTTCAACGGGCGCAGCCGGCCCACCGGCGTTGGATGTGGTGGGCGTGGACAGACCACCGTCTGCTGGTCCTGGAACTCGCTGACCGGCATCGGGTTCAGATCACGTGGGTGGTGTCTTGTGCCCTCGCCGGATTGGCCATGTCCCTGTCCATGGTGGGGATGGGGGCGGTGTCGGACTCGGCCATGCCCTCCTGGCCCTTGGTATGGAGGGGGGTATTCGCTTGGGCTTTGCTCTTGTTCTTGCGCTGGGTCACGGCCCTCCTCTGGGACTTGAGGTTGGGGGACCATCACGTCGGGGACGTCTTCTTTCTGAATCACCGACTCCACATGGAATCGGCGGCCTGGTTGATCGCTCCGGTCGGGTTTGTCTGCTCAACGTGGGGACCGGACGCCAGCCGGTTTGGGTTTCGGGTGGCCCTCTTCCTCTGGGGTGCGGGCTGGTTCCTCCGACAGCGCCGGGGCGTTTCCCAGAACCCATTGTTCAGAAAACAGCCCCTACTCGGGATTCTGTACCTTTGCGGCCTCGAAATCCTCCCGGTCGCGGTCCTCTTCCGCATCTGGCAGGGGTAAGCACATGGGCAAGAAGGTCAAGACCATTCTCATTTCGCAACCCAAACCTTCGACGGAGAAGTCGCCGTATTTCGATCTGGCGGCCAAGCACAAGTTGAAGATTGATTTCCGCAGCTTCATCCATGTGGAAGGGGTCGACGGACAGACGTTTCGTCAGGAGCGCATCGACCTGGGCGAGCACGGCAGCATCATTTTCACGTCCCGCAATGCGGTCGACCACTACTTCCGGATGGCGGCGGAGCTTCGCTACGAGGTGCCGGATACGACCAAGTATTTCTGCATCAGCGAGTCCACGGCCCACTATCTGCAGAAGTACATCGTGTATCGCAAGCGGAAGATCTTCCATGGTCAACTCCGCTTCACCGAGCTGATCGACAGCATCAAGAAGCACAAGAAGGAGAAGTTCCTGCTTCCCTGCGCGGACATCCTCAAGCCGAGCATTCCCGCCCTGCTCGAGGAGAATGGCATCGACTTCACCAAGGCGGTGATGTACAAGACGGTGTGCAGCGACCTGTCTGACCTGTCCGATGTGAAGTACGACATGCTCGTGTTCTTCTCGCCGTCCGGCATCGAGAGTCTCTACAAGAACTTCCCAGACTTCGAGCAGGGAGAAACCCGCATTGCCGTGTTCGGCCCGACGACGCGCAAGGCGGCGGAAGCCAAGAACCTGCGGATTGACATCGGTGCGCCCCACCCCAAGGCGCCGTCGATGAGCATGGCCATCGAGAACCACATTCTCGGCAAGGACTGATCGCCCTGGAAGCAAGGGAACCCAGCAAGGACCTCGGCCAGGGCCGGGACAGAAGCCTGAAGCGGAAGGTGGTCATGGACCGCGTGTTTGCTGAGGGTCACACGGCCAAGGGGTTCCCGTTGATTGCGCGTTTCGCCCAGGTGCCGATGGACGGCCCCGCGCCGACCAGGGTGGCCTTCACTGTGTCCAAGCGGCGGTTCCGGCGGGCCGTGGACCGCAACCGCATCAAGCGGTTGATGCGCGAAAGTTGGCGGAATCGGCGTTCGGTGTTCGAGGATGTCCTTCCGGAGCATGTCCAGTTTGCCGTCGTGCTCATCTTTGTGGGGAAGGACCTGCCTTCCCAGGAGCACGTCGACCGGGCCATGGACCGGTTGCTGTCCCGAATGAACGACGCCCTGCACGATTCCGCATGACCCGCCCCAGAACGACCCGCCTTTCCGCCGTCCTCGTGGCCGTTGCCCTTGCCGTCCTCGGCATCCGGGCGGCCCTGCCCTCCGGCACCTACTTCGAGGTCACCAAGCACCTCGAGATCTTGACCTCCGTCTTCCGGAGCGTGCATGAATTCTATGTGGAGGATCCAGAGCCAGGCACCCTGATGCGCGTGGCCATCGACGCCATGCTCGACGAGCTGGACCCTTACACCATCTACTATCCCGAATCGCGGATCGAGGACATCCGGTTCATGAACACGGGCGAATACGGGGGCATTGGCGCTCTTGTCCAGCCGATGGAGGGCCGGATGACGATTGTGGAGGTCTACGAGGGATACCCGGCCCACGAGGCCGGCCTGCGTCCCGGCGACATCGTCCTCGACGTCGACGGGCGCGAGGTGGAAGCCGACATGGACACAGAGGCCGTCTCTGACCTGCTTCAGGGCGAATCCGGCAGTGCGGTGACCGTCGGCATCGACCGACCCTATGGAGGGGGGCGACTTGAGTTTGAGGTGAAGCGGGCCAAGGTCCGCATTCCGGCCGTCCCCTATTCCGGCATGCTCGACGACCGCACGGGCTACATCTACCTCTCGAAATTCACGCGCGGTTCGGCCGGGGAGGTGCGCAAGGCCCTGATGGCCCTCCGGGATTCCGCGGGCATGGAGCAGCTGGTGCTGGACCTTCGGGGCAATGGAGGCGGCCTGCTCAACGAGAGTGTCAGCATCGTCAACCTGTTCGTTCCCAAGGGAACGGAAATCGTTTCGACCCGGGGCAAGACCGACAAGTGGAACAAGTCGTACACCGCGTTGGGCCGGCCGACGGCGCCGGACATGCCACTCGTGGTGCTCATCGACGGACAATCCGCCAGCGCCTCTGAAATCGTGAGCGGCACCCTCCAGGACCTTGACCGGGCCCTGATCATCGGCATGGAGAGCTTCGGAAAGGGGCTGGTCCAGCAGACCAAGGACATGGCCTTCAACACCCGGCTCAAGGTGACGGTGGCCAAATACTATACGGCCAGTGGGCGCTGCATCCAACGTCTCGACTACGGCGGAGACCGGGATGCGCAGGGCAAGGCGAAGGCCGTCTCGGACTCGTTGTTGCGGACGTTCAGTACACGCATGGGCCGGCCGGTCATCGAAGGCCGGGGCATCCAGCCGGACATCGAGGTCGAAACGCCCTTCATGTCCACGTTGCTCGAGCGTCTGCTTGACGAATACGCCCTCTTCGATTACGCCACGGCGGTCGCCTCCCGCCTCGACAGTGCGCAGGTTCCGGACCCCGTGTCCTATTCGCTGGCGGAGGCCGATTGGCAGGGGTTCGAGCCCCATTTGAGGAACAAGGGGTTCACCTACTCCACCGAGAGCATGGCCGTGCTGGACGACCTGAAGGAAGTGGTGGGCATCGAGCAGTATGACGGCGTATCCAGTGAGGCCATGGCTTCGCTTGAGGCGGCCCTCGAGCCGAATCTGAGCCGGGACCTAGGCTTGTTTGAGGCGGAAATCCGGCAGGCCCTCGAGGAGGAGGTGGTCCTCCGATTCCATCTGGCGGCGGGCATGGTCGAGCGCAGTTTGACCGAGGATCCCACCGTGCTGCGGGCCCTCGATGCCTTCGGGGAGGAGATGGAGTCCATCATCGGAACAGGCCGGGTGGAGGCCCCTGAATCCAGCGAAAAACGTTGATGTCCCCGGGGTGGTCCAGGGAAGCGTTGTGGAGGACGGCCTGGTGCGCCGTGGCCCTCTCTTTTCCCTGGTCCAACGCGTTCATGAGTGTCGCCACGGCCCTGCTGGGCCTCGTGGCCCTCGTAGAACTGGCCCAGCCCCACCGCCGTGTTCCGGAGACCCGGTTCTCCCGGCTGTCCGGCTTGGCGCTGTTGGCGTTGGTGGCGCTTTCGGCCGCCTCCACATTCTGGAGCCTGGATGGGGCCCTCGCCCTCCACGATGTGCGGGTGAAGCTGCCCCTCGCCGTGGGGGGCTTGGTGCTGCTCGCCGCGCGAGGTTCGGCTCTCCTGTCGGCCGGTTCCATGGACCGGGTCCTTCGTTGCGCCGCCTTCAGCGCCGTGGCCGCGACGGCGACCATCGTCGTCCTTGATCTGGTGGAGGGCGCCCCCTTTGGTGGCCGGAGCGCCTCCCGGTTCATCTCGCACATCCGATTCGGGCTCTGGTGGGCGGTGTTGCTCCCGCTGATCGCGTCCCGGCTCTCGAGGACGTGGTCCCTGTTGGCGGTGGCCTCCGCCTTCTTGGCTTGGTTCTGGACCGAGTCGCTGACCGGCCTGCTGACCGGCTTGCTCACGATCGCCTGGTGGGGCCCCATGCTGGTCCGTCCCGGGAACGCCGCACAGGAATGGCCATCGCCTCGTGCCGTGCGGGCGCGGCTTGCCGTGCTCACCGGTGCAATCGCTGCACTCGCCATCGGATTGCATTCGGCTCTGCCGTCCGACTATCCCGACCTCGATGCCCTGCCGGAATTCACCGAGAACGGAGAGGAATACCAACACCATCCGGAGCGCCGGGTGACGGAAAACGGCCATTTCGTATGGACGGAAGTGGCCTGGGGAGAGCTGTCCGCCGCGTGGCGCTCACGCCACGACCTGCCCTTCGATGCGGTGAAGGGCCGGTTGATTCGCTTCCTCGCCTCCAAGGGATTGCCCAAGGACCAGGTCGGGGTCGAGACTCTCTCTGGTGAGGAAGTGGAGGCCATTGCCGCCGGCGCCACCTCGGTGGTGGAATGGCGGGAGTTGGGCTGGGCTCGACGGTGGAACCGAATGTGTTTCAATTGGGGACAATGGTTGGATGGGGTCCGATCCGGCAATGCGAGTCTCCTCGCGAGACAGGTCTACCAATCGACGGCCTGGTCGGCCATCGGAACCTTGTCGTGGAGCGCCCACGTGATCGGTGTCGGAACGGGAAGTGGCCGGGCCGTCTTGACGGAAGCCTACGCCCGGGAGCAGCCGGACTGGCCGGCGGACATGCGTCACCGGCCGCACAACCAATGGCTCAGCCTCTGGCTTGAACAGGGCTGGATCGGCCTGTTGCTGCTGATCGCCGCCGGTTGGGCGGTTCTTCACCGGCCATGGGGCTTGCCGGGGCTCATTGTGCTCTGGTTGTCGTTCTGTTTCGAGGACACGTTGGAGACCCAGGCCGGCGTGACGCTGGCCCTCTGGGTGCTCGCCCTGCCGGTCCTTCTCAGTTCTGCCCCAAGGCGGGGAGCTGGTTGAGACAAGCCTCCAGGACGTTGTCGACAGAGAGATCCAGCGCCCCATCGGCTGTGCAGGCTTCAGCCGTGCACACCCGGACCGAAGGGCCCAGTGGGGCCCACCGTTCCGCCCATTCGGGGGCGGCTGGGCCGTACAGGCCAACGCAAGGCGTGCCGAGGGCGGCAGCGGTGTGCAGTGGACCGGTGCTCGAGGCCACGACGAGGGCAGCCGCTGACTGCAGTGCCATCAATTGGGTCAGGTCGAACTGCCCACCGTAATCGACGATGTTCGGCCGGTTCGGCCGGTGAGGGGCAAAGGCTTCCTTTTCCCTTTCGGTGCCGGTTAGGCCGACGGAGTACCCCGCATCGGCCAGACGTGTGGCGAGCTCGGCAAACCGTTCGGGCGGCCAATTGCCGGCACTGCCGTGGGACCCAGGGTGCAGCAGGGCGAGCGGACGGTCTACGGATGCCAAATGGCTGCGCACGACGGGGTCGGCTTGGGGGGCCTCCAGTCCGCAGGCTGTACGGTGCGCGCGGTCCGGATCGATGTTGAGGGGCAGAAGCAGCCGCAGACCGTGCCACGCCTCGTGGCCACCGGACGCCCTCCGGCTGTCCCAGCATCGGTGGGTGGCGTACCGCAGTCCCTGCCACCGTCTGCCCGTCGCGATGCGCATCGGGATGCCCGCACGGTGGGCAGCCTTCAGGACTGCCGCATCTGGAAAGGCATGGATGGAAACGTCATATCCGCCCTGTTGCAGGGCCTCCGCTCCGGCGTCGCCTGGCCGGTCGGCCATGGTGGCCGTCCATTCCACGACCCGGTCGACGCCGAGGGCCCGGCGGGCCACGGGAACCGCATATCCTCGAACGAGGAGGTCCACCTCTACCTCGGGGTGAGCCTCCTTGAGGGCGCGGACGAGGGGCAGGGTCACGACGAGATCGCCGAGGGCATCCGTGCGGGTGACGAGCACCCGGCGCGGAGGCGGTATGGCCCCTTCGTTCAGGACCCGCAGACGGGCGTGCTTCCGCCAGGTGGCCCAGGCGCTGCGCCGGGCGATGACCCAGCCGGTACGGCCGTCGAGGACCCCCAGCTTGATCACGAACGTCTTCGTCCATTGTGCCACCACCTTGAGGCAAGCCAGGAGCCGGGAGGTGCGCCCTCCCTGGGCATGGCGGTCCTCTGCCCAGACCCGGCCGAACCGCTCGATTTGGGCGAGGTGGCTGGCGGCATTCGGATAGCTGTGGTGTTCGACCACACCGGCCATCCGCATCACCTCCACATCTCCTTCGAATTCGACCCGCTCGTGGATGGCGCCCTGCCAACGGCCCGCTCCGGAAGGCCAGAGCCTCACCTTACGGTCGGGGTGCCATCCGCTGTGCCGCACCCAGCGCCCGCAGTAGTTCGTCAACCGGTTGATCTCCCCCACACGCCACGCCCCTGCGGCATTGCGCGTCGGGCCGGCGATGTGGTTCAGGATGGCGGCCCGGGACCGGACGGTGAGGGCCTCATCCGCATCGAGGCTGAGGATCCATTGCCCTTGGGCCTCCGCATTGGCCTCATTCTTCGTGGCCGACCAACCCTTCCAAGCGCAGGACACGACCCTCGCTCCCGCCGCTTCCGCGAGCGCCACGGTGGCATCGGTGCTTCCTGAGTCGAACACGATGATCTCATCGGCCACGTCCCGCACGGAATCTAGTAGACGCGGCAGGTTGCGCTCCTCGTCGCGCGTGATGACCACCACGCTGAGTCGCGTCGTCGAAGGAGAGTCCGAAAGGGCCGGTTCGGGTTGCACTGGGCTCGAGTTGGGGCCCGGATTGGTGAGGAATGGCCGTGCCGTGTTGAAAACATGGCCGACACCGGGTCCGTGGCGAAGGTAGTTTTGAGGCGCCATGCGCGTATTGATACTTGGATCCGGCGGAAGGGAACACGCCATCGGTTGGAAAATCTCCAGCAGTTCCCTGCTTGAGGCGCTTCACTTCGCTCCCGGCAATGCGGGAACGGCCGAGGTCGGCATCAATTGCGATCTCGACCCCCTTGATTTCGACGCTGTGGAGGCGCACGTCCGGGAGCACGGCATCGACATGGTGGTCGTCGGTCCGGAAGCACCGCTCGCAGCGGGCATCGTCGACCATTTCGTCAAGGCCAAGGGCCTCGAATCCCTGGCGGTCATCGGACCGAGCAAGGAGGGCGCGCAACTCGAGAGCAGCAAGAAGTTCGCGAAGGAGTTCATGAAGCGCCACCGCATCCCCACGGCGAAGTTTGGCACCTTCGGCAAAGGGCAGACCCGGGATGCACTCGCCTTCCTCAAGACGATGAAGGCGCCCTACGTGGTCAAGGCCAGTGGTCTGGCCGCCGGCAAGGGCGTCATCGTGACGGAGGACCTCAAGGAGGCCGAACAGGCCGTTCGGGGCATGCTGAAGGGAGAAGCCTTTGGTTCCGCCGGCAAGGAGGTCGTGATCGAAGAGTTCCTCAAGGGGGTCGAGGTTTCCATGTTCGCCGTGACCGACGGTGAGGCCTGGCGCCTCTTGCCCTCCGCCATGGACTACAAGCGCATCGGAGAGGGCAACACCGGCCCCAACACGGGGGGCATGGGGGCCATCAGCCCGGTTCCGCACGTCACGCCCGAGTTTATGGAGAAGGTGAAGAACCAGGTGGTCATTCCCACCATCCGGGGCATTCAGCGGGATGGCATCGACTACCGCGGTTTCCTCTTCTTCGGTCTGATGAAGGTCCAGGGAGATCCTTATGTCATCGAATACAACTGCCGACTCGGCGATCCCGAGACGCAGATCATCCTGCCCCTGCTCGAGACCGACCTGCTCCACCTGATGGACGGCCTGTCCAACGGCCTGCTCTCCGAGATCGATGTGGCCCTCTCGCCGAAGGCAGCGGCCACCATCACCCTCGCCAGCGGGGGCTACCCCGGAAGCTACGCCAAGGGCATCCCGATGACCCTTCCTGCCGCTGCGGACATCGAGGAGGATCAGCTTCTCTTCCACGCGGGAACCAAAAAGGAGGGAGGGGCCACCGTGACGGCCGGGGGGCGCGTGCTCGCCTGCATCGGCTTTGACGCCGAGCTGGAGAATGCGGTGAAGAAAGCGTACGCCCTCGCCGACAAGGTCGAGTATGAAGGCAAGACCCTGCGTTCCGACATCGGAACGGTGGGCTGATCCAAAAAGAAGGAAGATTCCGGAGAGCCGGCGTCAGATGATGTCGCCGCTTTGGCGCGCCTTTTCGCTGTACTGGCGCTGCTTGCGGAGCCAGAAGGCAATGCCTCCGAGGCCCAGCACGATGACACCGAGGTTGAAGGGGCTGCTCATCGGGACCAGCACGGTCTCGAAGGTCCACTCGATGAATTTGCCGACGGGGGTGAGGAGGTCCTGAAGGTTCATGCGCTCGCTTTGCTGGTGCGAAAATAGTCACCTTTGGGCATGCTTCGGCTTCTCCGGTCCAATCAACCCGCCGCGTGGGTCATCGTGCCCCTCACGGCGGTCCTGCTTTGGGGTCTGGCGTCCATGGGCGTCGGCGGGTCGGGTCCGGATGCAGGGGAGGGGCTCGGGTTTATCGCCATCCTCGCCTCGGCCCGCATGATCCACATGGCCCACCTCGAATCCCGGATGAAGACGCGGCCGACCTCCATTCCCGGCTGGGTATTCGTCCTGTGGGCCGTTCCCCTGTTGCCTGGTTCGTCCTTCCGGCTGTGGTGGTCGGGATTCTTCGTGTTGGCTGCACTGCGCCATGCGTTGAGGCTGCCGGAGGAGGAATCGGGGCGCAATCCCGCCTTCTTCTGGATGGGCGCCCACCTCGGCCTGGCCGGCCTGATGTGGCCCTCCATGGCCCTGTGGGGCCTCCTTTTGCCTTTGGGCTGTGTGGGTCTTCGACCATTCCACCCGGCGGAGACGCTGTCGCTCCTTCTTGGTTTCGGCGTGTCCTGGGGAGTCCTGCCCACTCTGCTGTGGCTTTTGAGGATCCCGCTTCCCTCGTGGGACGGCCCTTCCGTGATGCACTGGGAGCCGATGTTTTTGCTCCCCTGGCTGGCGTTCGGAATGACAGGCTGGTTGCTCAGACAGCAGTCGCTGGCCCGGGCGACGGCGCGACAGCGCAATGCGAGGCGATTGACCCAATGGGTGTCCGCGGCCGGGCTCCTTCTGGGCGCTGCCGGCGTCATGGAATGGACCGGTCCGGACGGGGCCCATCAGGCCTTCTTTTCCGGCGGACTGTTCTGTGCGTGGACCATTGGCTGGTGTTTTCCACCCCGGTGGAAGGGAACCCAATGGGTGCCCTGGGCCCTTCTGCTCGTTTCCTTCGCCGTGGCCATCCGGCCGTGGCTGTCTGCAGCGTGAAACCTTCGACGAAGCCGATCCGTATGGGGGCGCATGAAGCACCTCATCACCCTTCTCCTCGTTGTCTTCTCCGCTTCGGCCTTCGCCCAGACGGGCGATGGCACCGCAGCTTCCGGCGAATTGGTTGCCTCCGTGCAGTCCGGTGCCTGGGGCGATGTCGCGACCTGGGATTGCGCCTGCATCCCCGGAGCCTCCCATGACGTGAGCATCCTCGCTGGCCACTCGGTTTCCGTGGCCGGCACCGATACGGTCCGGGCGGAGATCCTGGGCATTTCGGCCGGAGCCAGCCTCGACTTGCCGGCGGATGCCCTGCTTGAGGTCACAGACGCCTTCGCCTCGGCCGGTGAGGTCCAGGGTGAGGGACGCGTGGTGTTTGTGGGCGAGGGCCCCCACACCTGTGGTCCGGCCACGCTGGCTCGTCTCGATTGTGGAGAAGGAGAAATGACCCTCGCCGATGTGGTGACCATCACGAATACCCTGCACATCGCTACGGCGGATGTGGTGACGGGTGGCCTGCTGGTCCTCGATGGCGAGGCCGGCATCACGGCCGCGGGAGGCTCCCTCTCCGGAGGTGTGGTGCGCCGCTTCGATTGGACCAAGACGAGCCCTTACACCCACCAGATGGGGTCCGGCGTGTCTGGTGCACAAGCGAGCGTCATGCTGGATCAACCGGGTGCGGTGTACGCCAAGGATTGGACCGAGGCCACGACGTCCTACCTCAACCTGGTTGGCACGGATGAGATGGAAAACGGACAGGGCTTCACCTGCTCCCTTCCCACGGGCACCTACAGTTACCACATTGATGGTGAAGCGGTTCTGCAGACGGCCATCCCCGTGACGGCCGAGGCGAGCAGTGCCTCCTGGCGCGGTTGGAACCTGCTGTCCAATCCCCTCACGGGATACGTTGACTTGGGGGCCACGGCGACGAATGGACCGGGAACGATGGGCGCAACCTATCACTGGGTCGACTCGCTGCAGACGTGGGTGGCCCAGGTTGGGGGCGTGGGTCAATTTGGACGTGCTGGAATCGTGGAACCGGGAGAGGCCTTCTGGACCATCGCCGACACCGCTTACAATTGGTCATTTGATCACGAAAGCTTGGTGGACCACAGCACGTGGAAGGCCCAGTCCGCCACCATTCCTGAGTCCATGCTGATTCTCGAAATGGGCAATGGGCTTCTCGTTGAGCAGTGTGCCATTGTCCTCGGGGGAGGGGAGGAAGCCTTCAATCGGAACGAGGACGCCCAGTTTGCCTCTTCCTTCCGCGGCCGTAACAATTTGGACCTCTATTCTCAGACGGCGGACTCCGTGAGCGTGATGGTAAACCGGACGAGCGATGTAGCCCAGGTGATTCCCATTTGGATTAAGGCCGGCATCGGCACCCTGCTGACGCTGGAGGCTCCGGATGTTGCCGAAAACCAGTGTCTCGTCCTCGAGGACATCGAGACAGGCTGGACGGGCGGCATCGAGCCGGGCTTCAGCTATGAATTCTCTCCGACCGACGGGACCGACCACCACCGGTTCAATCTGATCGTGGGCGGGACCTTGACGGCGGCGTCCACCGATGCCGCATGCGAGAGTGCTCAGGACGGCACCATCGCGGTGGCCGGACCGGATCTCACGACCGGCTTCGAGTTGGTCGACGCGGCCGGAGATCCGGCGGGCACCTTCTCAGGAGACGCCACGTCCGGCACGTTTTCAGGGCTGGCCGTGGGCACCTACACCTTGACGGCCATCACCGATGGCTGCGCCGACATCGTGAAGACAGTGGAAGTCAGCGCGGAAGGATCGGGCACGACTCCCTTCGATGTGGTGGGGATGCCCGACCACATCGGATGCTATGACGACCACGGTGGCGTGAGCCTCGACATCGATGGGGGGCATGCCCCCTACACGGTGGCCTGGGACCACGGAGCCGAGGGCGCGTCCATCGAGGTGGCCGAGGCCGGAGTGTTTCATGCCGTGATCACGGATGCGGCCGGCTGCGCAGACAGCACGAGTGTGGAGGTTCTCGCGGCCCCGCACGTCACGGCCGGTGCTGAAGTGGACAATGCGGTTGTCGCCTTGATCGACGGTGAGGCCGAAGTGGTCTTCACCAACACGAGTTCAGGGGCGACGGCCTACCAGTGGAATTTTGGAGACGGCGGAGCGAGCACCGATGCGGCCCCGGTCTACGCCTATACGGCGGGAGGCGCCTACACGGTGGGGCTGAATGCCTGGAACGATTACTGCTCCGACACGCACCAGCTGGTGGTGACCGTGGAGGTGGTCAGCAGTGTGGGCTCCCTGTCCACGGGCACCGACCCCATCCTCGAACGAAAGGCAGACGGCTGGTCCGTGCTGCACCCGGAGGAGGCCTTCTCCCTCGACATCTTCGACTTGACGGGCCGCCAGGTCCATCGGGTACAAGGCTTTGCCGGAGAGCCCGTGATGCTGGATCCGTCGGTTCTCCCGGTGGTCTCCCTCATCCGCTGGTCGGGCGAAATCTCGGGCCGGCAAAAGACTTGGCGATTGGCCCGCTGAATCTGAGCCGGGATGCCGAACTTCGCCGGCGTGAAAGTCGGCGTCATCACCTTCCCGGGGTCCAATTGCGACCATGACATGGAATACGCCCTCGGCACGGAACTCGGGTTCCACGTCGAGCGGCTCTGGCACAAGGACCGCGACCTCAAGGGGGTTGACCTGGTGGTCCTGCCCGGTGGCTTCAGCTACGGAGACTATCTCCGCAGTGGAGCCATCGCGCGTTTCTCGCCCATTATGGATGAGGTGGTGGCCCACGCGGGCCGGGGCGGACTCGTGCTCGGTGTCTGCAACGGGTTCCAAGTGCTCTGCGAGGCCGGGCTCCTTCCGGGGGCCCTCCGCCACAACGAGAGCCGGAAATTCATCTGCCGCAACGTGCTGCTGCGCCCCGAGTCGCTTATGGCGCCCATGACGGCCGGTCTGCCGGATGGACAGCCGCTGTGCATCCCGATCGCCCACGGCGAAGGCAACTACACCATCGACGATGCCGGGCTCGACGCCCTCGAGGACGGCGACCAAATCCTCTTCCGCTACTGCGGGCCGGACGGCGGCATCGGCGACGAGTTCAACCCCAACGGCTCCATCGAGAACATCGCCGGGGTCTGCAATGCCGGAGGCAATGTGTTCGGCATGATGCCCCACCCGGAGCGCGCCTGCAGCGAGGCTCTCGGCAACACCGATGGCCGGGCCATGCTCGCCGCCCTCTCCACGGCTGTGGCCGCGGTCTGATTCCCGCTTCCGACGGCGCCCTCCAGCACTTCGGCTTCCTTCACGTTTCCCGGAGGTGGACGGGAACATGAAAGGGTTAAGTTTGTTCCTACCCCACGCCCGCAATCACCGGGCCTCGCCATGTCCGACCAACCCTACGCCGCCGGCCCCCTCCTCTCGAAGATCACCGAGCCCGCCGACCTGCGCCGCGAATTCGGGGTGGAGGAGCTTCCCCAGGTCTGTGACGAGTTGCGTCAATTCATTGTGGATGTGGTCAGTGAAAAAGGCGGTCACTTCGGTGCCAGCTTGGGCGTGGTCGAATTGACGGTGGCCCTGCACTACGTCTTCAACACACCGGAGGACCAGATTGTCTGGGACGTCGGCCACCAGGCCTACGGTCACAAGATTCTGACGGGGCGCCGGGACCGGTTCCACACCAACCGCGTCCACAAGGGCCTCAGCGGATTCCCGAAGCGGACTGAGAGCGCGTACGACACCTTTGGCGTGGGCCACAGTTCCACCAGCATCAGCGCGGCCCTTGGCATGTCGGTGGCCAACAAGCTCAAGGGAGACAAGCGCCAGCACATCGCCGTCATCGGCGATGGAGCCATGACCGCCGGCTTGGCCTTCGAGGGATTGAACCACGGCGGTTGGCAGGACAACGACATGATCGTGATCCTCAACGACAACTGCATGTCGATTGACCCCAACGTCGGGGCACTGAAGGATTACCTCACGGACATCACCACCTCCCACACTTACAACCGCGTCAAGGATGAGGTGTGGCAGCTGCTGGGCAAGATTTCCAAATTCGGCCCGGACGCCCAGACCATTGCCTCCAAGGTGAGCGACATGGTCAAGGGGTCATTGCTCAAGCAGTCCAACCTGTTCGAGTCGCTCAACTTCCGCTACTTCGGGCCCATCGATGGCCACGATGTGGAACAGGTCGAGCATGTGTTGCGCGACCTCAAGGACATCCCCGGTCCCAAGCTCTTGCACCTCATCACGACCAAGGGCAAGGGCTACGCACCGGCCGAGGCGGGCAGCCCGACCAAGTGGCATGCTCCGGGGCTGTTCAACAAAGACACTGGCGAGATCATCAAGGTCGCACCCAAGTCTCCCGCACCGCCGAAGTACCAAGACGTCTTCGGGCACACCATCATCGAGCTCGCCGAAAAAGACGAGCGCATCGTCGGCGTGACGCCGGCCATGCCGACCGGATGCTCGCTGAAGTTCATGATGGAAGCCATGCCGGAGCGCGCCTTCGATGTCGGCATCGCCGAGCAGCACGCCGTCACCTTTTCTGCGGGCATGGCCACGCAGGGTCTGGTGCCGTTCTGCAACATCTACAGCTCCTTCATGCAGCGGGCCTATGACCAGGTCCTCCACGATGTGGCCCTCCAGAAGCTCCACGTGGTCTTCTGTCTCGACCGGGGCGGTGTGGCCGGCGCCGACGGTCCGACGCACCATGGCGTGTTCGACCTCGCCTACATGCGGTGCGTCCCCAACATGATTGTCTCCGCTCCAATGAACGAGGAGGAGCTGCGCAACCTCATGTACACGGCGTCCGCCGACGACCATGGGCCGTTCAGCATCCGCTACCCGCGGGGCCAGGGCGTCATGACCGAGTGGAAGACGCCCCTGCGCAAGATCAAGGTGGGCACGGGCCGTCGGGTCCGGACCGGGGAGGACATCGCCATCCTGGGCATCGGCCACCTCGGCAACCATGCCCTCCAGGCGGCAGAGCAGCTCGAGGCAGAGGGCATCTCGGCCGCCATGTACGACATGCGGTTCGTGAAGCCGCTCGACGAGACGCTCCTGCACGAAGTCTTCGGTAAGTTCGACAAGGTGGTGACCGTCGAGGACGGTTGCATTCAGGGTGGCATGGGCAGCGCGGTGCTGGAGTTCGCCGCCGACCAGGGCTACACGGCGCGCGTGGTGCGCCTCGGTGTGCCGGACCGCTGGATCGAGCACGGTACGCAGTCCGAGCTCTACTCCGAGTGCGGTTACAACGTCGACGACATTGCCGCCGCCGCCCGCAAGTTGGTCGTCGCACGCGCCGGTGCCCAGAAGGCCGGCTGACCTTCGCCTTTCCGTTTGTTCGAACCCCACCCGTGGAGCGACCTTCGCACCCATGGAGGATCCCATCCGCAACCGTGTCGAGGAAAGTGGCCTCGTGCAATTGGACCTATCGGCCCTGCTGCGAGAGAGGACCTTGCGCGATTTGGACCTCGCCCCGCAGCTGTGGCAGGGGCTGGCCATCCGCGAACAGGAGTTTCGGAGTTGGCTCAAGGACCTCGACGTGACCCCGTTCGAGGGGGCGGACGTGGCCGTCCATTGCAGTGCGGAGGCCATCCTCCCGGAGTGGGTCTGGATGCTGGTGACCTCCCGGCTCATGGGGGTCGCACGCAGTGCACATGATTGCGACCCGGAGGCGCTCGAGGCGATGGTGCTGGCCCGGATCGCGGAGGACTTGGACCCTGCGGAATACGCTGGGCAGCGGGTTGTGGTCAAGGGGTGCGGATTGACGTCCGGTGCGGGGCCGGCCATGCGGATTGTGGAGCGGCTCCAGCCCGTGGTGAAATCGCTGATGTTCGGCGAGCCGTGCAGCACGGTTCCCGTGTACAAGTCGCGATAACCAGGGTCCGGAAAAGCGCGGTGTGGCGCGGCCTTCGGGCTAATTTGCCTGCCCCATGCTGACCGCTGAATCCGACAAGAAGCTCTTCCTGCTCGACGCCTACGCCCTGATTTTCCGGGCGTATTACGCCTTCATCCGGAACCCCAGGATCAACAGCAAGGGCCAGAATACGAGCGCCGTCTTCGGCTTCACCACCACGGTGCTGGACGTCCTGAAGAACGAAAAGCCGACCCACCTCGCCGTCGTGTTCGACCCGCCGGGCCCAACGTTCCGCCACGAGGAGTACACTGAATACAAGGCCAACCGGGACGAGACGCCGGAGGACATCCGGGCCAGTGTGCCCCGCGTGCTCGAGGTGGCCGAGGCGATGCGGATCCCGACCATCACGATTCCCGGCTACGAGGCGGACGACACCATTGGTGCGCTGTCAGTCATGGCCGAGAAGGAAGGGTTCGACGTCTACATGATGACGCCGGACAAGGACTACGGCCAACTGGTGACGGAGAAGGTGCGCATGTACCGTCCGGGACGGTCCGGCAATCCGCCACAGATCTGGGGGCCGGCCGAGGTGTGTGAGCGGTTTGGCATCGAGCGAACCGAGCAAGTGATTGACTTGCTGGGGTTGATGGGCGACAGCGCCGACAACATTCCCGGCGTGCCAGGCATTGGCCCCAAGACGGCGGCCAAGCTGCTCAACAAGTACGGGTCCATGGAGGTGCTGCTCGATTCCACGGAGGAATTGAAGGGGAAGCAGAAGGAGAACCTCGAGAATTTCCGGGAGCAGGCCCTGCTGTCGAAGCGGCTGGCCACCATCGCACTCGACGTGCCGGTGGAGCCGGATTTCGACGCCATGGTGGTCGAGGAGCCGGACGCGGAGAAGTTGAGCGCCGTGTTCGAGTCCCTCGAATTCAGGACCCTGGCCCGCCGTGTTCTCGGCGATGCCGCCACCCCGGCCGCCGCTCCTGCCGCCGGCAAGAGTGCCCCAGCCTCCGTGGCGGGAGGAGACGCCCAGATGGACATGTTCGGCGGCGGCGGGGACGCCGCAGGAGCCGGTGCAGACACCGTACAAGGAGGGTTGGACGCCTTTGACCCCGACAAGGTGGACTACCGAATGGCGCACACCCCGGAAGCCTGGGCTGAATTGTGCGCGGAAGTGGCCGGGGTCGACCGTTTTGCCTTTGACACGGAGACCACAGGTCTGGATGCCCGCACGGCTCGGATCGTGGGCATGAGCTTCTCGACCCGACCGGGCACGGGCTGGTATGTGCCGGTTCCGCTGGGTTCACCGGACGCCCCGCAGTCGGAGGACGACGCTGTTCGCCATGTGCTCGATGCCTTTGCGGCCGTCTGGACGGCGAAGGACAAGGTGCTCGTAGCCCAGAACTGGAAATACGACCACAAGGTGATGCGCCGGGTCGGGGTGGACGTCCAGTGTCCAGTGTTCGACACCATGCTGGCCCACTACGTCCTGCAGCCGGACCAGAAGCACGGCATGGATGTCCTCGCGGAGAACGAACTCGGCTATCGAACCATTCCCATCACTGACCTGCTCGGCAAGAAGGGCAAGAACCAGAAGACCATGGCGGACATTCCGCCGGAGGAGGTGGTGAACTACGCTTGTGAGGATGCCGACATCACGCTGCGGTTGGCCGACGTCTTCGAAGCGCGCATGCCGGCCGGGTCGCCGGAGCGCCACATTCTGGAAGAGGTGGAGATGCCGTTGGTACCGGTGCTTGCCGACATGGAAATGGAGGGCGTCCGACTCGATGTGGATGTGCTGGGCGCCATGGCCGAGGGGCTGCAGGAGGACCTCCGGAAGTTGACCGAGTCCATCCAGGCCCATGCCGGGGTTCCCTTCTCCATTGACTCCCCCCGTCAGTTGGGAGAGGTCCTGTTCGACCACCTGGTCATCACCGAAAAGGCCAAGAAGACCAAGACGGGGCAGTACGCCACCGGGGAGGATGTGCTCCAGAAGCTGGTGGACACCCATCCCATTGTGGGGGAAGTGCTCGAGTACCGGCAACTGAATAAGCTCTTGTCCACCTATGTCCGGCCGTTGCCGGAACTCGTCGATCCGGAAACCGGCCGCATCCACACCCAATACATGCAGGCCGTGGCGGCGACGGGCCGCTTGAGCAGCACCCAGCCCAACCTGCAGAACATCCCCATCCGGACGAAGCGTGGCCGCGAGATCCGCAAGGCCTTTGTGCCGAGGGATGCCAACCATGTCCTGCTCGCTGCGGACTACAGTCAGGTGGAGCTCCGCATCGTGGCGGCCTTGAGCGGGGACCGCGGGCTGTGCACCGCATTCCTGGAGGGCGCGGACATTCACACGGCCACGGCGGCCAAGGTCTTTGGCGTGCCCGCCGAGGACGTGGACCGCGGCCAACGCAGCCAGGCCAAAGCCGTCAACTTCGGCATCCTCTATGGACAGGGCGCCTTCGGCCTCGCCGAGACGCTCAAGATTCCCCGCCGGGAAGCCAAAGGCATCATCGAGGCCTACTTCGCAGAATTCGCCGACCTCAAGGCCTACCAGACCCGGGTCGTGGAGGAGGCCAAGGAGAACGGATACGTGGAAACGGTGCTCGGCCGGAAGCGCTGGTTGCCGGACATCACCAGTGCCAACGCGGTGGTCCGGGGCTTTGCCGAACGCAACGCCATCAACGCCCCAATCCAGGGGTCTGCGGCCGACATCATCAAGATTGCCATGGTCCGCATCCATCGGGCGCTGGACGAGGGCGGATTCAAGGCGCGCATGATCCTTCAGGTGCATGACGAGCTGGTCTTCGACGTGCCCACCGAGGAGGTCGAGGCGGTCCGTGAGCTAGTCTGCTCCCACATGGAGCGGGCGGTCGAGCTGGCCGTACCACTTGAGGTGGAGGCCCAGACCGGACAGGATTGGTTGGAGGCCCACTGATGGATTCGCCCCGGTCAATCGGCCGATTCCCACGACGGTTAGGATGGGGGCCGACAACATCCACCCCTCCGGGAGGATAACTTTCCCGACTCCCGCCCGCGAACGTCGCGGTGCAGAGTCTATTTGTCTTTACAACGAATCCGATACTCCATGAGACGCGTGTTTGACCGAATCTTGCCCGGACGGAGTGCCTCCGTCCTGATGGCCTTGCCCCTGTTGTTCCTGTTCAGTTGCGGAGAGGCTCCGACGTCCTCCGGTGGAGGTGCCGACGAGGCCCCTCAGGTGGAAATGGACGCCGAGGGCATGATGCCCGCCCGCCGTCAGAAGGCCTTCAAGCAAATCTTCCACGCAGTTCCGTCCCCGATCGAGACGGCCCTGCTCCTCGAGCGCAGTGGCATCCGCTTTGACGCCGAGGCCCTGAATCCGATTGACAAGGCGATGGGCTACACCACCACGGAAGCGCAGGCGGTCAACCTGGGGATTTACGCCGGTGACCTCAGCTACAGCGTCATCTTCAACCAGAACCAGCAGTCGGTCGATTACCTGAACACTTGTCGCCGCCTGTGCGACGGACTCGGTGTGGGTGACATCATCGATGCGGACCTTATTGCCCGGGCGGACAACAACCGCGATGTCCGGGATTCGCTGGTCCACATCGTCACCGAGACGTTTTACGAGCTGAATGCCCGCTTCCGGGAGAACGGCATGGAGGAAGTCAGCGGCCTGATGGCGGCAGGCGGCTGGATCGAGGGCCTGTACCTGGGCACCCGCAACCTGTCTTCTTCGACCGAGGATTTGAAGCTGCGCATCGCTGAGCAGAAGATGACGCTGGACAACCTCCTTGGCCTGGTCGACAGCTATCCGCCCACTGAGGCCCTGACCAACATGAAGAAGGTCCTGACCTCCGTGGAGGCGGCGTACGCCAACATCACCATCACCGAGAATGAGGCGGCAGCCACGGCAGCCGAGGACGGCACGGTGGTCATCAGCGGAGGCCCGAGCGTCCAGTACGACGATGCCGCCCTGGAAGAAATCGCCGCTTCTGTCGCCAAGATTCGTAACCTCTACGCCCAATGAACGTATCGTCCAACGCCATGACTGCGATCAAGAAATTCTCCCTCGCGGCTTTCTCCCTCCTGATGGTGCTGTTCAGCGCCTCGGATGCGGACGCCCAATGCCGGACCTTCACCAAGAAGCGCTGCCTTCCCCAGCTGGAGGACTACGTGCAGAACGACAACTACAATACGGCCGTCCTCATCCCCGGGGACGAGGCCGAATTGGAACTCACCTTCTTCGGTGACCGGGCGTATCGGTTGCTGGTGTGTGGACACCCTGTCCTCGGCGATCTGACCTTCCAGGTCCTCGACAGCCGCGGCAACGGGATCTACGACAGCACGGACAAGGAGACCAATCATTTCGACTTCCGCGTCGCCAACACGCAACAGATGACAGTGCGCGTCCAGGTTCCCACCTCGGATGCGGTCATCGAGCATGAAGGCTGCGTGAGCATCATGGTCGGCTCCAAGGGCTGACCGTACCTTCCAATTGTTCCAAGCGCCCGATCGGTCATGCCGGTCGGGCGTTTTGTTTTGGCCAATTCCCGGGCGGCTCAGGAGAGAAAGGCTTCCACGCGCTGGGCAAAGGCGTCGGGCTGTTCGGCGTGCAGCCAGTGCCCGGCCTCCAGTCCCGTGGCTTCCAGCTGGGGGAAATGGGCGTTCAGCGCCTTCAGCCCCCGCCCCACGACATAGTCCGAGCGGGTGCCGTACAGGGCCAGGGTTGGCAGGTCCACCGTACCAAGCGGCAGGAAGGCGGTCATGTCGGCCAGGTGCCGCCGCAGGACGGGTAGATTGTAGCGCCACGCGAAGCGGTCCGGCGCGGCCCGATGGAGCCCCTTGAGCAGGAATTGCCGGATGCCGGGCTCCTGAATGGTCCCGGCCAGCGCTGCATCCACTTCCTGCCGGCGGTCGAACCGGGTCAAATCGAGGGCGGAGAGTGCGTCGAACAGGGGCGTGTGGTGGGGCGGGTAGGCAATGGGGGCCATGTCCGCGATGATGAGCTTCCGACAACGGGTGGGGTGTCGGTCGGCAAAGTGCATGACGGTCTTGCCGCCCATGCTGTGGCCGAGGAGGTCGGCTTTCCCGATGCCGAGGTGGTCGAGGGTATCGAGCAGGTCGACGACCATGTCGGGGTACCCATGGCTAGGGTGGTGGGGACTGCGGCCGTGGTTCCGCTGGTCGATGAGGACCACGGGGCGGTGATCCGCCCACCGGCTGCCCAGGGTCTGCCAGTTGTCGGAGGAGCCGAGCAGGCCGTGCAGGACGACCAGGGGCGTTGGGCCTTCCGACGTCGGCTGCGCGCCGAGGATGCGGTGGAACAGCACCATGGTCAGGAGCGCGGCCTGAGGGCCTCCTTGTATTGGCCGACCGCGTTTTGGAGCCCGAGATACAGGGCGTCGGAGATCAGGGCGTGACCGATGGAGACCTCTTCCAGATGGGGGACGGAGGCGGCGAAATGCGCCAGGTTGTCGAGGTTGAGGTCGTGGCCCGCATTCACGCCGAGTCCCGCGGCATGGGCTGTGGCGGCGGCCCGGGCAAAGGGGGCCACGGCCGCCTCGGGGTCGGCGGCATGGGCAACCGCGTAGGCCTCAGTGTACAGTTCAATGCGGTCGGCACCGAGATCGGCGGCGGCCCGGATGCGGTCGTCGTCCGTCTCGATGAAGAGGCTGGTCCGGATGCCAGCTTGCCGGAAGCGGTCCAGAATGGGGCGCAACCGATCGGCTTCGGAGAGCGTGTCCCAACCAGCATTGGACGTCAGGACATCGGGCGGGTCGGGGACCAGCGTCACCTGCTCCGGGCGGACCGACAGCACGAGCTCGACGAAGTCCTCCGAGGGGTAGCCTTCGATGTTGAATTCGGTGTGGACCACCGGGCGCAGGGCCCGGACGTCGTTGTAGGTGATGTGGCGGGCATCCGGACGGGGGTGGACCGTGATGCCGTCAGCCCCCCATTCCTGGAGGCGTTCGGCGGCCCGGACCGGGCAAGGCTCGGTTCCACCCCGGGCATTTCGGAGGGTGGCCACCTTGTTGACGTTGACACTCAGTCGCGTTGGGAAAGTTTCCATGGACGGGGGGCGGTGGAACGTCCACCGGGCCGCTAATTTCGCAAAAGACACGCCCCACCGGGCACCGGAGTCCATGCACGCAGGAAGCATCACCAACCCCGAGCTCATCTCGCTCGACCCAGGAGACACCTTGGATAAGGCGCTGCGCGCCATGGACGAGCTGAAGGTGGAGCATCTGCCGGTCTGTGCCGAGGGCCGCTATCTCGGCCTCGTCGCCGAACAGCACCTGCTCGATCAGGAGGGCGAGGTGCCTTTCCTGACCAACGTGCAGCTCATGCCCGTGATGGTCGCCCCCGGCCAGCATTTCCTCGAAGTCGTCGACGTGCTCTGCGAGGCCGACGTGAGCGTGGTGCCCGTGGTGGAGGAGGGACGATTGGTCGGCAGCATCGACCGCGCCCATCTGTGGCGGGCCTTCCACCACAGCCTCACGCCCTACAGCGAGGGCAGCATCCTCACCCTGGAGGTGCCGTGGAAGGACTACAGCTTGGCCCAGGTGTCCCACCGGGTGGAGTCCGAAGGGGTCAAGATTCTCCAGGTGCTGGTCAGCGACGGCGCCCAGCCGGACCACGCGGAGGTGGCCTTGCGCCTGTCCACCCGCGACATCGAGCCCCTGATTGACTCGCTCCGCCGCCATGGCTATGCCGTGAGCGCCTTCTACCGGGCCGAGGAATACGCCGAAGACATGAAGAAGCGGATGGCCGCCTTCATGCGGTACATGAACACCTGATTCCATGGCCACCCGTCCCGCAGTCCATTCGGTTCTCCTCCACGGCAAGGCCCTTGAGGCTCCGCTGTTGGAGCGGATCAAGCGCGTTTTCTCTGCGCTTCAGGACCGGGGGACCACCATGCAGTTGAGCCCGGCCTACGCCAACCTCCTGGACGCGAACGGCGTCGATCGTTCCGCCTTCGGCCTGCAGATTTACGAACCGGGCACGAGCCCGGACCCCGACATGGTGCTCTCCTTCGGGGGCGATGGCACCGTGCTCGAAACGGCCTCCATGCCGGGCGCCGCGGGCGTGCCGGTCCTGGGCATCAACACGGGGAGGCTCGGTTTCCTCGCCCATGTGCCACTAGAAGATGCCGAATCCCTCCTCGAGGGCATCCTCGACGGAAACTACACCGTGGAGGACCGCAACATGCTCGAGGTGGAATTCCCCGGACTGGACCTCGAGCCAGGCGGACTGGCCCTCAACGAGGTGACCGTGCACCGCCGGGATGTGGCGAGCATGATCCGGATCTCCGTCCACCGGGACGGCACGTTCATCAACCGCTATTGGGCAGATGGCCTCATCGTCTCCACGGCGACCGGGTCCACCGCCTATTCTCTGAGCTGCGGCGGCCCCATCGTCCACCCGGCGAGCAACGCCATCGTCCTCAACCCCATCGCCCCGCACAACCTCAACGACCGGCCCCTCGTCATTCCGGCGGAAGGGACGCTCGAAATCCAGGCGGAGGGCCGCGACGACCACCTGATGGTGACGCTCGACACCCGCTCCCACAAGGTGGCGGTACCGGCGCGTTTCCTCGTCCGCCCGGCGGACCGCCCGTTCAAGCTTGTGCAGTTGCCCGGCGGCGACTTCATCGAGACCGTCCGGCGCAAACTCCACCTTGGACTGGACGGCCGCGAGGGCCCCTCCCGGGCCGGCGGGCACGAAATCGGCCCCGGATCGCGTTGATGTCCCACCCGACGGCCATGTCCTCCCCATTGCGCTCCCTTCTCCCGCTTTTCCTCGCCCTGTGCATGGTCCAGGCGGGCTTCGACGCGCACGCCCAGGTCAAATTCGAGCGGAGCAAGACGCTGGGCTTCACCCTTGGCACCGGATACTACCTCGGGGAAATGAACCCCTACGGCCATTTCAAGGGCCGCTTCCAACCCGGATTCGGGGGCTTCATGCGGTTCAACATGACCCGCCGGTTCGGCGTGCGGGCCTCGGTCCACAGGACCAACCTGCTCTACTACGACGCTGATTCGAATGACCCGTGGATCGCCAACCGGAACCTGCACTTCCGGAACGCCATCACGGAAGGGTCGGTCGTGGCGGAATTCAATTATTCCCGGTACCAGATCGGCAACACGAAGGACCGCTTCACGGGCTACCTCTTCGGAGGGCTTTCCCTCTACAGTCACATGCCCGAGGCGGAGATCGACGGCATCTGGTACGAGTTGCAGCCTCTGGGAACGGAAGGCCAGGGAACCACGTCCGCCAGTGGGGGCAGTCGCTACGCGACGACCGGATTCGCCATTCCGTTCGGATTCGGGTTCAAATGGAACCTCGGCCGCTTCTCCGCCCTCAACCTCGAATGGGGCATGCGCCGGACTTGGACGGACCACATCGACGACGTGGCGGGATACTATGCCAGCCTCGCCGTCCTCGAGGAGGAGGCGGGCCCCCTGTCCGAACTGCTCAGCGAAGCCCGCATCGAACGGGAGGGCAATCTGGAGGATCCGGTGGGCCAGATGCGCGGCTACAATGGCCTCGACGACCGGTTCGCCGTGATGAGTGTGTCGTTCACCTTCCGCATCGACAAGTCGCCGACCACCTGCTGGGAACGTTGACCGTCCGGGGTGGTTAGGTGAAAAACTCCCAAAGACCGGCGTCCACCCGGGAATTACCTTGCGGGGCGCGTCACTCCGGGCCACCTTCGTCGGGCCCTTCCGGCGCCATTCGACACCATGGCCGATTCCGCCACCTCCACCAACCCATTGCCCCGCCACGTGGCCGTCATCATGGACGGCAATGGGCGCTGGGCGAGAGAGCGCGGAGAGGACCGGGTCTTCGGCCACGCCAACGGGGTGGACAGCGTCCGCGCCGTGGTCCGGGCCGCCGGTGAACTGGGCGTGGAGTTCCTCACGCTGTATGCGTTCAGCACGGAGAACTGGTCCCGGCCCAAGGAAGAGATCAATGCCCTGATGGAATTGCTGGTCAGCAGCCTCGCCGGAGAGGTGGACGAGCTCATCGCCCAGGGCGTCCGGCTGCGCTCCGTCGGGGCGCTCGACAGCCTGCCCGAGGCGTGCCGTGAGGCCCTTGGGGACGTCGAGGACCGCACCGCGGGGTGCACAGGACTCACCCTGATCCTCGCGCTCAGCTACAGCGGCCGTTGGGAAATCACGGAGGCCGTGCGGGACATTGTCCGCTCGGGCCTCGCCGCCGACGACATCGACGAGAACACCCTCCGGAACTGCATGGGCTTGCCCGATGTGCCGGACCCGGAGCTCCTCATCCGCACCAGCGGGGAGCAGCGGCTGAGCAATTTCCTGCTCTGGCAGCTGGCCTATTCCGAGCTCCACTTCACCCCGGTCATGTGGCCGGACTTCAGGGAGGACCATTTCCGGGCCGCGGTCCACGAGTTCCGGGGCCGGGAGCGGCGCTTCGGACGGACCGGAGAACAATTGAGACATGTGCAGAATGCGGGCAACTGAGCGGGCACACGGGCCTTGGATGGCGGGGTGGATGGCCCTCGCGATGCTGCTGTTCGCAGCCGGACCTGTCTGGGCCCAGCCGGCGGAAACCAGCCTCGACCTCGCCGTGCCGTCGGACTACCGGATCGCTGGCCTCACCGTACTTGGGGCGGAGTTCACCGACGCTCAAGCCGTCAAGTTGTTCAGCGGCCTGCAGGTTGGCGATGAGGTGACCATTCCCGGTGACCGAATCAGTGACGCCGTCCGCAACCTCTGGGACCAGCGGCTCTTCAGCGACGTCTCCATTGAACTCGCCGAGCGCCGGGGCGATGATGTTTACCTCGTCATCCGCGTGGTCGAAATGCCCCGCCTCACCAAGTACGGGTTTACCGGCGTGAAGCGGGGAGAGCAGGAAACCCTGCGGGGCAAGCTCGACCTCGTCCGGGGTCAAATCGTCAACGAGAACCTCAAGGTCACGACGCGCCGCATCCTCGAGGACCATTACATCGAGAAGGGGTATTTCGATGCGAAGGTGACGGTGACCGACACGCGGGACACCCTGCTCGAGAATGCCTCCCGGGTGGACATCGACATCGACAAGGGCGAGAAGGTCAAGGTGGGCGCCATCCGCATCGCCGGGGCCGAGGCCGTTCCCGAGAAGTCGCTCAAGCGGAAGATGCGCAATGTGAAGGAGCGCGCCTGGTGGCGAATCTTCAAGGCGTCCAAGTACCTGGAGGAGGAATTCAATGCCGACCTCGAGGCCATCGTCGCCCATTACCGGGAAAAGGGATACCGCAACGCCCGCGTGGCGCAGGACAGCCTCTTCCGCACGCCGGAGGGCGACCTCGGCATCGCCATGTCTGTGGAGGAGGGCGGGAAGTTCCACCTCCGCGAGATCACGTTCACCGGCAACACCAAGTACACGACCGGCCAGCTGGACAGCCTGCTGGGCCTCAAGCGGGGGGACCTCTACGACGTGGCCGAGCTCGAGAAGCGTCTCTTCATGAACCCGAAGGGCATCGACCTGAGCACCCTCTACAGCGACGACGGCTACCTGACCTTCCAAGCCATCCCGGTGGAGGTGCGCGCCGAAAACGACAGCATCGACCTGGAGATCCGCCTGGTGGAGGGCAAGCAATTCCGCATCGGACGGGTCGACGTCCGGGGCAACACCAAGACCAGCGACCACGTGATCCGCCGGGAAATCCGTACGATGCCGGGTGACCTCTTCAGCCGGACCGACGTCATCCGGACCCAGCGGGAGCTCAACCAGTTGAACTACTTCAACCCGGAGGCCTTCGGCATCAATCCGGTCCAGAATCCGCAGGACGGAACCGTCGACATCGAGTACGTCGTCGAGGAGAAGCCCACCGACCAGATCGAGTTGCAGGGCGGCTGGGGCGGTGGCCGCATCGTGGGCTCACTCGGTGTGACCTTCAACAACTTCGCCGTCGGCAAGGCCTTCAAGAAGGGCGCATGGCGGCCGGTGCCGATGGGCGACGGCCAGCGCGTGAGCATCCGGGCCCAGTCCAACGGCCTGTTCTTCCAGAGCTACAACGTGAGCTTCACCGAGCCGTGGCTCGGGGGCAAGAAGCCCAATGCGCTCACCGTGGCGGCCTGGCGCTCCATCCAGTCCAACGGGCAGCCGAAGCGCATCGAAGGGGAGGACAACCCCCTCCGTCAAACCCTCATGATCACGGGGGTGTCGGCCTCCATCGGCCAGCGCTGGAACAAGCCGGACGACTGGTTCGTGGTCAATGCGGGCCTCAGCTACCAGCACTTCGATTTCGACCAGTACAACAGCGGCCTCTTCAGCTTCACGGACGGCAAGTCCAACAACATCGCGCTCAACCTCGTGATGAGCCGGAACTCCGTCAGCGATCCCATTTTCCCGGTGTGGGGCTCCGAGGTCCGACTCAACGTGAAGGCGACCCCGCCTTACAGCCTGTTCCAGCCCGACCGGAATTGGGCCGCCCTCGATGACCAGGAGCGCTTCCGGTTTGTGGAATACCACAAGTGGAAGTTCGTGGCCAACTGGTACACGCCGCTCACCACCGGCGGTGGGGAAAACCCGAAATCCCTCGTCCTGCGCACCTACTTCGGCGGCGGCATCATCGGCCAGTACAACCGGCAGATCGGCCTCTCGCCCTTCGAGCGTTTCTACCTCGGCGGGGTGTTCCTGAGCGGCTTCGTGTTGGATGGCCGGGAGATCATTTCCCTGCGGGGGTATGACAACCTCTCCCTGACTGCCCCGGACCAGAACACCGGCGCGGGCGCCATCGCGAAGTACGGGGCCGAGTTGCGTTACCCGCTGAGCACCAACCCGAGTGCCACCATCTACACGATGGCATTCCTCGAGGCGGGCAACACCTGGGAGACGGGAGACGGTTTCAATCCGTTTGACGTGTATCGCTCGGGTGGCGTGGGCATGCGCATCTTCCTGCCCATGTTCGGCCTGCTCGGCCTGGATTACGGATGGCGCTTCGACGACGTGCCCTCCGCCCCGTCCATGGCGCGGGGCCAATTCCATTTCTCCCTGGGCATGAACATTGGGGATTTGTAAGCGCATGTGCGAAACCCATGGAGTTGAACGTTGAGCCCCCGATGCATCCTATTTTCGCTGACCATTACGCCATGCGTCCCCTCCGATTCCTCCTTCCGGTCCTCCTGCTCGTCTGCTCGTTGACGGCCGGCGCCCAGAAGTATGCCTACGTCGACACGGAGTACATCCTCCAGCACCTGCCGGAGTATGCCGATGCCCAGAAGGAGCTCAACAGCCTGGCGTCCGGCTGGCTCGACGAAATCGAAGAGAAGTACGAGGCCGCCAACCAGCTCGAGACGGCCTACCGTGCCGAGCGGGTTCTGCTCACCCCCGAGATGCGACGCAAGCGCGAGGAGGAGATTGCCGGGAAGCGCACCGAGGCGACCGACATGCAGAAGGCCAAATTCGGCGTGGAGGGCGAGCTTTTCCAGAAGCGGCAGGAGCTGATCCAGCCCATCCAGGAGCAGCTCTTCCAGGTGCTGAAGGACCTCGCTGGCCAGCGTCAGTACATGGTCATCTTCGACAAGGCCAAGGACAGCAACATGCTGTACACCAACCCCAAGTATGACGTGTCCGACCGGGTCATCAAGGAGCTGGGCTACACCCCGGGCGAGACGGTCGGGGGCGAGGAGGCCGAGGACGATGGGGAGAAGGGCACGAGCCTTCAGGACCGGATGAACGACACGCTCGACAAGGGCAAGAACCAACTCAACGATCGCAAGGAGCAGGTCACCAACCGGGTCAACTCCGGCATCAAGGGGGGTGGCCGCCCGAAACAGTGAGGCTGCGGCCCCACCCCACCAGACTACGATTCACACCATGAAATCCACGATTACCCTCGGCCTGATGATGGCCGCTCTCTTCCTCTCCACGAGCACCTCGGCCCAGGTCAAGGAGGCCCGATTCGGCCACATCGACACCCAGGCCCTCCTGGAATCCATGCCGGAGCGGAACACCATCCAGTCCGAAATCGAGGGGGCCGCGGCCCAGTACGAGCAGGAAATCGTCCGCATGCAGGGCGAGCTCGAGGCCAAGGTGGCCGAGTACCAGCAGAAGGCCGAATCCTGGCCGACCGCCATCCGCGCCCAGAAGGAGCAGGACATCACCCAGGACCAGCAGGGACTGGAGCAGTTTTACGCCACGGTGCAGCAGGAGCTGGCCATCCTCGAGCAGAGCCTCTTGGAGCCCATGATCGAGCGTGCCCGGACCGCCATTGAGCAGGTCGGCGCTGAGGAGGGCTTCACGTACATCTTCGACACGTCCACGGGCTCCACGGTCTACAACGGAGGCGAGGACGTGCTCGGGCTCGTCAAGGCCAAGCTTGGCCTCTGAGGCCCCCATCGGCATTTTCGATTCCGGCATCGGTGGCCTGACAGTCGCCCATGCCGTTGCGCGGGTGTTGCCCGCCGAGCGGCTTTCCTATTTCGGGGACACCGCCCACATGCCCTACGGGGACAGATCGCCGGAGCTCGTCCGGTCCTGGTCGGTCCGCATCGCCGAGCACCTGCTCGACCAGGGGTGCAAGGCCATCGTCATTGCTTGCAATTCGGCGTCCGCCACCGCAGCCTCAGCCGTGCGGGACCTCGCCGGGGAATCCGTGCCGGTCATCGACGTGATTTCCCCGGTCGTCCGGGCTGTCGCTGGTCAGGGCCACGCGCGCATTGGCGTCATCGGGACCCGGGCCACCATTGGCAGCGGCATCTACGGGCGGACCCTCCGGAACGCGCTGCGGGAATCCGGCTGCGACGGCGTGGTGGAGGAGTGGGCCACGCCCCTGTTGGCGCCGCTCATCGAAGAGGGCTGGCAGGACCATGCGCTCATGGACCCCGTGCTGCTCTCCTACCTCGACGCCGCGGGCTGGACCCCGGGCTCTGCCGGCGCCATTGACGCCCTGATTCCGGGATGCACCCATTACCCCCTGGCCATGGCCGCGATGCGCCGGGTGTTGAGCGAGCAGGTGGACGTGGTGGATGGCCCCGGCATCGTGGCCGAGTCCGTGCGCACTCGACTGGCGGAGGAGGGCTTGCTCCACCTAGGGGCTTCGGTGGGCGATCACCGGTTCTCGGTCAGCGATCTGACGCCGGGCTTCGAGCGGTCCGCCACCCGGTTCTTCGGGCACGGCCTCGATTTGGCCTACGACCCGCTCTGGGCCTGACGCCCCCCATTCTCTTCGAACCACCCCGCGTATTCCCGGTACCGCTCGGCGGTGGCGGTCAGATGCTGCTTCAATTCGTCCCCGACGTCCTTCACTTTGCGGGCGGGCACTCCGGCCCACAGTTCTCCGGCGCCGATTCGGGTGCCTTCGAGCACTACGGCTCCAGCCGCCACGACAGCGCACTCTCCAACGATGGCACGGTCCATGACAACGGCGCCCATTCCAATGAGGGCTCCGGCCTCGACCGTGCATCCGTGAACGATGGCGTTGTGCCCGATGCTGGCCCCATCGCCGATGGTGAGGTCCGTCTTCTCCCAGGTCCCATGCAGCACTGCCCCGTCTTGGATGTTGACGCGGGTCCCGAGTCGGATGGCACAGACGTCCCCCCGGACGATGGCGCCAAACCAGATGCTGCAGTCATCGCCGGTGACGACATCGCCGACGACGGTGCAGTTGGGGGCGAGCCAGTTGTCCTGGCCGAAGCGCGGATGGTGTCCCCGGACGGGCAACACGACAGGGGAGGGAGTGGGAGCGTCCATGGAGCGAAAATCGGGCTCAGCCCGAAAACAGGGTCCGATCCTCAGGCGCAGCGCGCCTCGATGTGGTCGATGAAGGCGTGGATGCACTGGATGTGCACCTCTTGGATGCGGTCGGCGTAACCGGACCACGGAACGCGGACCTCGACGTCGCAGAGCGGGGCGAGCGCGCCCCCGTCCTTGCCGGTCAGACTGACAACGGTCATGCCCACCTCCTTGGCCGCCTCAGCCGCGCGGACCACGTTGGGCGAATTCCCGGACGTTGAGATGGCCAGCAGGACATCGCCAGGGCGGCCCATGGCCTCCACGAAGCGGGAGAACACGAATTCGTAGCCATGGTCATTGCCCACACAGCTCAAGTGCGACGGGTCGGAAATGGACAGGGCGGGCAGAGCCTTGCGGTCATCGCGGTATCGACCGGTCAACTCCTCGGCGAAGTGCATGGCGTCACACATGGAGCCTCCATTGCCGCAGGAGATCACCTTGCCACCGGCGGAAATGGACTGGGCCATGGCCTCGGCACCCGCCGCAACGGCAGCGAGACAGGCAGTGTCCCCAAGGAAAGCCTGTTGGACTTCCCGGGCCTCTTCGAAATGTCGGCGGATGCGATCGGCGTGTTCCATGTCCGAAAGGTGCACGGTGCAAGCTACGGCCTCACGCGGGTTGTGTGCGTGTCGCCATGGGGTTTGCCACCGTCATCGGGGTCACTTCCCCGCCTCGAAGCGGGCATAGTTCTCCTTGAGGAAGTCGATGAATTTCTGCGGGTCGGGATCGTAGCCGACACCATCCCCGAGCGCTTCCCCGTCGTGGTCAATCATGACGTAGAAGGGCTGGGCGTTGGTGCCGAACCGCGAGGCCTGCAGGTAGGTCCACTTGTTGCCCACGGTCCGAATGCGAAAGTCCTTTCCACCGAATTCCTCGACCCGCTGCTGGTCCTCCGGCAGGGCCTTGCGTTCGTCCACATACAAGGAGACGAGCACGGCCTTCTCGGTCAGGTACTCGGCGACCGTGGCATCGGGCCAGACTTGCTCCTCCATCTTCCGGCAGTTCACGCAAGCCCAACCGGTGAAGTCGAGGATCATCGGCTTGCCTTCGGCGCGGGCGGCAGCGAGGCCTTCCTCATAGTCACGGAACCGGGCCTCAATGTGGCCGGAACTGTGGCCATCCGAAGAGCCGCCATGCGATCCGCCCACGGAGCCGCTGCTCTCGGAGTAGAACATGGGCGGAGGGAAGCCGGCGATGATTTTCAAGGGGGCGCCCCACAGGCCTGGCATCATGTAGATGGCGAGCACGAGGAACACCGTACCGAGTCCCCAGCGGCCGACGCTCATGCGCTCGAGCTTGCTGTCGTGGGGGAATCGGAGTCCGCCATAGAGGTAAATGGCGATGCACAGGGCGACCGCGATCCAGATGGCGATGAAGAGCTCCCGCTTCAGGAGGCCGAGCTGCAGGACGAGGTCCGCGTTGGACAGGAACTTGAAGGCAAATCCAATCTCCAGCAGGCCCAGTACCACCTTCACGCTGGTCAGCCATCCGCCGCTCTGGGGCAACGAGTTGAGCCAGCCCGGGAAGGCGCTGAAGAGGGCAAACGGAATCGCGAGCGCCAGCGAGAAGCCGAACATGACGGCAATGGGGCCACCGAAGTCGCCCGTGGCGGCGCCGGCCAAGGCACTGCCGACAAGGGGGCCGGTGCAGCTGAAGCTGACGATGGCCAGCGTGGCGGCCATGAAGAAGATGCCGATCAGGCCGCCGCGGTCCGCCTGGGCGTCGACCTTGTTGGCCCAGCTGGTGGGGAGCTGGATCTCAAAGGCACCCAGGAAGCTCACGCCGAAGACGATGAGCAACAGGAAGAGGAAGAGGTTGAAGTAGGGATCCGTGGAAATGAGGTTCAGCACGTCGACCCCGAACACCGCCGTCAACAACAGGCCCAGGCCGGTGTAGATGAAGATGATGCTGGCGCCGTAGATGAGGGCGTTGCGGATGCCCTCTGCGCGGGTCTTGCTCTGCTTGGTGAAGAAGCTCACCGTCATGGGAATCAGCGGGAACACGCAGGGCGTGAACAGGGCCGCAAAACCGAGGCCCATGCCGAGCAGGAAGAGGACCCACAGGCCGTCGCCCATCTCCTCTTCTTCGGATTCAGTGACGGTCCCTGCGTCCCCCGGGCAGAGCTCGGGAACGGCCTCCGTGCGGGCGTCATCCAAGGCAAGGTAGAATTCGACGTCCGGCGGGAAAATGCACTTCGTGTCGTCGCAGGTCATGTAGGTCAGGAGGCCGTCGATCGTCTCGGGACGGTCTCCGGTCCAGCTGACGTCCAGGGCCCAGCGCACCGTGCCCTCGAAGGACTTGACGTCCTTGTCGAAGTTGGGGTCGTAGTGGACCTCGGGCGTGCACTCGCGTAGGTCCCCGACCTCCACGCCTTCCGTGGCGATGGTGAAGGCGGTCGGAATCGGGCCGTCGAGCGGATCGTTGTCGTGGCTGTAGACGTGCCAACCTTCTTCGATGACGGCCGTGGCGACGATGGTGGCGGCATTGCCCTCATCAGCATGCAGGGCAAGGTCCCATTGGACCGGGTCGTAGAGGCCCATGGGCGCGTCGTCCTCAGCGTCGTCCATCCCGAAGGCACCGTCGTCCCCGCCATGGCTTCCGCCGTGGCCACCTCCACAGTAATCGGGCTTGGCGCTTTCGGGCCGGATGTCCGCCAACGCGATGTCGAAGTCGATGTCCTCCGGCGGCAGGCATTTGCTCTCGTCGCAAACCATGAAGGTCAGGTAGCCCTTCACCGACTCGGGAATCGCTCCCGGGAAGGACACCGTGTGGACCCAGTGCACGTCCTCCTCGAAGAAGAGCAGGTCGAGCATGAAGTTGGGGTCGTACTCGAGAATGGGCTCGCACTCCGCGGCCGCCGTGTCAGCCGTCTGCACGCCCTCGGTCTCGATGGTGAACGAGGTGGGAATCGGGCCGTCGAAGGGGTTCAGGAACTGGCTGTAAACGTGCCAGCCGGGTTCGACCGTGGCGTGGAAATCGAGGTCGAGGGTGCCGTCTCCGTTGTCATACAGGGCGAAGTCCCATTTCACGGGATCGTGGATCTGCGCGATGGTTGGGACGGACGCTCCGAAGGAGAGGAGCAGGGCGAAGAGGAAATGCAGGGGCTTCACGGGCACGTTGCTTTGCGGGCGGGAAGATAATGCCGCATTGACCCTTGGGCGCCGTGCGGAACGCCAATGCATGCGAAGGCTCACCCCGGGTCAGAGGGCGATTTCCTGACCGGGCTCGAGTCCGAACCGGCGGCGGAACCATCCGGCTCCGAGGTAGACCAGCGGGGTGTCGACGGCGGCCACGAGGACCTTGAAGCCGAATCCGTTGACCAGCAAGGCCCCGAACAGGCCCCACTCGATCTCCCCGACGCTGCACAGCAGCAGCAGCACGACCATCGTGTCCACGAATTGGGAGGGGATGGTCGAGAAGTTGTTGCGGAGCCACAGCATGCGGCCGCCGGTGCGCATTTTCCAGAAGTGGAAGATGCGGACGTCGAGGAACTGGGCGAGCAGGTAGGCGGCCATGGAGGCCCCCACGGCGAGCGCGGTCTGCCCGAAGACGTGGTCGAATTCCCCGTCGGTCACGGGTGACCAGGCGGTGGCCGGTGCCGCTCCGGCGAGGGTGATGACGGCCAGCGTCAGGAGGGAGGCCGCGAGTCCGGCCTTGACCACGTCATCGGCGCGCTTGCGCCCGTACACCTCGCTGATGAGGTCGGTGACGAGGAAGGTCAACGGATAGGGCAACAGGCCCACGCTGGCTTCGAAGGTGTAGTCGAGGCCCGGCAGGGTCCACGCAAAGAACTTGCGGAAGGCCAGGTTGCAGGTGACCAGGCTCGAGACAAACAGGGCCGCGAGCACGAGGTACAGGCCGAGGGCAAATTCCCGGTCCTTGGGATTGGCCAGGGCCTTGGGGGCGGCCAGTTCCGGGGTGGCGTTCGGCGTCATCGGGGGGCAAATTTACTCGGCAACCCAACGCAAGGTGAGGACCTCCAGACCGTCTTTCGGCCAGGCGGTGGGCAGGGCCGCCCGGCGGTCGATCCGGTGGCCGACCAGCCAAACCGCCGTCCCGAGGGCATCCTCGAGGAGGAGCGCTGAGGGCCGGTCGCCATGGGCCACCTTCCGCTGGGTGAGGATGTCCGCCACGGATTGGTGACCGTCCATCCCCAGCGGCGCCAGCCGGTCCCCCGCACGCCACCGCCTCAGGGTGAGCGGCCCCTCGAGGGCGCCGAGACTCACTTGGGCCATCTCCTCCCCAGCCAGGATCTCAGGTCGCGTCGAGGCACGGTCCACAGTCCATCGAACGCACCCACCGGGAGTGGGTCGTTCTCCCTCTGGCTCGCTTTGGGGGTCGAACACCAGCGGCCCCTGAGCCGGGGATGCCAGCCGCCGGGCCACCAACCCGTCCCGTTCCCGGACGAGGCCATGGGTGGGCGTGTCACATCGTTTTCCGGTCTCGGTCTCCGGCGCGGCCAGCTCCATCAGCGCGTCCAGTTGGCCTGCGGTCGCCCCATGCCGGGCAGACCAGATCGACATCAGGTGACGCGGAGAAGGCGCGGTATCCAACGCGGCAAGCGGAAGGACATCGTGCGGGATGGTCTCCAGCAGAGTCAACGCAGAATCCCGCCATTCCGCGGCGAGTTCCGCTGCCCGGCCCAGTCCTGCATCCCATCCTGGTCGGATGTTGTCCAGCAGGGGGATGAGGTCATGGCGAAGGCGGTTGCGCAAGTGACGGGGGTCGGCGTTGGAAGGGTCCTCTCGCCATGCAACGCCCGCCCCGTTCAGGACGGCAACCAGGGCCGAGCGGGACAGGCCGAGGAAGGGCCGCCCGACGGTGTACCCCCGTTCCGTGGTCCAGGCGTCCATGCCCCGCCAGGCATCGGGCCGGGCGCCCCGGATGAGGTGCAGCAATCGGGTTTCCCGTTGGTCGTCGGCATGGTGGCCGGTCAGCAGCACGTCGCCTTCCCCGAGCACCTCGGCGAACCAGCCATACCGCGCTTCCCGCGCGGCCGCCTCCAGCCCGAGGCCGGTCGTCTTCGCACGGTCCTCCAAGCCTTCCACAACGTGGGCCTGGAATCGACACCCGAGAGAAGCGGCAGCGGCTTCCACGAATTGCCGGTCCGCGTTGGATGCTTCGCGAAGCCCGTGGTCGACGTGCAGGACGGTCACCTGGGACGACACGGCGCAGGCGGCATGCAACAGGGCCATGGAGTCCGCACCGCCGGACACAGCCACAGCGACAGGATGCGATTCGGGCAGGCCGTGCTCCGAAAGCAGGGCCCGCAGGGCATCGGTCAGGGGGGTCCAGTCAGCGGCCATCCACAGGCAAGGTCGCAGATTCCGCGGCTTCCACGGCATCGAGGGCATCCAGGACGGCCCGGGCCTTGAGGCGGGTCTCCTCCCACTCCGCTTCCGCCCCGGCCAAAGCGGTGATGGCCCCGCCCACATGGACGCTCCACCTCCCGGAGGTGCGGTCGGCCAAGGCGGTCCGGATGACCACATTGAGGTCGAAATCGCCCACACCTCCCCGGCCATCCGGGTCGGCCCATCCGATGGCGCCGGAGTAGAGGCCCCGACGGACGGGTTCCACCTCCGCGGTGATTTCCATGGCGCGGATCTTCGGTGCCCCGGTCATGCTGCCCATCGGGAAGGCGGCGGCGAGGATGTCCGCGAATCCCCGGTCCTCCCGCACCGTGCAGGACACGGTGGAGACCATCTGATGAACGTTGCGGAAACTTTGGATGCCGCACAGTTCCTCGACCTCCACGGTCGCGGGCCGCGCCACCTGGCTGAGGTCGTTCCGCACGAGGTCCGTGATCATCACGTTCTCAGCGCGCTCCTTGGGGTCCGTTCTCAGGGCTTCCGCGATGGCGGCATCACGCACCGGGTCCGCGTCGCGGGGGGCCGTGCCCTTGATGGGTTGGCTGATGAGCCGATCGCCCTCGCGGCGGAGGAACCGTTCGGGGCTGGCGCAGAGGATGTCGACCCCGTTCCAATGGAGCCGGGCGGAGAACGGGGCGGAGGTCTTGGCGGTGAGCCGTTGGAAGGCCCGGTCCGGGCACCACCCCTTCGGGAGGGCCCCGTGGATCTCCCGACAGAGGTTCAATTCGTAGATGTCCCCCCGCAGGATGTGCGCGTGGACCCGCTCGAAGGCCTGACGGTAATGCTCGGCGTCGAGGCCACTCTGCCCCAGAACGGAGCGCTCCCCAGTCGGTAAGACCAGGGCCTCGCCATTCTCCGTGCGCAGGGCCTGTTCCATGCGCCCCGCGAGCTCGGCGTCCGGCTTGACGAGCCAATCAAGTCGGGCCGCGGCCCCGGTTCCCTGGAAGGCGAGGACCCCGGCCGGTTCGACCCAATGGACCACGGGGAGTCGCACCGCCGCCTCAGGTTGATCGGGCAGGTCGAGCAGGGGGTGGGCACGCAGCTGGTCGTAACCAATCCAGCCGAAGCATCGTCCCTCGCCGGCCGCCACGAACTCGGCGATGCGAGGGTAGGCTTCAGGGTCGGCGGATGGCAGGTCCAGGGAGCGCCGAACGCCGGCAATCAGAAATCCGTGGAGACCGCCTTCCTCCCCGGCGGCATCGACGAGCAGCCAGGGCCGATCGTTGGCCAGGCCGGTCAGGTCCGGCAAGGAGAGGGCAGGCGCAGGCAAGGGCACCCTCAAAGATGGCGCCGGATGAGGTCGGTCACCGCATCGGCCCAATCGTCCTCGGCATTGAGGCTCGGCACGAGGTCGAGGTGCTCACCGCCGTCCTCCTCGAAGATCTCGACGTATTCCTCGCCGATCTCCACCGTCGTTTCCAGGCAATCCGCCACGAAGGCGGGGGAGAAGACGAGCAGGCGCTTGTCCCCGGCCTTGGCCCGCTCCTCGACCACCTTGTCGCTGAATGGCGTCAGCCACTTCTTGTCGAGGCGGCTCTGGAAGGCCACGGTGTAGCGGTCCTCCGGGATGCCGAGGCGCTCGGCCAACGCCCGCGTGGTGGCGTAGCAGGTGGCCTTGTAGCAGAACTTGTTCTCCTCGTTGATTTCCGATTCGCAGCTGTGGTTCGCACAGCGCCGGTCCTCGTAGACCTTGTCCACCTGCCGGGTCGGCACGCCGTGGTAGCTGAACAGGATGTGGTCGTAGCTGTCCAGGTCGAACTTCCGCGCCCGCGCCTCGAAACAGGAGAGGTAGCCCTCGTCGTCCCAGTATTGGCTGACCATCCGCACCTCGGGAATCACGTACCACTTCGAGATGAGGCGCATGGCCTCCTCGAGCGTGCTGCCGGTGGTGGCCGACGCGTACTGGGCGTACAGCGGCAGGATGACGACGCGGTCGTAGCCGCATTGGCGCATCTCCTCGAGCACTTTGGGCATGCCCGGATTCTGGTAGCGCATCGCAAAGTGCACGTGCAGCTCACCGAGCTCCGGGTGCTGCTCAGCCAGCGCAGTACAGCGCTCGGAAACCTTGCGGGTCAGCTCCAACCCGTGCAGCAGCAGGGGCGACCCGTCGTCGGTCCAGACCTTCTTGTATTCACGGGAGCTCCGGAAGCGGCGCAGCGGCGAAATGATGCCGCGCACGAGGATCTGGCGGGGCAGCCAGGGGATGTCGATGACGCGCCCGTCGGACAGGAATTCCGTGAGGTAGCGTCCGACGGCACTGGGCCCGGGGTTGTCCGGGGTGCCGAGGTTGATCAGGAGGATGCCGGTCTTCATCGTGTGTGCCAATGCGGTGTCGCAGGGGGAACAACCCCACCGCGGCCGGGTTCGCTCGCCCGGTCAGATGTGCAGCGCGCGGTCGCCTGTGGCGGCCAGGGCGGCCTCCTTGAGGGCTTCCGTGAAGGTGGGGTGGGCGTGGCTCATGCGGGCGATGTCCTCCGCCGAAGCGCGGTACTCCATGGCCACCACGGCCTCGGCAATCATGTCCGCGGCGCGGGGACCGCAGATGTGCACGCCCAGGATCTCGTCGGTCTCCTGGTGGGCGAGGACCTTGACCACGCCGTCGGTGTCCATGGAGGCGCGGGCGCGACCGGAGGCCTTGAACGGAAAGCTGCCCGTCTTGTAGGCGATGCCGTCTGCCTTGAGCTGCTCCTCGGTCTGGCCCACGGCGGCCACCTCGGGCCACGTGTAGACCACGCCGGGGATGAGGTTGTGGTCGAGGTGCGGCTTCTGGCCGGCCATGTGCTCGACGGCGTAGATGCCCTCCTCCTCGGCCTTGTGGGCGAGCATGGCGCCCTTCACCACGTCGCCGATGGCGTAGATGTGCGGGTGGGCGGTGCGCAGGTGGCCATCCACCTCCACACGGCCGCGGTCATCGAGGGCGATGCCGGCCTTGTCCAGCCCGAGTCCCTCGGTGTAGGGCTTGCGGCCCACCGCCACGAGGCAGTAATCCGCTTCCCAGGTGATTTCCTCGCCTTTCTTGTTGTCGGCCTTGACGATGGCCTTGTCGCCGGCATTGACCACCTCCTTCACGCCATGGCTGAGGTGGAACTTGACGCCGATTTTCTTCATGGCGCGCTGGAGCTCCTTGCCCATCGTGCGGTCCATCGTCGGGATGATGGCGTTCTGGTACTCCACCACGTGGACTTCGGTGCCCAGGCGGGCGTAGACCGAACCGAGCTCGAGGCCGATGACCCCGCCGCCGATGATCACCATGCGCTCCGGCAGGGCCGGCAATTCCAACGCCTCGGTGGAGGTGATGACGCGGTCCCCGTCGAGTTGGATGAAGGGGAGGCTCGCCGGCTCGCTGCCGGTGGCGATCAGGATGCGGTCGGCCTTGATCTGCTCGGTCTCGCCGCCGTCCTTCTTGACTTCGAGGGTGTGGGCGTCGACGAAGGAGCCAAATCCGTTGAGGACGGTGATGCCGTTCTTCTCCATCAGGAAGTCCACGCCGGCGACGGTCTGGTCGACGACCTCCTGTTTGCGGGCGATCATCCGGGGAAAATCAATCTTCAGCCCTCCCGTCTGGATGCCGTGGAGGTCGAACTCCTTGCTCGCCTTGAGGTAGTGCTCCGAGCTGTCGAGCAGGGCCTTGGACGGGATGCACCCGACGTTCAGGCAGGTGCCGCCGAGGGTGCCGCGCTTCTCGATGAGCGCCGTCTTGTATCCGAGTTGGGCGCCGCGGATGGCGGCCACATATCCGCCGGGGCCGGCGCCGATGACCACGAGGTCGTACTGGTTCATGGGTTGCGAACGGTTGGACTGCGAAGGTAACCCGGCCCACGCAGGCCCGCACCCCCGATTCGTGCCTTGTGCCTTTCCTTTGCCGCCTCCCAATGTGGTCCCGGCTCGCAACCATCATTCTGAGGGGACGCCTCCCCATCCTGATTGCCCTCGCGGTGATCACGGCCAGCATGGCCACGCGGATCGACGAGCTGGGCATCCGCTACAAGTTCGGCGGGCTCCTTCCCGATGATGATCCGGCCCTCGTGGCTTACAACGACTTTCTCGAGGAATTCGGGGAAGAGGGCAACGTGGTCGCCCTCGGCATCGAGGATGGTCGGCTCGACAGCCTCGAGGTCTTTCGGGCCTGGTGGGACCTCGACTCGGTGCTCCGCGCGGTACAGGTTCCGGTGGACAGCCTGAAGCCCGACGGCACCCCTTGGGAGGTCCACGTGGTCGACAGCGTTTTCGGCTTCCGGACAGCGGTGGAACTCGTCCGGGTAGACGATCCGAAGTCCTTCGTGATGGAGCCGGTGTTCGGGTCGATGCCCGCGGATCAGTCCACCCTCGACAGCACGCTCGATCGCCTGCGTTCCTTGCCGTTCTATGAGGGCTTCCTGCACACGGAGAGCGGGGCCACCATCCAGATGATCTACGTCAATGCGCCACTCTTCAATTCGGAGAACCGCGGGCGCAGCGTGGAGCTCCTCGTCGAGGAGGTGGAGCGGTTCGAGGCGCAGACCGGGGTCGATGTCCACGTCTCGGGCTTGCCCTACATCCGCACGGAGGTTACGACCAAGATCAAGCGCGAACTGGGGCTCTTCATCGCCCTGGCCGCCATCGTGACGGCCTTGTTGTTGCTCTTGTTCTTCCGCAACGTGGTGGTCATGGCCGTCTGCATGCTCGTCGTGGGCACTGGGGTGGTCTGGTCCCTGGGCAGCATCGTCCTGTTCGATTACAAGCTCACGGCATTGATGGGGCTCATCCCCCCGCTCATGATCGTGATCGGGGTGCCCAATTGCATCTACCTGCTCAACAAGTACCACGCGGAATACAAGCGCCACGGCAACAAGGCGCTCGCCCTGACGCGAATGGTCCGGAAGGTGGGCAACGCCACGTTCATGACGAACGCCACGACGGCGCTCGGCTTCGCGGCCTTCATGTTCACCACGAGCGATGTGCTCCAGCAGTTCGGCGTGATTGCCTCGGTCAACATCCTGGCGATGTTCTGCATCTCGCTGCTGATCATCCCCGCCGTGTTCAGTTGGCTTCCGCCTCCGCGCCGGCGCCACGTGCGCCACCTCGACCGGCGCTGGGTCTACCTCGTGGTGCACCGCCTCGAGCGGATGGTCAGCCACCACCGCCGCGCGGTGTACCTCGTGACGGCCGGCGTGCTGGTGCTCGGCGGCATCGGCATTTCACTCATGAAGGTGACGGGCAACGTGGCGGGAGACTTGCCGCAGGAAGACGCCATCCTGATGGACCTCCATTGGTTTGAGGACCACTTCGGAGGGGTGATGCCCTTCGAGGTCATGATCGAGACGGACAAGCCCGGCCGCGTGACCCAGCTCGCCTTCCTAAAGAAGGTCGAACGGCTTCAGCGCGTGCTGTCCGAGGAGCCGCAACTGTCCCGTTCGGTGTCCCTCGTGGATGGTCTGAAGCTGGCCAAACAGGGCTTCTTCCGAGGCAATCCCTCGCGCTACGCCCTCCCCACCCGCCGTGAGCAGAGCTTCATGGGCCCCTATTTGACGGGCACCAGCGGCACGGGCATCGAAGGCGGGGGCCGCTTCGTCGATTCCGCCAAGACGACCATCCGCGTGACCGCCCAGGTGGCTGACATCGGCACCCGGGAGATGGGGGAGCTGACCGACCGCCTCCGCCTGCGGATCGACAGCATCTTCCCGCCGGAAGACCACAAGGTGACGCTGACCGGAACGAGCGTCGTTTTCGTGGAGGGCACCACCTACCTGGTCAAGAACCTCTTCGTTTCGCTCGCCCTGGCCGTGCTCGTCATCGCCACGGTGATGTCCATCCTGTTCCGCAGCGCGCGCATGGTGGCCATCAGCCTGCTGCCCAACCTGGTGCCGCTCATCTTCACGGCCGCCGTGATGGGCTTCTTCGGCATCGCGCTCAAGCCTAGCACCCTGCTGGTCTTCAGCATCGCCTTCGGCATTTCCGTGGATGACACCATCCACCTGCTGGCCAAATACCGGCAGGAACTCGACCTCCACGGGTGGAACATGCGTGAGGCGGTCCTGCTCGCCGTTCGGGAGACCGGGGTGTCCATGATGTACACGAGCATCGTGCTCTTCTTTGGATTCCTGATGTTCTTCGCCTCGGACTTCGAAGGCACGCGGGCCCTCGGCATCCTCGTCTCCACGACGTTGCTCGTTGCCATGCTGACCAACCTCGTCCTGCTGCCCTCGATGCTGCTCGGCTTCGAGCGCTACATCACGGCCCAAACCTTCAAGGAGCCGCTGCTTGAGATCATCGACGAGGAGGACGACGTGGACATCGAGGAGCTCACCGTCGACGTGGGCAATCCGGGCAGCCGGGGCTGACCGGATGACGATTGTCACCTCCCGGGCTGACTGACGTCACCGGAACCGTCTTCGATTCGGGGCTAATTGGGACCCAACCCAATCGCCTCGATCCAATGAACGTCTTGCCCCCTCCCTCCCGTGTCGCTCTGCTGGTCGACCTGCCCTTGCACGTCGCCTTTTCCCTCTCGCCATGATCCCGATCCTTCCTTCCTCCGCACACCCTGCTGACCGGCCCGTCCGGTTGCCCGTTCCCCACGCCCTCCGCAAGGCCCTTCCCTCTAGCGACCGCGCGGAGGCCGCCTTGGCCCAGGCGCTGGACGGAGTCAGCATTCCCGCCCTCGACGTCTCGCGCCTGGCCGGGGCCCTCGCCGGGTCGGCCGGCCACGCCATCCTCGCTGCACCGTCCTGCTGGACGGACGCTCAATTGCGCTGGGCCTACGTGGTGATCCTGCATCACCTCGGGAATCTGAACGGTCGGTATGGCAAGCTCTTTGACGTGGCCGACCGCGGACTCGACCACACCACGTCCAATGCCCCGGTCTCCAAGACCAAGGCGGCGACAGGCATGCACACCGACAGCAGCGACGCCGGGTACAATCCGGACTTGGTCGCCCTGCTCTGCTTGCAACCAGGCGCCTCGGGAGGACGCTCGCTGCTCGCCGATGCCCAAGCCCTCTTTGACCGCCTGCGCCAGGCCCACCCGGAACTCGTGTCGGTGGCCCGCACCGCTTGGCCCCGCGACGTGGTCACCCCGGGCCTCACGAGCTGCAACAAAGCCATCGAGGACAACGCCATCCCCGTCTTCTCGGAGGACGACCATGGCCTCATCTTCCGTTACATGCGCTATTGGACCGAGCGGGCGATGGCCAAGCTCGACCGGACCGTGCCGGAGGAGTTGACGCGCCTCTTCGATTTCATCGATGCTGACATGGACGAGCACGCCTTACGCTTCCAATTGCGGCGTGGGGACATGCTCGTGGCCAACAACCGCACCATGGTCCACGGCCGGGAGGCTTTCGAGAACGCCGCCGGGTTCGCTCCGCGCTGTCTCGTGCGGGCCTGGGTCGACGGATTTCTGGATTCCCGGTCGCAGGCCTTGTCCTTGCGCGCCTGAAGCCGGAACTTGTCGGCATGAAAGGCATCGTCCTCGCCGGCGGAAGCGGTACGCGGCTGTACCCGATCACGAAGGCCATCAGCAAGCAGCTGATGCCCATCTACGACAAGCCGATGATCTATTACCCCCTGTCCACGCTGATGATCAGCGGGATCCGGGACATCCTGATCATCTCCACCCCGCATGACCTGCCGGGCTTCCAGCGACTGCTCGGTGACGGCAGCCAATGGGGCTGTAGCTTCACCTACGTCGAGCAGAAGGTGCCCAACGGGCTCGCCCAGGCCTTTGTCCTCGGCGAGGAGTTCATCGGCGACGACAAGGTGGCTCTCGTCCTGGGCGACAACATTTTCTACGGCCGGGGTTTCGGCCGCATCCTGAGGGACAACACCGACATCGACGGGGCGATGGTCTACGCCTACCACGTCAGCGATCCCGAGCGCTACGGTGTGGTGGAATTCGACGAGGAGGACCGCGTGGTCAGTCTCGAGGAGAAGCCGGCCAATCCACGGTCCAACTTCGCTGTGCCCGGCCTGTATTTCTACGACAACCGGGTGGTCGAGATCGCCAAGCAGCTCAAGCCAAGCGCCCGGGGCGAATACGAGATCACCGACGTCAACAAGGCCTACCTCGACATGGAGGAGCTCTACGTGAGCAAGCTCGACCGGTACACGGCGTGGCTCGATACGGGCACCTTTGCTTCCCTCACCCAGGCGAGCCAATACGTCCAGGTCATCGAGGAACGTCAGGGCATCAAGATTGCTTGCCTCGAAGAGATTGCCTGGCGAATGGGCTTTATCGACACCGAACAGGCCCGCCGTCTGGCCGATGAGCTCGTCAAGAGCGGCTACGGCGCTTACATCCACGACCAGCTCGATCGGGGCCTCGAATGATGGCCGAGACGTTCGACGCCAAGGCGGCCATGGCCGACTACCGGACCGCCTTTGAAGCCGGCTGTGCGGACTTCCTGTCGCGTTACCCCGACTCGGAATTGTACGCCCCGGTCCGGTACCTCATGGCCCTGGGCGGCAAGCGCCTCCGTCCCGTGCTCGTCATGGCGGCCTGCGAGGCTTGTGGCGGCACCAAGGAGCAGGCCATGCCCGCCGCCCTTGCGGTGGAGCTGTTCCACAATTTCACCCTGATGCACGACGACATCATGGACGAGGCGCCCTTGCGCCGCGGCCAGGCGACGGTGCATGAGAAATGGGACGACAACCTCGCCATCCTCTCCGGCGACGCCCTTCACGTGATGGCCTGCGAGGCCCTGCTCGACGCTCCCGCCGATGCCCTCCCTTCCTTGCTTCGCATGTACCACCGCACGGCCCTCGAGGTCTGTGAAGGGCAGGAGCAGGACATGGCCTTCGAGACCCGCGACACCGTGGCCCTCGAGGAATACATGGAGATGATCCGGCTCAAGACGTCCGTGTTGCTCGCGGCCGCGCTCGACATGGGCGGCGGATCGGCCGGAGCCGACGAGGCGACCCGCGAGGCGCTGTACGAGTTTGGACTCCACGTTGGCCTCGCCTTCCAGCTTCAGGACGACTACCTCGACGCCTTCGGCAATCCGGAGAATTTCGGCAAGCAGGTCGGCGGCGACATCCTGGCCGACAAGAAGACCTTCCTGCTGATCCGTGCGCTCGATAAGGCGCAGGGAGCCGATCTTGACGCTCTCCAGGCCGAACTCGGTCAGAAGCGCGACGGCAAGGTGGGGCGCGTCCTCGACCTCTACCGGCACCTTGGTGTGGACGCCGAGCTCCGCGACGCCATGGCTGGCCAGGTGGCGCTCGCGGAAGGGGCCCTCGCCCGGATGAAGTCCGCCCGCCCAGATAGCCTCGCCGGCTCGGAAGCCGCGCTGGCCCTGCTTCACGGCGTCGCCGAGATGGTCACCGCCCGCCTGAATTGACCTGTTCGGCACTTCGTGTGCAACCTGTGCGTTTCGGCGTGTTCCAGGCCCTTCACGGACGTACCTTTGTTTGTCGCAGAGCGATTCAATGGATCTCCATTCCCATCTGAGCAACGCCGAGCCGGCTGCCATCGAGGCCCAGTACAGGCAATTCCTCGCCGACCCCAATTCGGTGGACCCGACGTGGCGGTACTTCTTCCTCGGGTTCGACTTCGCCCAGCGCATCTACGGTGAGGAGGCCCTTGAGTCCGGCGGGACGTCAGGTTCTGCCTCCGGCGGAGCGGCCATGGGCCCCAAGGAATTCCGGGTGATCAACCTGATTCACGCCTACCGGACCCGCGGCCACCTGTTCACCAAGACCAACCCCGTTCGCGCCCGCCGCGACTACAGCCCCGACCTCTCGATTGCCCACTTCGGGCTGGAGGAGGCGGACCTCGACACCGTCTTCGAGGCGGGCAGTGAGGTCGGCATCGGCGCCGCGCCCCTTCGGGACATTATCGCCCACCTCGAGGAGACCTACTGCCACTCGATTGGCATCGAGTACATGTACATCCGCGAGCCGGAGCGCTGGGAGTGGTTCAAGGACCACATTGAGTTGGCCAACCGGCCCGTGCTGAGCGAGGCGGAGAAGAAGCAGATTTTCAAGAAGCTCAACCAGGCGACCGTCTTCGAGGAGTTCCTCCAGAAGAAGTTCGTGGGCCAGAAGCGCTTCAGCGTGGAGGGCGGGGAGAGCCTGTTGCCCGCGCTGGACGCCATCGTGGAGCGCGGTTCCGAGCTGGGGGCCAAAGAGTTCATCATCGGCATGGCCCACCGCGGCCGCCTGAACACCCTCGCGCACATCCTCAACAAGCCCTACGCCGACATTTTCGAGGAGTTCGCCGGCAAGGCCTACGACCATGGGGACGACTTCGACGGCGACGTGAAGTACCACATGGGGTACAGCACGGATTTCGAGGCCGACACCGGGGTGCCCATCCACATCACGCTGGCGCCGAACCCCTCGCACCTGGAGGCGGTGGACCCGGTGGTCGGAGGCATCGCTCGCGCCCGCATCGACCGGGAGCACCACGACGAGAACGCCGTCGTGCCCATTTTGGTCCACGGCGACGCGGCCGTGGCTGGCCAGGGGGTCGTCTACGAGGTGGTCCAGATGGCCCAGCTCGACGGCTACCGCACCGGCGGCACGATCCACCTCGTGGTCAACAACCAGGTCGGCTTCACGACCAATTACCTCGACGCCCGGTCCAGCATCTACTGCACGGACGTCGCCAAGGCCACGCACTGCCCGGTTTTCCACGTCAACGCCGATGACGCCGAGGCGGTGGTCACGGCAGTGCGCATTGCGCTGGAATACCGCCAGCGTTGGCACCGAGACGTCTTCATCGACCTGCTCGGTTACCGGAAGTACGGCCACAACGAGGGTGATGAGCCCAAGTTCACGCAGCCCAAGCTCTACAAGGCCATTCAGCAACACCCGAACGCCCGGGAGCTCTACCTGCAGCAGCTCGAGGCGGAGGGCTTGATGGACCGCGCCACGGCCGAGACGATGCGGGCCGAAATCGAGGGCAAGCTCGACACGGCGATGGAGGAGGCGAAGACCACCGAGACCATCACGGTGACCAATTTCCTCGCAGGGCTGTGGCAGGATTTCCGGGTCAAGCAGCCGGGCGACGATGCCATGGAGGTGTGGACCGGATTCGACCGGGAGCGGCTCGGCAAGCTGGCCGACGCCCTGTGCAGCCTGCCCGAGGACCGCAAGTATTTCCGGAAGGTCATGAAGCTCTTCAAGGACCGCCGGACCATGATTGAAGAGGACCGCCTGGACTGGGGTTTGGGCGAATTGCTCGCCTACGGTACCCTGCTGGTGGAGGGCCATCCGGTCAGGGTCAGCGGCCAGGATGTGGAGCGCGGGACCTTCAGTCACCGCCACGCCGTGGTCAAGACCGAGGACACGGAGGAGGAGCGGATTCCATTGAATCACCTCGAGGAGGGGCAGGAAACGCTGTCCATCTACAACTCCAACCTGAGCGAGTACGGGGTCATGGGCTTCGATTTCGGCTACGCCTACGGGACGCCGGAAGGCCTGACCATTTGGGAGGCCCAGTTCGGCGACTTCAACAACGGAGCGCAGATCATCATCGACCAGTTCCTCACCTCCGGGGAGGACAAATGGAATGCGCCCAACGGCCTGACGCTCTTCCTGCCGCACGGCTATGAGGGCATGGGCAGCGAGCACTCCAGCGGCCGCATGGAGCGGTACCTGCAGCTCTGTGCCGGCGACAACCTCCAGGTGGCCAATCCGACTACACCGGCGAACCATTTCCACTTGCTTCGCCGCCAGGTGCTCCGGCCGTTCCGGAAGCCGCTCGTGGTCTTCACGCCCAAGAAGCTGTTGCGCTATCCCGACGCCGTCAGCACGATGGCCGAACTCGCCGAGGGCAAGTTCCAGGCCGTCATCGACGACCCGCAGCGCGGGGGCAGCAGTGCCGATGGGGTGAAGCACGTGGTGCTCTGCTCCGGCAAGTTCTACTACGACCTGCTCGAGGAGCGCAAGAAGCGCGTGCAGGCCGGCGAGATGGACAGCATCGCGCTCGTTCGCCTCGAGCAGCTGTACCCGTTCCCGACCGCCGAGCTGGGGGCCATCCTCGACCGCTACGAGGGTGCCACCCTGTGCTGGGCGCAGGAGGAGCCGTCCAACATGGGCGCCTTGGCCCACCTCCACCGGTTCGGCCCCGGCGTGACCCGCTTCTTCGCCCGTCCCGACTCCGCCAGCCCGGCGGCCGGCAGCCCCGTTGTCCACGCCGAACGGCACCAGGCCGTCATCGATTCCGTTTTTCAACTCGGTTGACGACCTTGACCCCACACCGATTCACCCACCCGATCCACAGACCCCATGCCCATCCTTGAAATGAAGGTCCCCAGTCCCGGAGAGTCCATCTCGGAAGTGGAAATCGCCGCCTGGCTCGTCTCCGACGGTGACTACGTCTTCAAGGACCAGGCCATCGCCGAGGTCGACAGCGACAAGGCCACCCTCGAGCTTCCCGCCGAGATGGCCGGTACCATCACGCTCAAGGCCGAGGAGGGGGATGCCGTGGCCGTGGGCGCCGTGGTCTGCCTGATCGATACCGATGCGGAGGCCCCGGCCGATGCCGCCCCTCCAGCGGCCGCCTCGGCACCGGCCCCTGCGAAGCCTGAGCCTGCCCCAGCCCCGGCTCCTGCCGCTGCACCCGCGGCGGCTCCGGCCGCGACGGGCCATGCCGCCGGACACCCTTCGCCAGCGGCCCGCAAGCTGATGGACGAGAACGGATTGCAGGCCGGCCAGGTCGCCGGCAGCGGACCGGGAGGGCGCGTGCTCAAGCAGGACGTCCTCGCCGCCATGGCCAAGGGCATTCCCCAACCCAACCTGCCCGGCGCCGGCTGGACCGGAAGCCGCGACGTGAGCCGCGAGAAGATGAGCATGCTGCGCCGCAAGGTGGCGGAGCGCCTCGTCGGCGTCAAGAACGAGACGGCCATGTTGACCACCTTCAACGAGGTGGACATGAAGCCCATCATGGACCTCCGCAAGAAGTACAAGGAGAAGTTCAAGGACCAGTACGGTGTGGGCCTCGGCTTCATGGGCTTCTTCACCAAGGCGGTGACCGCTGCATTGGAACTCTACCCCGCCGTCAACGCCATGATTGACGGCAAGGAGATGGTCATGCACGACTACGCTGACATCGGCATCGCCGTGAGCTCGCCCAAGGGCCTCATGGTGCCCGTTGTACGCAACGCCGAGTCCATGAGCCTCGACCAGATCGAAGCTGAGATCAAGCGCCTGGCCATCCGCGCCCGCGACGGCCAGATCACGGTCGACGAGATGACCGGCGGCACCTTCACCATCACCAACGGCGGTGTCTTCGGTTCCATGCTGTCCACGCCCATCATCAATCCTCCGCAGAGCGCCATCCTCGGCATGCACAACATCGTGGAGCGTCCGGTGGCGGTCAATGGTCAGGTGGAGATTCGTCCGATCATGTACGTGGCCCTCAGCTACGACCACCGCATCATCGACGGCAAGGAAAGCGTCAGCTTCCTCGTTGCGGTGAAGGAGATGCTCGAGAACCCCGAGCGGATGCTCTTCGGTTCCAAGGATCCGATGGAAGTCCTCCTCGGCCTCTGACGTGCCGGCGCGCAAACAACGCATCGCCTCCAACCTCGACGGCCCGACAGTCGTCCTCTTTCTCCTGTTGGCTGGTCTCGGCTGGTGGAACCTCGTCTCCGCCTCGACGGGCCTTGACGGAGCGGTCGAGTGGTCGCTGTCCACCCTGCACGGGAAGCAGGCCCTCTGGCTCGTGGCCAGCCTCGTCCTCGGCGCCCTGATTCTCCAAGTCGATGGGGAATTCTTCATCCGCACGGCGTGGCTCAACTACGCCATCCAGATTGGCTTGTGTGCCGCTGTTCTGGTCATCGGAAAGAAGGTCGGCGGGGCGAGGTCCTGGTTCGGCGTCGGAGGCTTCGGCATCCAGCCGTCGGAGTTCGCCAAGCTCGGCACCGCCATGGCGCTGGCCTGGTTCCTCGGCACCCGGGATGGATGGAAGGACTGGCCCAGCCGCCTGCGCTCCCTCGCCATCGTGGGGCTTCCCGCCGGCCTGATCTTGCTTCAGCCGGACGCCGGAACGGTGCTGGTCTTCCTTGGCTTCGTGTTTGCCCTCTACCGCGAGGGCATGACGGGCGCCGTGCTCATCGCCGGTTTTGCGGCGATTGTGATGGCGGTGCTGACCATCCTCACGAGCGCGTCGACGATGGACTATCCCCTTCTCGGGGAACGGACCGGCTTCACGGCCTTCATGGTCGGTTTCGTCCTGGTCGGGGCGGTGGTCATCCGCATCCTCCGCAGCGCCACCCTTCCGCGCTACCGGGCCCGGACCGTCCGTTTGGCCATCGGGGTCATGGTTGCGGCCGTGGCGTATTCGACCACCCTGAACGTGGCCCTCGAGGACGTCCTGCGTCCACACCAGAAGGAGCGCATCCATGTGTTGTTCGGCTTGGAGGTGAGCAATCCCGACGCCGACTACAACATCCGGCACGCGAAGACTGCCATCGGTTCGGGTGGCTTGGCGGGGAAGGGCTGGCGACAGGGACCCATGACCGGTTACGGCTTCGTCCCGGAGCAGGAAACGGACTTCATCTTCTGCAAATGGTCCGAGGAGCGCGGCTTCCTCGGCTCTGTGACCTTCCTCCTGTTGTATGCAGCGTTCCTGCTGCGCATCTTCTTCCTCGGGGAGCGGCAGCGAAGCCGGTTCACCCGGGTGTACGCCTATGGCCTCGGGGGCATTCTTTTCATGCACCTCCTGATCAATGTGGGCATGGTGCTCGGGCTCGTTCCCGTGATCGGCATCCCCCTGCCGTTCATGAGCTACGGCGGATCGAGTTTCATGGCGTTCTCCCTGATGGTGGGGGTGCTGCTCCGTCTGGATGCGGAGCGGTTCAGTGTGCTGCGCTGAGTTTCATTGGGCGTCGGTCACCGGCAATTCGGTCATCGGCACATCGGTCGCCGTCTCCTCGGCCGACTCCTCTTCTGGTTCTGGGTAAGGGTCCGAGAGGTCGGCGTCGAGGATGCGGTTGAGGCGCGCCACCGAGGCGACCTCGCCGGTCAGGTACTGCTCAATCAGCAAGGCCGCGATGGGGGCGGCCCATTCGCCTCCGAAGCCGGAATTCTCCACGTACACGCTCAGCGCGATTTGAGGGTCGTCCATGGGGGCGAAGGCGATGAACACCGAATGGTCCTTCCGCGGTTCGTCCTGCACGGTTCCGGTCTTTCCGCAGACGGCGATGCCGTCAATCCGCGCCCTTCGGCCCGTTCCGCTCGGCTGGTCGACCACATCGCGCATGGCTTCCACGACTGGGTTGAAGTGACGCGGGTCCACCCCGGTTTCCTGACGGATGCCCAGCCCGGACGGCTTGCCGTTTCCGCCGAGGTCCCGCACGAAATGGGGCAGCCGGTACCAGCCTCGGTTGGCGAGGATGGCGGCGAGGTTGGCCATCTGCAACGGCGTGGTCAACAGCTCGCCTTCGCCGATCGCGATGGAGTAGATCGTCCCGAAGTCCCAACGCCGTGACCCGTAGACGCGGTCGTAGTCGGCACTGCCAGGGATGTTGCCAGTGGAGGTGCCCGGAAGGCGCGCACCGAGGGAGGTGCCGAAGCCGAAAGCCTGGCCCCGTTCACGCCAGTGGTCGAGCCCGTTGGCGGCCTGCTCGAAGCGCCCTTTCCCTTCGCCGGCCTGCACCACGCGTTGCATGACGCGGTAGAAATAAGGGTTGCAGCTGTGGACCACGGCCTCGCGCAGATCGTCCTGGGTGTGGGGACCGTGGCAACCGATCAGCTCCCGATCGCAGGGAAAGCGGGTGCCGGGTCGGATCCGGCCTTCATCCAGCGCGATGAGGCCCTGCACCATTTTCCAGATGGACCCCGGTCGGTAGGTGGCCTTGATGGCCCGGTTGAACAGGGGTTTGTCGGGGTCGACGACGAGCTGCCGGTAGTATTCGCCCCGCTCGGGACCGACCAACCGTCCCGGATCGAAGTCGGGCGCGGAGACCAGGGCCAGCACTTCTCCACTGGCAGGCTCGATGGCGACTATGCTGCCTTTTTTGCCGTCCATCAGGGATTCGGCGAACTGCTGCAGTCCGAGATCGAGGGTGAGGGTCAGATCCTGACCGGCTTCGGCCGGCCGGTCGTCGGAGGATGTGGCGGCCGTGTTCCGCACTTGGTTCCGGGCATCCACCATCACGGATTCTCGGCCCTTGACGCCCCGCAATTCGAGCTCGTACACTTTCTCGAGGCCGCTGCGTCCGATGCGGTCCCCCATCTGGTAGAAGGGGTCCGAGGACAGGTCGTCGGCGGTGGTCTCCGCGTATTCGCCCAACAGGTGTCCGGCGGTCGGATTGAGGTGGTCCCGGACCGGCCGGGTCCGGAAATCAAAGCCCGGGAAGCGGTGACGCTCGGAGGCCATTTGGGCGTGTTCCGCGGTGTTGAGTCCCTTTCGCACGGAGGAGGCCTTGTGCGAGCTGTAGCGCCGGGCCCGCTCAAGAGCGTCCCCCAGCTGCTCTTCCGTCATGCCGCACCACCGGGCGGCATCGGGCAACCAGTCCTCCCACGGTTTGGGGAGCAGACGGGGGGTGACCGTGAGGTCATGCGTGGCCTTGGAACCGACCATCAGTTCCCCATGGCGGTCGAGGATCAGGCCCCGGCTGGGTGGAATCGTATACCGGTTGCTCGTCAAGGATTCCGCCTTGTTCGCCCATTCGGGTTGCAACAATTGCAAGCCCATCAGCCGAAGGATGAAGGCCCCGACGAAGAAGACCACGAGGAGGACGACCGTTCTGAATCGGGTGTCCATCAGCCCTTGGTTTTTCGTCCGGGTGGCACGACCAACAGGTGGAGCAGGAGACAGCAACAGGTCGTCCAGATGGCACTGGTCAGGGCGGGCATCAGGGCCCCCAGCATCAGGTGAGCGTGCCAGGTGTCCACGACCATCAGGGCGAGGTGAAAGAGCAGCGAGCCGAGAAAGGAGAGCGCCAGCACCCACTGGAGTCCGAGGTCTCGCACGGTGGGCTTCTGGGTCACCTCATAGCCATCGCGCGGAGCGAGGATGCTGTGCAATCCGGGCATGGCGCCTCCGAGGACGGTGCCGGCGACCATGTGGTGTCCGTAGGTGCCCATCATCAAGTCCAGTCCAAGGCCCATCAGGAATCCGGCGCCCAGTTTGGTGAAGGCCCCGGCCTTTGGGGGCAGCATGAACAGCGCCCACAAGACCCATTGGGGCCGCGTCCATTCCCCGAACGGGGCGACAGCCTCGAGCAGAACGGCCTGCAGGACCACCATCAATGCGAGCCGGGCGAGCGTCATGGTTGGGGCAGGGGTTGAGCGAGCACGGTGCGCTCGCTGTCGGACCGGTTGCGGATGTACTCGAGGTGCCGGACCGAGGCGATGTCGACGAGGGGAACCACGGATACGGTTTTGAAGTCGGACCCGCTCGACTGGCGGCTCGAGTGGATCGTGCCGACCGGGATTCCGTCCGGAAAGAGCAGGTCGAATCCGGAAGTGAAGACCGTGTCGCCCACCTCGGCGCGGGTGTACCGTGGAACGTCGGACAGGGTGTACCGGTCCGCATCGCGTCCTTCCCATTGGAGGGGCACCACGGGTCCGGTCCGGCCGACCCGGCAGCTCCACGTTCCGGCGGTGTTGAGCATGGGCAGGATGCGGCTGTAGCGTTCTCCGACGTCGACGACGGTGCCGATGGCCACCCCATTGGACAGGACTCCCATGCCGACGGACAGGCCCCCATCGGCCCCCGGGGCGCCTAGGGCCATCGACCGGGCGAGGCCATCGGGGCCCTTGATCAGCATGCCGGTGGTGACGTTCCATCCCGATCCGTCATCCCGATGCCATTGTCCATCGCGCTCCATGGAGAGGAGCTGGGAGCGGAGCTTGGCGTTCTGTTCGGCCAATGCGGCATTCTTCTCCGCGAGTTCGAGGTAATCCCGCCACTGCTGCTGCTGGCCTTCGACTCCGGCGGCCAGTCCTCCGGTCGTCCGGAACCAGCTGGACCGCGCACTCCCGTCATGCCGAACGAGCACGCCAAACGACACCCCCAGCAGGAGCAGGAAGGTCAGGAGAAAGGCGTTGCGTTGGAGGAGGAGCCAGAGGTTGCGCATCGGCAGTCCGGGCTCACTCGCGCATCAGGAAGGCGAAGTTGTCGACGTTCTTCAGGGCAATCGCCGTCCCCCGGGCCACGGCGCGGAGCGGCTCCTCGGCCACGTGCACCGGCAGGCGCGTCTTGGAGCTGATCCGCTTGTCGAGACCGCGCAACAGGGCCCCGCCTCCGGCGAGGTAGATGCCGGTCTTGTAGATGTCGGCGGACAGCTCGGGCGGCGTGTTCTCCAAACAGCTCAGGATGGCCTCCTCAATTTTGGAGATCGACTTGTCGAGGGCCATCGCGATCTCGGCGTAGCTCACGTGGATTTCCTTCGGGATGCCCGTCATGAGGTCCCGGCCCCGGACGGCGTAATCCTCCGGCGGGTCGTCCAACTCGGTGAGGGCACTGCCCACCTCGATCTTGATCTGCTCCGCGGTGCGCTCCCCCACGAGGATGTTGTGCTGGCGGCGCATGTACTCTTCAATATCCTGGGTGAATTCATCTCCGGCCACCCGGATGTTTTTGTCGGTGACGATGCCGCCGAGGGCGATCACGGCAATCTCGGAGGTGCCCCCGCCGATGTCGATGATCATGTTGCCCATCGGCTCCTCGACGTCGATGCCGATTCCGATGGCGGCGGCCATCGGCTCGTGGATGAGGTAGACCTCCTTGGCTCCGGCGTGCTCGGCGCTGTCCTTGACCGCGCGCTTCTCCACCTCGGTGATGCCCGAAGGGATGCAGATGACCATCCGCAGCGTCGGGTTGAAAAGGCTCCGGCGCTGGTTAATCATGCGGATCATCCCCTTGATCATGTCCTCGGCGCTCTGGAAGTCGGCGATCACGCCGTCCTTGAGGGGGCGCACGGTCTTGATGTCCTCGTGGGTCTTGCCGTGCATCAACTGGGCCTGGCGCCCGATGGCGACCGTCTTGTTGGATGCGCGGTCCTTGGCCACGATGGAGGGTTCATCCACGACGACCTGGTCCTCATAGTAGATCACCGTGTTGGCGGTGCCGAGATCAATCGCGATCTCCTGCATGAAAAAGTTGAACAGCCCCATTGTCTCAAAGGTGCATTAGCAACGGCCAAAAACCATTGCTTGTTGCCGAAGGATTCCTCTGATGTTGAAAACCCCGTCGGATGGTGCCGGAAGGCGCGCCGGTCGCGGTCAGTGGCGGAAGTGGCGAACGCCGGTCATGGCCATGGCGAGGCCGTTCTCGTCGCAGTAGGCCACGCTGAGGTTGTCCTTGATGGACCCCCCCGGCTGGACCACCGAGGTGATGCCCGCCTTATGGGCAATCTCGACGCAATCCGGGAACGGGAAGAAGGCATCGCTCGCCATCGCCGCGCCTTCGAGGGAGAAACCCATGCGGCGGGCCTTGTCGATGGCCTGATTGAGGGCGTCCACGCGGGAGGTCTGACCGGTGCCGCTGGCGAGCAGCTGTCCGCCGCGGGCCAGCACGATGGTGTTGGAGCGGGTGTGCTTCACCAGCTTGAGGGCAAAGGCGAGGTCGGCCGCCTGCTCGTCGGTGATGGCCGTCTTGGTTACACAGTCGAAGTCAGCGGCGCCCTCCACCCGGTCGTCCGGTTGCTGGACGAGGTAACCGCCCAGGGCGGACCGGACCAGTTTTGGAGCCGTCGGCCAGTGGTGCTGCGTGAGGAGGATGCGGTTCTTCTTGCCGCTCAGCAGGGCGAGGGCAGCGGGCTCGTAATCCGGGGCGATGACCACCTCACAGAAGAGGGTGTGCAGGGCCTCGGCCGTGGCCACGTCGAGGGTCCGGTTCGCGATGACGACGCCACCGAAGGCCGAGACCGGATCACCGGCAAGGGCGTCGGTGTAGGCATCCGCCAAGGTGGATCGGGTGGCGAGGCCGCAGGCGTTGTTGTGCTTCAGGATGGCGATGGTCGGGGCCTCGTCCTTGAACTCGGCCATCAGCTGCACGGCGGCGTCGACGTCGAGGAGGTTGTTGTAGCTGAGGGCCTTGCCGTTGTGCTGGGTGAAGAGGCCGTCCAGATCGCCGAAATAGGCGCCCTCCTGGTGGGGGTTCTCTCCGTAGCGGAGCGGGTTGCAGGCCGTCTCGAGCAGGGACAGCACTTCTGGCTGGCCACCCTCGCGGACCCACTTTCCGATGGCCGCATCATAGCCCGAAGAGACGCCGAAGGCGGCCCCGGCCATGCGGCGGCGGAAGTCCAGATCCGTGCTCATGCCGTCGGACAGGGCCTCCACCAGGTCGGCATACTGGCCACGGGAGGGAATGCAGACGACGTCCTTGAAATTCTTGGCGGCCGCGCGGATGAGGGCGATGCCTCCAATGTCGATTTTCTCGATGATCTCTTCCTCGTCGGCCCCCGAGGCGAGCGTCTCCTCAAACGGATAGAGGTCGACGATGACCAGGTCGATCTGGCCAATGCCGTGCTCGGCCACGTCCACGTCGTCTGCTTCGAAATCCCGGCGGGCCAGAATGCCACCGAAGACCATGGGGTGTAGCGTCTTGACCCGTCCACCCAGCATTTCGGCCGTCTGCGTCACGGATTCCACAGGGGTCACCTCGGCGCCCAGAGCCTCGATGGCGCGTTGGGTTCCTCCGGTGGACAGGATTTCCACGCCGGCAGCCTGCAGCTGTTCGACGATGGGGGCGAGGCCTTCCTTGTGGAAGACGGAAATGAGGGCGCGGCGGATGGGACGGTCCATGGGAGAATTCGAACTGGGAAGCGGCGAAATTAGCCCACAGGGCGGGCCTCCACCACCCCCGGGGCGTAGCTTTGGTGCATGACGCGCCGGTTGTTCGTGGAAAGCTTCGTACAGGCATGGCAATCGCTGGTGACCAACCGGCTGAGGACGATGCTGTCCCTGTTGGGCGTCATGATCGGAATCTTCATGATCACCGCGGTTTTCGCGGTGTCCGACTCGCTGGAGGAAAACATCAAGGGCATCTTCAGTTCGGTCCGCAGCGATGTGCTCTTCGTGGAAAAAATGCCGTGGACGTTCTCCTCGGATTACCCCTGGTGGAAGTACGCAGTGCGCAAGGACCCGACCCTGGAGGACGCCGAGCTCCTGAGTGGCCGGCTGCCCTCGGCGCGCAGCGTGGCGTTCCAGACGGGCAACATGGGCACCCTCGAACGGGGCAGCAGCAGCTTCGCCGGAGCCCGCATCGCGGCCGTCACCCTGGAGTACCTCGATGCCATTGAACTCGACATCGAGGAGGGGCGCTTCTTCACCCCCCGGGAAATGCAGGCAGGCACACCCTCGGTCATCCTCGGCCGGGAGATCATCGAGCGGCTTTTTCCCGGTGAGGATCCCCTCGGCCAATCCTGTGTCCTAGAGGGGCGGAAGCTTCGGGTCATCGGGGTGCTGGCCCAGGAGGGCACGTCGCTGGTGGGAGAGGGGTCGGACGACCTCGTCCTCATGCCGGTCACGTTTGCCCGTCAGCTCATGAACTTCAAGGCGCTCAAGGCGAGCATCCTCATCCGGGCCAAGGAGGGGGTGGACCTCGAGACGCTGAAGGGGGAGGTCATCGCGGCCTACCGCCCCCTGCGCCGATTGCATCCCCGCGACGAATCGGATTTCGCGGTCAACGAGGTGGAGATGCTCACCTCCTTCATCGACCGCATCTTCGGCCAGCTCGAGAACGGCGTCTGGTTCATTGGCGTCTTCGCCATCCTGATCGGGTGCTTTTCCGTCGCCAACATCATGTTTGTTTCCGTCAAGGAGCGGACGCCGCTGATCGGGGTCCAGAAGGCGCTGGGCGCCAAACGCAGTTTCGTCCTGGCCCAGTTCCTGACCGAGGCCGTGGCGCTGTGCATCATCGGCGCGATGATGGCCCTGTTAGCCGTGGGGCTCCTGGTGCTCCTGGTCAATGCGACCTCCGAAGGCTTCTCCCTTGTGTTCGGGCTCAACCGGTTTTTGCTCGGCCTCGGCATCGCTGTGGTGAGCGGCATCGTGGCGGGACTGGCGCCCGCCATGCAGGCCGCCCGCATGGATCCGGTGGAGGCCATGCGGGCGGCGTGATGGAGTGCGAGGGGAGGTCCCCCGTCAGAGGGCGAGGCTGAGCCCCATGCCGATGACCCTGCGTTGGGGGTCCAGCGTCGTCAGGTTCCCGGTTTCCTGAATCGGGTCGGGCACGTCGAGGTGTCCGCCCATCCGTTCCCCGTAACGAACCGCGAGGAAGGCGCCACCGCCGAGGCGGATGCGGGCGCCAGCGGCCCATCCGTAATGCAGGGTCGGGTCGAAGGCGGGCACGGTGTAGTCTGTGCGGTCGCCCGCCTCATCGAAGGTGCGGATGTCAATCAGGGTGGCGCTCATGCCCAGCTCGGCTTCGGCAAAGGGGCAGAATCCGCCGCGGAAGGGGTCGAGCCTGAGCACACCCGACGCTTCGGGAAGCAGGGTTCGTCGGCGTTCGGTCGTGCCGGCCTCCGTCCCAGCAAGGGAACCGGTGCGGTCGAGCAGCCCGACACCGAGGCGGACGCCACTGTGCAGCGGTCCAGCGGCCCGGCCAAGGACGGTGACCTCCAGGCCGGCATCGACCATGAGGTTGCCTTCGGCATTCAGGGACAGCAGGGAAGTGCCGCCCATTTCGAAGGCGCCCGCGCGCCGGGGTTCAAGGAAGGTGCCCCTCCGTTGGCCGAAGGCCGCGGACGCGCTGAGGACAAGGGTGAGGAGGGCGAGCGCGGCGCCCATCCGGTTTCTGGAGGAAAGGAAGTGCGTCATGGTGAACGTGGATTTGTTGTTCAAACGGCACAAAGCGTGCCAAAGCGTCTGTCGCGCCCACTTTCTTTGTGTCATGCGGGTGATGATCACGGGCTCTACAGGTCAATTGGGCGGCAGGTTGCTGACCCTTTCCGGCCATCCTGTGGCGTGGGACAAGGAGCTTCTCGCCTGCGGCCGGGACCTGCTGGACCTCGAAAGGCCCGAGACCATTCCCGGTGCGCTGGACCGCCTGCGTCCGGAGGTGGTCCTGTCCTGTGCGGCCTACACCGCCGTCGATGGTGCGGAGGACGAGGCTGAACGGGCCCACCGCATCAACGGAGAGTCCCCGGGCCGGCTGGCGGCAGCCTGTGCCGAGCGCGGGATCCGGCTCGTCCACATCAGCACCGATTACGTCTTCGATGGAACGGGAACCCGGCCCTACCTGCCGACCGACCCCACCTCGCCGCTTGGGGTCTACGGGGCGAGCAAGCGGGAGGGGGAACGCGCGATCCTCGCTGCCCTGCCTTCGGCGAGCATCGTCCGGGTCAGCTGGCTCTACGACCGGGACGGGAAGAACTTCCTCAACACCATGCTGCGTCTAGCTGCGGACCGCGATGTGCTGACCGTGGTGGACGACCAGCAGGGGTGCCCGACCCATGCCGGTCACCTCGCCGAAGACCTGTTGCATTGGGTCGACCGGATGATCCAGGACCCCGACCGGACGGCGGGCCTCCACCACTACGGCCATCGAGGGCTCACCACCTGGCATGGGTTCGCCACGGCCATCCTCGCCCGGCGTGCACCGGACGTCGAGGTCCGTCCGGTCCCGACCTCAGCCTTCCCCACGAAGGCGCGACGCCCGGCTTACAGCAAACTCGACGAACGTCCCTTTTTCGAGGCATTGGGCCGCGAATCCGTGACGTGGGAGGCGGCCCTCGAATCCTGTCTGGGCCCGACCTTTCCCCTTGGAACACCGAACTGACCGGACATGAATCTCGACGACATCCGCCTCCGGGCCGAAGCCTGGACACGGGAACCCCACGATTCGGCCACCCGAGACGCCGTGCAGGCCATGCTGGATGATGCCGACACCTCCGCGCTCGAGGAGGCCTTTCACCAGGATTTGGCCTTTGGAACGGGAGGCATGCGGGGCATCATGGGCCCGGGCACCAACCGGATGAATGCCGCCGTGGTGGCCATGGCGACCCAGGGCCTTGCGGACTATCTCGCGGCCCACCACGACGGCCCGATGGCTGTGGCGATCGCCCACGACAGCCGGCACCGGAGCGATGAGTTCACGCGGGTGGCGGCCGAAGTGTTGGCCGGCAATGGCATCGACGCCCACGTCTTCCCCGCCCTGCGCCCCACCCCGGAATTGAGCTTTGCCATCCGCCGCCTCGGTTGTCAGGCCGGCATTGTGGTCACCGCGAGCCACAACCCCAAGGAGTACAATGGATACAAGGTGTATTGGGGCGATGGAGGCCAGATTGTCCCGCCCCATGACCACGGCATCATCGAGCGCGTCCGTGCTGTGCAAGGGCTCGAGGCGGTCCGTCGCGCCCCAGCCGACGACCCCCGCATCCACATCATCGACGGGCAGCTTGACCGGGATTACCACGAGGCCATCGCGGGACACCGAATCAGCGAAACGCTGCTCGAGGAAGGCTCCGATCTGGGCATCGTCTTCTCGCCGCTCCATGGCACGGGCACGGTGAGCATGGCGCCCGCCCTCGCGGCTTGCGGATTCCGCAACGTCGAGGTCCTCGCCGCCCAAGCCGAGCCGGATGGGGCCTTTCCGACCGTGGACTCCCCCAACCCTGAAGAGGCCAGTGCCCTGCGGATGGCCTTGGAGCGGGCCGAGGAAACCGGGGCCGAACTCGTGCTGGCCACGGACCCGGACAGCGACAGGGTGGGGGCCGCCGTCCGCCAGCCGGAAGGCGGATTCCGCCTGCTCAACGGCAACGAGGTGGCCGCCCTGCTGGTGCATTACGTGCTCAAGGCCAAAGCGGAACGCGGCACGATCGAGGAGGGCGATTTCGTCGCCCGAACCGTCGTCACCACACGCTTGATCAGCGACATCGCGGCCGAGTTCGACGTCCCGGTGGCGGAGACGCTGACCGGATTTAAATGGATCGCCGCCGAGATCGCCGCCCGAGAAGGACACGGCCGGTTCCTCGTGGGCGGAGAGGAGAGCTACGGATACCTCATCGGGGATGAGGTCCGGGACAAGGACGCCATCGCAGCGGCCTGCATGATCGCCGAGATGGCCGACGCCGAATGGCGCAAGGGCCGAACCTTGCTTGACCGCCTCCGGGACCTGCACCGGCACCACGGGATGTACCGGGAGGCCCTGGTCTCCCTCAAGCGGGACGGCATTGCCGGCGCAGCCGAAATCCGGGCCATGATGGACGGGTTCCGCACCACGCCCCCTTCCCATCTCGGGGGCGAGGCGGTGGCGGAGGTCCGGGATCACCTAGAAGGCTGGAACGGCCTGCCCCCGTCCAACGTCATCCAGTTCCTGACAGAGGAGGGCGCCCTGGTGACGGCGAGACCCTCCGGCACGGAGCCCAAAATCAAGTTTTACTTCTCCGTCAAGGGAGAGTGGGCCGCCACGGAGGCCTATGCCTCGGCTTGGGATTCACTTGGCAACCGCATTGCCCGCCTCGGCGAGGACCTCGGCGTCGAGATGAGCCTCTGACCCCAACCGACCGTTGCCCCTTCAGATCTCGGGAATCCAGGGGTCGATGATGGGCAGGAGGAACCGCGCCGTCTCGTCCAAGGCCGGCCAGAGGTGACTGCCGGCCACCCAGTCTGCAGGGAGGACATCCTGTCCGAGCGTGCCTTGGATGAGCAGCACCACAATGGACCAGAACAGCCAGGCCCGTCCCGTGGCGAACGCGAGTCCGCCCAAGCGGTCCATCGGCTTGAGGGCGGTCAGGTCGACCATTTTTTCCACGACGCGGCCGAGCAGATGCACGCCGATGACCACGGCGATGAAGGTGATCGCAAACGAGGTGATGCCCAGATACTCATGTCCGATGGCGAACCGTTCATCGAGAATGGCAGCGGCGATGTCGGAGAAGAAGAGGGCGGCATAGGCGCCAAGGAAAAGTGCTGCCAGCCCGGTGACCTCAAGCACCAAGCCTTTTCGGAGGCCTCGAATTGCAGCCCAGAGAAGGGGGATTCCCAGAACGATGTCAAAAGGAGAAAAGGTGTCAGGCATGATGACCTGCAATCTAGGTTTGCAGAACATGCAGGAAAAGGGACGGATACGGTGGGCCACGGAGACGGATGTGCCGGCGGTGATGGAGCTGATCCGAGAGCTCGCCGAGTATGAGCGGGCATTGGATCAGGTCAACATCGGCGAGGACGTCCTGCTCCGCGATGGCTTCGGGCCCGATCCCGCCTACGGCTTGCTCGTCTTGGAGCCGGCCGACCGCGACGAGGTGGTCGGCATCGCCCTGTTCTACCAGAAGTACAGCACGTGGAATGGCCGCTGCCTCTATCTCGAGGATCTGGTCGTGACGGAGACCGAGCGGGGCAAGGGATACGGCCTCCAGCTCTTTGCTGCCGTCGCCGCTGAAACGGCCAAGCGTGGCTGCGCCTACATGCAGTGGCAGGTCCTCGATTGGAATGAGCCCGCCATCGGATTCTACCGCTCCCTCGGTTCTGCTGTGGAAGGCGAGTGGCTGAACGGCCGGCTCGAGGGCGAGGCCCTGAGCGCCCTGGCGGCGACATCGGTATGAGCTGGGTGGTCCACAAATTCGGAGGAGCGTCGGTCAAGGACGCCGATGCGGTCCGCAACCTCGGGCGCATCCTCGGAGACCGGGTGTCGGGCGAGGATGCCGGTCATGGGGCGGCTGTGGTGGTGAGCGCGATGGGCAAGACGACCAATGCCCTCGAGGCCGTCTGGCAATCCCTGCCACATGCCGGGGAGGTCGAGTCGGTGCTGGCGTCTGTGGTGGAATCGCATGCTGCGACCGTCCGTAAACTCGGATTGGCACCGGACCTGCTCGATGCGGACTTCGCGGCGTTTCGGGTGCTCGCCGAATCCTGGCGGGGCCGTCCGGTCTCCGACGAAGGGTACGACGCCCTCGTGGGGCAGGGGGAGCGCTGGTCCACCCGCATCGTGTCGGCCCACCTTGCCGCCATCGGACTTCCGGCCTTGTGGGTGTCGGCCTGGGACATCATCCAGACGGATGGGACCAACCGCGCGGCCGTCGTGGATGCGGCCGAGGTCGGCCGCCGGGTGCGAGCGAACCAAGCGGACTGGTCGGGCCGGATTCCCGTGATGCAGGGCTTTGTCGGTTCGGCTCCGGACGGACGGCCCACAACACTCGGACGGGAGGGGTCGGATTTCAGCGGGGCCCTGCTCGCCGAAGCGTTGCAGGCCGAACGGTTCTTTGTCTGGAAGGACGTGCCCGGCGTGATGACCGGAGATCCCCGCTGCTGGCCGCCGGCGGAATGCCTGCCGGTCCTCGACCACGAGACGGCGGACATCCTGGGCAAGGCCGGGGCCGGGGTGCTGCACCAGGACACCGTGGCCCCCATCCGCAGGGCGGGCATTCCCCTGCACGTCCGCAGTTTCCTCGACCCTCAGGCTCCCGGGACGCGGATCGAAGGCGAGACCCCGCCGCCCGGTTTGCCTCCGCTCTGGACGATGTCGGTCGCCCGGGATGGGATGCGGCAGGTGCGGTGCATTGGGGCGGACGAAGCCACCGCCGCGGCGATGTGGACCCATCACGTTCCGGACGCGCCCATCCGGTCCATCGGTCCGGACCCCCGGTTTCCTCGGTGCGTGCTCATGCTGGTCCCGGAAGGGGGCCAATGAAAACGCCGGCGGGAGGGCCGGCGTTTCGAATGGGTTCGACGGAACGTGACCGTCAGTATTCGTCCTCGTTGAAGAAGAAATCCTCCTTGGAGGGGTAGTCAGGCCAGATGTCCTCGATGGTGTCGTAGGACTCCTGGTCATCCTCAATCTGCTGCAGGTTTTCCACCACCTCCAGCGGCGCACCGGTGCGCATCGCAAAGTCGATCAGCTCGTCCTTGGTGGCGGGCCAGGGGGCATCCTCGAGGTAGGAGGCGAGTTCAAGCGTCCAATACATGGTGAGTCGTATTCAGGCGCGGCAAAAGTAGCAGGGCCGCCGATGTGTGCAACCCCTACGGGGCACACCCACAAAAAGTTGGGGTCAAAGTGCTCGAAATGAGGTCATTTGGGATCGAGGGGCCACTTGACCTCGACGGTTCCGGTCGTGTGGGCCGCCCACCGGCCGAGCGTGAAGAAGGCATCGCTGAGCCGGTTGAGGTACTGCAGGGCCGTTTCGGGCTGGCCCACGAGCCGGTCGAGGGCCACGGCCCGGCGTTCCGCTCGGCGCGAGATCGTGCGGGCGAGGTGGCAGGCCGAGAGTGCGGGGTGTCCGCCCGGCAGGACGAAGTTCCGCAGCGGCTCCAGCGGCTCCTCCATGGCGTCGATCCACTGTTCCAGTCCCTCGATGTCCGCCTGCCCAGTGGTGAGGGCACCGGGCCGCGGTCCCTCGGGGTCGGCAAAGATCCCCCCAATCCGGAAGAGGTGGTCCTGGATCGCGTGCAGCCGGTCGGCGTGCGGAGCGAGGGCCTCATGGTCGAGCAGTCCGCCCACGATGGCATTGAGTTCGTCGAGCGTGCCGTACGCTTCGATGCGGGCGTCGTCCTTGTGGACGCGGTCGCCGTTGAAGAGGGAGGTCTCGCCGCCATCCCCGGTCCGGGTGTAGATGCGCATGGAACAAAGGTGGGAAGGGAAGGGCCAATGTGGAGCGGGAAGTCCATCGGGGACCTCGCTACCTTCGCACCGTGAAGCCCATGTCGGAGGAAAAGCAACGCCGTTATGACCTCGCCTACCTGAGGATGGCACGGGAATGGGCCCAATTGTCCCATTGCACCCGAAAGCAGGTTGGCGCCCTCATCGTCCGGGACGGGATGATCGTATCGGACGGGTACAACGGAACCCCGAGCGGATTCCCCAATGCCTGCGAGAATGAGGCGGGGGAGACGCATTGGTACGTGCTCCATGCCGAGGCCAACGCCATCACCAAGCTGGCGCGTTCCACCCACACCGCACAGGGGGCGACCCTGTACATCACCCTGTCGCCGTGCCGGGACTGTGCCAAGCTGATCCATCAAGTCGGCATCCGTCGGGTCGTCTACACGCATCCCTACAAGGACGATTCCGGGATCGATTTCCTGAACCAGGCGGGGGTGGAGATTGTACGTTATCCCGAAGATGCCGACTGATCGCCCTCCCATGCCGCGTGCCTGGGTGCCCCTTGCTCTGGGCGCAGCACTCTGCCTGGGCGCCTACCTCGGCCGCGGACTCGGCACCGGCACCACAGCGTGGGAGTTCGCCGAGCCCCGCTTCCTGCCTTCCGGCCAGGTCTTGAGCTCGGTCCTCGACCGCATCGACCGCATGTACGTGGACCCGGTGGACCGGAACCGCCTGACCGACATCGCCATCGACGCCATTCTCGATGAGTTGGACCCGCACAGCGATTGGTTCAGCGCCGAGGAGCTGGCGGCCATGGCCGAGCCGATGGAGGGCAACTTCGAGGGCATCGGGGTTGAATTCCTGCTCCAAGAGGACACCATCATGGTGGTCACGCCCATCGTGGGCGGGCCCAGTGAGGCGGCCGGCATCCGGTCTGGCGACCGCATCGTCTCCGTGGACGACAGCGTCATCGCGGGCACGGGGCTGAGCAACTCGAAGGTGATGCGCCTGCTCAAGGGGCCGTCCGGCACGGAAGTCGGCCTCGGCCTTCTCCGACCAGGCGCGTCGGACACCGCCCTCATCGATGTGACCCTGCGGCGTGGGCGCATCCCCATCCACAGCGTGGTGGCGGCCGAGCGCATGCCGGATGGCACGGGCTACATCAAGGTCATCCGGTTCGCCCGCAACACCCACGAGGAATTCGACGCCGCCCTGTCCAGCCTCCTCGAGGCGGGAGTCGAGCGGTTCGTGCTCGACCTGCGGGGCAATGGGGGCGGATACCTGCATGCGGCGGTGCCCATGGTGGAACGGTTCCTCGACGAAGGGGACCTCGTGGTCTACACCGAAGGGGCCGCCCAGCCCCGCCGCGAATACGTGACGGAACGTCCAGGGCTCCTCCGGGACCTTCCGCTCGTGGTGATGGTCGACGAGGGCAGTGCCTCAGCCAGTGAAATCCTCGCGGGTGCCCTCCAAGATCACGACCGTGCGGTCATTGTAGGCCGGCGGACCTTTGGCAAGGGCCTTGTGCAGGAAGAGTTTCCCGTGGCCGATCGGGGCGCCCTGCGGCTGACCGTCGCACGGTACTACACACCGAGTGGCCGCAGCATCCAGCGTCCCTACGGCGATGGCGTCGACTACGAGGACGAGTGGATTGCACGACAGGAGCGCGGTGAATACGTCGAGGCCGACAGTATCCTCCGCGTGGATTCCCTCGCCTACCGCACTGAGGCAGGCCGGACCGTATACGGGGGAGGGGGCATCGCGCCGGACGTCTTCGTTCCACTCGATACCGGCAGTTTCCCGGTGTCCTTCCGCGAGCTGGTGTATGCGGGACGCCTCCGCGAGCACGCCTTCGAGCTGGGAACCGATCGCCGTAAAGCGTTCCTCGCCCTTGGCACCGTCACCGACTTCCTCGATGCCGTCGAATCGGGCCTCGACCTCGGGGTGGACCCGCTGATCGACGAATCCTACCGACCCGATGAGGAGCGGGTGCGCTCCCGCGAATTGACCCGCCAACGCATTGCCGAACGCATCGCCCACAACCTCTGGGGTGAGAGCGCAGGACACCGCGCCGCCTTGCGGGCCGACGGTGAATGGCAGGCCGCCTTGGCCGCTTTTGACGACATGGAGTCGCTGCTCACCCCGGCGGCGAATTAGATTTGACTCCCCACCCAGGAAACCCAACCCCGAATTCCCTTTCATCATGGCTTTTGAACTGCCCCAACTCCCCTACGCCTACGACGCCCTCGAGCCGCACATCGATGCCCGCACCATGGAAATCCACCATGGCAAGCACCACGCCGGCTACACGGCCAAGTTGAACGCCGCCATCGACGGCACCGACATGGCCGGCAAGTCCATCGAGGACCTGTGCGCCCAGGATTCCGGCAACGGCGCCGTCCGCAACAACGGCGGCGGCTACTACAACCACAACCTCTTCTGGACCAGCATGTCCCCCAACGGCGGCGGCGCCCCGACGGGCGATTTGGCCGCGGCCATCGACGCTGCCTTCGGCAGCTACGACGGATTCAAGGACGCCTTCTCCGCGGCGGCGGCCACGCGCTTCGGCAGCGGCTGGGCCTGGCTCTGCGTCAAGGATGGCGGCCTCGAGGTCTGCTCCACCGCCAACCAGGACAACCCACTGATGCCGGAGGCGGGATGTGGTGGCACGCCCATCCTCGGACTGGACGTCTGGGAGCACGCCTACTACCTGAACTACCAGAACCGCCGTCCCGACTACATCGCGGCGTTCTTCAACGTGATCGACTGGAACGCCATCTCCGCGCGTTTCGTAGCCGCCCGCGGCTGATTTGCCCACGCGCCGCATGCGATTTCTCATCCTCGTCGCGGGCGGCACGGGCACCCGCATGAACCGGCCGGTGGCCAAGCAGTTCCTTCCGCTTGGTGACCGACCGGTCATCGTTCACACCCTCGAGCGCTTCCGTGAGGCGGTGCCCGACCTCTTCGTGGTCCTCGTCCTGCATGAGAGCCTGCACGAGGAATGGGCCGAAGTGGTCCGGGCCCATCCGACCGCGGCCGTCGACCGGGTGGTCAACGGCGGAGCCGAGCGGTTCCACTCCGTTCGCAACGGGTTGGACGCCCTGCCTGCAGAACCTGGGCTTGTGGGAATCCACGATGCGGTGCGGCCCCTGGTCGAAGTGGAGACCATCCGGCGGTGTTACGAGGCGGCTGAGGCCTTCGGGGGCGCCATTCCCCTCGTTCCGGTCAAGGACACGATCCGCCGCATCGGTGAAGGGGGCAGTGCGCCCTTGGATCGGGCGGAACTGCGGGCCGTACAGACGCCGCAGGTGTTCGATTTGCCTGCGCTCCGGGACGCTTATGCCGTCGAGTATGCCCCCCATTTCACGGACGATGCCACCGTCTGGGAGGCCTCGGGAAGGCCAGTGGCGCCCGTGGAGGGCGACCTGCACAACATCAAGCTGACGACGCCGGAAGACCTGCTGAGTGCCGAGGCATTCCTCGCCCTCAGGCGGGACGCTGCCGAATGACCCGGTCCACCCCGTAGATGCAGGCGGCCATCGCGGCCGTGCCCCCGATCACGACCAGCGGTGTCAAATCGAGGATGTCGTCGGTCATGCTGCCGGTGACCCACAGCGTGACCGCGGCGAGGGCGTTGTTGGCGAAGTGGGCGGCCATGCCGGGAATCAGGCTGCCGGTGCGGTGGGCGAGCCATCCGAACAGGGCGCCGAGCAGCACCCGCGGCAGGAATCCATAGAACTGGAAATGAATGGCGCTGAAGACGATGGCGGTCAGGGCGATGCCCCAGAAGGCGCTGCCGGTCGCCCGGATCAGCAGGGGCTGGAGCACGCCTCGGAAGGAGAGTTCCTCGAAGATCGCCGGCAGTCCGGCCACGCTGAGCAGGATGACGATGCGCTTGACGCCCTCTCCCGAAGCGAGGAACGCCGTCATGGCCTCGATCATCTCCTCGAGTGGTTTGAACAGGCGTTCCAGGAGCCCCCCCTCGGGAATCAGCAGTCCGTTGAGTTCGTAGCTCGCCATGAGCAACGGCCCGCTGGCCACCGTGGCGAGGATGGCGAGGAGGAGCACGGACGTGTTGCGGCCGACCGACCGGCCAGGAAGACCCTGCAGGGCGCTGCGGTCCCAAAGTCGGATGGCGAGCCAGACAGCACCACCGAAGCCGAGCGCTTGGCTGCAGAGGTTCTGGAAGTGCAGCTGCCACCAGCTGGCGTCGTCCGTGGGCATGTCCCCACCTGGCACCATGGCCACGACCCCATCGAACAGCACCCCGGAGAGAAAGGTGGCGACGACGGAAGCCACCACGGTCCCCACGAGAAGGAGGCCGAGGAAGATGAGGGAGCGGCTGATGCCCTGGATGTGGTCGGCGGTCATGGGGCCGAATCTACGCCGGCAGGGCCGTGTCGCCGTAGGTCGCCGCGACCTGGTCGAGGGTGGCGTGCAACACGGCGGGGTCGTCCTCCGTCACCAGCTTGAGCCGATGCTCCTTGAAATGGGACAGTCCGCGGAAGTAGTTGGCATAATGGCGGCGCATCTCCACGACGCCGAGCCGCAAGCCCTTCCATTCGAGGCTGTGGTCGAGGTGCTGTCGGGCGGCCTCCACGCGGTCCGCCACGGTCGGCTGTGGCAGATGCTCGCCGGTGGCGAAGTAGTGCTTGATCTGGTCGAAAATCCAGGGGTTGCCGATGCTGCCGCGGCCGATCATGATGCCGTCCACCCCGTATTCGTTGCGGTAGGCGAGGGCCTTCTCGGGGGTATCCACGTCGCCGTTTCCGAAGACGGGAATCGCCATGCGCGGGTTCTCCCGGACGGCGCGGATGAGGGTCCAGTCCGCCTCGCCCTTGTACATCTGGGAGCGGGTCCTGCCGTGGATGGAGATGGCCTGGATGCCCACGTCCTGTAGGCGCTCGGCCACCTCCACGATGTACTTGGTGTTGTCGTCCCAACCGAGCCGCGTTTTGACGGTGACCGGCAGGTCGACGGCGTCCACGATTTCCTTGGTCATCGAGACCATCTTAGGGATGTCCTGGAGGATGCCGGCTCCGGCGCCCTTGCAGGCGACCTTCTTGACCGGACAACCGTAATTGATGTCGAGCACATCGGGTCCGGACGCCGCGGAGATTTCCGCCGCCCGCCGCATCGAGTCGATTTCCGAGCCGAAAATCTGGATGCCGATTGGGCGCTCCTTCTCGTAGATGTCGAGCTTCTGTCGGCTTTTGGCGGCATCCCGGATCAGGCCTTCGGAGCTGATGAATTCGGTGTACATCATGTCCGCTCCGTGCCGCTTGCAGAGCGTGCGGAAGGGCGGATCACTCACATCCTCCATGGGCGCAAGCAGGAGCGGAAAGTCACCGAGTTCGACGGGGCCGATGCGGACCATGCCGCAAAATTACGCCGCGTCGGGCGCCATGCGGCGGACGAGGTACGCGACCATGGCTGCGCTGAACGTTCCGCCCACCCCGAGGACCATCCCGAGGACCCCGAGTACGTCGCCGGTCCGGAGGGAGACGGGGTAGGCCGGAACCATCGCCCCCTGCAGCCGCACCAGACCATACCGGTCTTGGAGCCACACAAGGGTCAGGCCGATGGCGAGGCCAGCCGCGGCACCGACCGCGTTGATGAGGAACCCCTGCCAGCTGAAGACCCGCCGGATGTCCCGCGGGGTCATCCCCATGGCGGACAGGGTGCCGATGTCGCGCCGCTTGTCGAGCAGGAGCATCGTCAGGGCGGCGAGGATGTTGAAGGCGGCGACGACGAGGATGAAGCTCAGGATGGCAAACGTGGCCCATTTCTCGGCCCGGCTCGTCGAATGGATCAGGGCGTTCTTCTCCCGGCGGGTGCGGGTCATTACGTCTTCCGTCCAGCGTGTATCAATGGACTCCCTCAGCTCCTCTGGGCTCCAGCCCGGGGCGGGCACCAGTTCGATGCGCGACACCTGGTCTGGCCGCTGGAGGACCTTTTGGGCGAAGCCGAGGGGCGCGATGATGTGGCGGGCGTCGATGTCGGCGTTGACGCTGAAGGTGCCGCAGACCGACAGCCGCTCCAACACGAGCAGCCGATCGAGGCCGCCATCCGGAGACCACCCCCTAGCTGAGGACAGGCTTCGCCCCCGCTTCGGGGCACCGACCATCAATGTGGCCGGTGCATCAGGCTGGACCGGGATGCGCAATTGGCTCGCCACCCCCAGTCCGACATAGCCGCAGGCGCTGCCCAAGGTGTCCGGACGGAGCACATCCCCGCGCCGCAATCGACCGGCCAGACCGGTCTGCTCCGCATGGTCCACATCGAATCCAAGCAACGTGCAGACGACGGGTTCGCCCTGACGGCGCACCACAACATCCTGCTCCAGCACCCCGCCTGCCCAGGCCACACCGGGGTGGGCAGCGAGCGAGTCGACCCACGTTGCCTCGATGACCCGACCCTCGGCCGGCAGCACCGCGAGTTCGGTATCCAGACTCGAGAAGAGTTCCTCCACCAATTCCTCGATGCCGTTGAAGGCACTCAGGATGGCGATCATCGCGGCACAGACTGCCGCCACCACCACCACGGAAATGCCACTCACCAGGTGGATGAGCCGCTGGGACTTCCGCGACCAGAGGTAGCGCCGTGCGATGCGGAAGGGGACGTTCACGCCGTCAAGTTAGCCGAGCCGATTCGGGTCAATCATCGGAGAGGAGTCGGTCGATTTCCTCGTACCGGTCGAGGCTGTCATCCAGGAAGAACCGGAGCTCGGGCATCTTGCGGAGGTGCTTGCCGACTTTGCCGGCGAGGGTCTTCCGGATGTGAAAGCCGTCCTGTTGGACGAGCGCCAACCCATCCTCCGGAGTCCCGGCCGAGGCGACCGGCATGAAGCTCAAGTACACCCGGGCCAGAGAGAGGTCGGGGGTCAACCGGACCGTGGTCACCGTGATGAAATGTCCGCCGAAGCGCATGGATGCTTCCCGCTGAAGGTAGGTTCCCAATTCGCGCTGGAGCAGCGCGCCGATGCGTTCCTGTCGAATGCCTGCCATGTCAGTAAAGGAAGTGGTTGTGCGGGAAACGCTGCACGTGGAGCTCGCGGACTTCGGCGTAGAGGACCTCACGCAGGCTGTCCATGCCCTCCTTGGTGCGGGCGGAGAGAAAGAGCACCGGACCCTCGTGGTCTGCGAAGCGGTGGCGTAGGCCCTCGATGAGGTGCTCTCGGTCCACCTCGCCGGCGGGGTCCTTGAGCTGGTCAATCTTGTTGAACACCAGCATGGTGCGCTGGGTGCCCGCCCCGATCTCCGCGAGGGTCTCCTCGACGACGCGAAGGTGGTCCTCGAATTGCGGGTGGGAGACGTCGATGACGTGGACGAGCAGGTCGCTCTCCCGCGTCTCATCTAGCGTGCTCTTGAAGCTTTCGACGAGCTGGTGGGGCAGCTTGCGGATGAACCCGACCGTGTCGCTGAGCAGGAACGGCAGGTTGTGGACCACAACCTTCCGCACGGTTGTGTCAAGGGTGGCGAAGAGCTTGTCCTCGGCGAAGACCTCCGACTTGGAGAGCCGGTTCATGAGAGTGGACTTGCCGGCATTGGTGTAGCCGACGAGCGCCACGCGAACGAGGGCGCCGCGGTTGCCGCGCTGGGTGGCCATCTGGCGGTCGATGGCGGCGAGGTCCTTCTTGAGCGCGGAGATGCGGTCGCGGATGATCCGGCGGTCCGTTTCGATTTCCTTTTCTCCCGGGCCCTTCATGCCGATGCCGCCCTTCTGCTTTTGCAGGTGCGTCCACATGCGGGTGAGGCGCGGGAGCAGGTACTGGTACTGAGCGAGCTCGACCTGTGTCTTGGCGTGCGCCGTCCGGGCGCGCTGGGCGAAGATGTCGAGGATCAGGTTGGCGCGGTCGAGCACTTTGGTCTCCGGCAGGGCCTCCCCGAGGTTGCGGAGTTGGGACGGGCTCAATTCGTCATCGAAAATGAGCAGGTCGATGTCGTTCTCCTCGATGTAGGTCGTGATCTCCTCGAGCTTGCCTTTGCCCACGAATGTGCGCACGTCTGGGTGGTCCAGCGATTGCGTGAAGGAGCGGATGGTCTCGGCGTTGGCCGTCCGGGCAAGGAACTCCAGCTCGTCGAGGTATTCGGCGAGCAGGTCGCGGGGCTGGTCGCGGGTGGCGAGTCCGACCAGCACGGCGCGTTCCGGTTTGCCGTCCTTTCGGGCGAGCGGTTTCTCGAGCATTCAGTCGCGGAATCGGTCGATGTAACGCGCCACGGCGGTGATCTCCGCCTTGTTCAGGATGCCTTTCTGGGCCGGCATGGTTCCCTTGCCGTAGGTGATGAGGGCCACGCGTTCGGCCAGGGTCATGGTCGACACGCTGAGGTCGGGCGACTTGGACGCCATCAATTTTCCATCCTCGCCATGACAGAGGGAGCACTTGCGGATGTACAGCGCGCGCGCCTCCACCGCGGGGACCACCTGGCCGGGGTCATCCGCAGCTCCGGAATCGCCCGGAGAGCCGCATCCGATGAGGATGGCGGCGAGCGTCAGGCCCGAAAGCAGGGCGAGGGGTCTCACAGCCAACCGTAGGCTTCGAAGCCCTCGCGGAAGGGCCAAGGGATGCTGGAGAGGATCAGCACGAGGCAGACCGTGAACCAGATGGCCTGACGGCGGAACTTGCTGCGGTCGTTGTCCGCACGCTTGGACAGGCTGTAGCCGAGTGTGCCGAGGATGACCGCCAAGGTCATCGTCGCCATGTGCTCGAGCGAGAAGAACCGCATCACCGTGCTGGCCATGGCCTCCGCATTGCCGAGCATGGCGCTCCAGCCCTTGCCGAAGTAGAGGATGAACCCGAGCACCAATTGAAGGTGGAGGGAGATCATCGTGAACAGGCCGCGCTTGCGGTCGCCATCGCCGAAGGAGCGCCCGGCGGACATGCCGGAGAAGGCCTTGACGATGGACAGGACGAGGAGGATGAGCACCACCCAGCGGAGGGTGCCGTGCAGGTGTTGGATTCCGGTCAACATGGGGCGAAGATACGGGGGTACATTGCGCCCATGCAGTTGGACCTCCATGGAAAACACGCCCTCGTCTGTGGGGCATCGCAGGGCATCGGATTGGCGGCGGCCCGGGAGCTCGCCGCGCTGGGTGCCCGGTGCACCCTGATGGCCCGGAACGAGGAGCGCCTCCGCACCGCAGTCCAGTCCCTTCCGGGCGACGGCCACGGGGTGGCCGTGGCGGACTTCTCGGATCCGGACGCCGTCGCAGCGGCGGCGGCCACGGTGGTGGCCGGAGCTCCGGTCGACCTCCTCGTCAACAACACCGGCGGCCCTCCCGGCGGCCCGGCCCATGTGGCCGACCCGGAAGCTTACCTCGCCGCCTTCAGCCAGCACCTCGTCTGCAACCAGCGCCTCGTGCAGGCCGTTCTGCCCGGCATGCGGGCGGCCGGCGGGGGCCGCATCGTCAATGTCATCTCCACCTCTGTCAAGCAGCCGCTGGACGGCTTGGGGGTCTCCAACACCGTTCGCGGGGCCGTGGCCAATTGGGCCAAGACCCTGGCCAATGAGCTCGGCCCGGACGGCATCACCGTCAACAACGTCCTGCCCGGTGCGACCCGCACGGCGCGTCTCGACCAGATTGCCGAAGCCAAATCCGTCAAGACCGGAGTTCCCGCCGGGGACATCCTCGAAGGCATGGCCCAGGCTGTACCCCTCAAACGGCTCGGGGAGGCCCATGAGATCGGCGCCGCCATCGCCTTCCTGTGCAGCCCGGCGGCGGCCTACATCAGCGGCATCAACCTTCCCGTCGACGGTGGGCGGACCCGCAGCCTCTGATGGCGGGCCTTCCCCCGTTTTTGAACAGGTCGAACGTCCATAAACATTCGGGTCGAGTCGTGTCCACTTGACACCCCGTCACGCTACATTCGCACCGCACGTCAATCGATACGTCACCATCATCATGGAGCACCCCAGCGTCCAGGCGTTCATGGCCGAGGCCCAACGCCGGAATCCCAACGAGCCCGAGTTCATCCAGGCTGTTGAAGAGGTCGCCGAGACCGTCATACCTTTCATTGAATCCAACTCCCGCTATCAAGGCCATGCGCTGCTTGAGCGCATGATCGAGCCTGAGCGCGTCATCCAGTTCCGCGTGCCGTGGACCGATGACGACGGGAACATCCAGGTCAACCGGGGGTATCGGGTGGAGTTCAACTCCGCCATCGGGCCCTACAAGGGCGGACTGCGCTTCCACCCCAGCGTCAATCTGAGCATTCTGAAGTTCCTCGGCTTCGAGCAGGTCTTCAAGAACAGCCTGACCACCCTGCCCATGGGTGGCGGAAAGGGCGGATCCGATTTTGACCCCAAGGGCAAATCCGACGGCGAGGTCATGCGCTTCTGCCAGAGCTTCATGACGGAACTGTCCCGCCACATCGGCCCGGACACCGACGTGCCCGCGGGCGACATCGGTGTGGGCGGCCGCGAAATCGGCTACATGTTCGGCCAATACAAGCGCCTCCGCAACGAGTTCACCGGTGTCCTGACGGGCAAGAAGCCGGCGTGGGGCGGCTCGCTCATTCGTCCGGAAGCCACTGGCTATGGCGCCACGTACTTCATGGCGGAAATGCTCGCCACCCAGGACGATGCCATCGACGGGAAGACCGTCGTCATCAGTGGATCGGGCAATGTCGCCCTTCACGCAGCGGAGAAATGCCTCCGGATGGGCGGCAAGGTCATCGCGCTCAGCGACAGCAAGGGCAGCATCCATGATCCCGCCGGCCTCACCGAAGAGAAATTGGCCTGGATCAAGGACCTCAAGGAGGTGCGCCGCGGCCGCATCAAGGAGTACGCGGATGCCCACGATGGGGTCACGTTCCGGGAGGGGCAGGATCCGTGGGACCTCTCTTGTGATCTGGCCTTCCCCTGCGCCACCCAGAACGAACTCGACGGCGCAGAAGCCGCGACGCTGGTGGCCAACGGTTGCAAGGCCGTGGCGGAAGGTGCCAACATGCCGTGCACGCCGGAAGCGGTCGAAGCCTTCCAGAAGGCCGGTGTGATGTTCGCTCCCGGCAAGGCCTCTAATGCGGGTGGTGTCGCGACGTCCGGACTGGAGATGTCGCAGAACAGCCTGCGTATGTCCTGGACGTCGGAGGAAGTGGATGGACACCTGCAGCGCATCATGAAGGACATCCACGCCCAGTGCGTGGCTTATGGTCGACGGGATGACGGATCCGTGGATTACGTGCAGGGCGCCAACATCGCGGGTTTCGTCAAAGTGGCCGACGCGATGATTGATCAGGGGGTCGTGTGACCCGTTGTCAGAATCAGCCGACAACCAACCTCCTCCCGGTTCCTACGTCCTCCTGATCGGTCTTCAGGTAGGTTGCATCACACGATTTGCATCTGTGATCTAGCAGGGCTCACCTGCCTTCCGAGCAAATTTGGTCAATCGAGCGCCCTGGAAACGTCCAGGGCTCTTTTTTTCAGGCGTTTCCATCCCGGTAGGCGCCCCCCTACACCCAGACCGAAAGGCCATCCTACAGGGCCATCCCTTTTTCCTGTCTTCGTTTGACATGTCAGCGGCTCGCAAGAGGTCGCAGAAGCCACAAGGCAAGTGTGGCAGGCAAGCAATTTGGTTAAGTGAAGCGCCCTGGAAACGTCCGGGGCGCTTCCATTTTGTCCCCGTCCGCCCCGGGCCGTCCAAGGTTCAGGCGTCCGCGCAGAGTTCGACGAGGACCTTGGCCGCGTCCCCGGGATGAAGAAAGGCGATGCGCTTGCCGTCCGCGCCCGGCTTGGGCCCGACCACGACGCGGTATCCTCTGGATTCGAGCCGCGCGAGTTCCGCTTCGAGGTCCTCCACATGGAAGGCCAGGTGGTGCAGGCCCGGTCCCCGCTTCTCGAGGTGCTTGGCAATGGCACTGTCCGGGGAGGTCGGGACCAGCAGCTCCACCTTGGATTCTCCCGTCCTAAAGAAGGAGGTCAACACAGACTCTCCGGCGACCTCTTCCCGTTTGTAGGCGGGACTGCCCAGGATCTCGCCGAAGATGCGCTCCGCCTCCTCCAGGTCGGAGACCGCAATGCCGATGTGTTCGAGTCGCTTCATGCCGTGTCGGATTGGGGCAACCGTTCGGCGGCCAGTTCGAGCGCGTGCCGTTCCACCTCGCTCCCGTCCCAGACGGTGTCGATGTCCGGGCGGGCCATCACCTCCTCCATGATGCCGTCCTGGATGCGGCCAAGTTCGAGGGCCTCGGCATAGGGAAGGTGCGTGAAGGTGACCATGGAGTAGAGCGGCACCCATCGGTTGGGATGGCGGTCGGTGAGCCGGCGTTCGATGCGCTTCCGCAGGAGGAATCGGGGGTCCCCGGTGCGGTCCCGCATCTCGATGAAGTTGCGGAGGGCGAGGTCCCCGATGGCGTCCCCATTGGCCTTCCGCAACCGGGTGAAGTTGGCCATGAGCGCCGTCCACGCCTCACCGGACGGATGGCCTTCGTGGTCATCGAGGAGGTCGGCGAGAACCCGGGCATCCTCGAATCCACTGTTCATCCCCTGCCCGTAGAAGGGGACGATTGCGTGGGCCGCGTCTCCCATCAGCAGGACCCGGTCGCCCACATGCCAGGGATTGCACCGCGTGGTGATGAGGGAGCTCGTCGGGTTGGATGCCCAGTCCTGGTCGAAGTCCGGCACCAGGTCGAGCACATCGGGGAAATGGGTGTCGAAATAGGCTCGGGCGGAGACCACATCGGGAATCTTTGCAAAGCCATCCGGCCCTTCGAAAGGGGCAAAGAGGGTGCAGGTGAAGGTCCGGTCTGGATTGGGCAGGGCCATCAGCATGAAGTGCCCCCGTGGCCAAATGTGAAGCGCTTCAGGATCGATGGCGAACCCGCCGTCTTTCCGGGGAGGCATGGCGATTTCCTTGTAGCCGTGGGCGAGGTAGGATTGGCTGAAGTCGAACCGGTCGCCCTTCATCATCCGCTGACGGACGGCGCTGAAGGCCCCATCGGTGCCGAACAGCCGGTCGTGGTGCAGAGGGCTCCGGTCTTCGAAGGCGAGGGAAACGGCGTCCTGGGAAACTGAGAAGTCCTCGAGGCGGTGCTCGAAATGGACGTCCACCCTGCCGGTGGCTTCCGCCGCTTCGAGCAGGATGCGGTTCAATGGGCCGCGGGCCACGCTGTAGATGCACTCATCGTGGCCGAATCGCCCTTTGCCGGGCAGGCCATAGGGCTGGTAGGTGAGCCCGCCGTCGAGGCCGTGCATGCACCGGGCCTTGACGGGCATGGCGATCTCCCGGACGGCCTCCAGGGCTCCGGCCTTCTCCAGGGCTCGCCAGCCGCGCTCGCTCAGGGCGAGATTGATGGACCGCCCAGTGGCATCGCCCACCTTGCGCGGATCCTGACGGCGCTCATAGACGTCGACGTGGTGTCCCCGGTTGGCGAGGAGCAGTGCGGTCAGGCTGCCGACGAGTCCGGCTCCGACCACGGCCATGCCGTGTCCCTCACCCGTCATGCTCCGATCGCTTGGTCGAGGTCGGCGATGAGGTCGTCCGCGTCCTCGATGCCACAGCTCAGGCGGATCAGGCTGTCGTTGATGCCGAGGGCTGCGCGCTGTTCGGCCGGAACCGAGGCGTGCGTCATTAAGGCGGGGTGCTCGATCAGGCTCTCCACACCGCCGAGGGATTCGGCAAGGGCGAACACGCGGGTGGATTCACACACCGCCCGGGAGGCGTCGAGGCTGTCGTCCACGAGGGTGAAGCTGATCATGCCGCCGAAGTCCTGCATCTGGCGGGCGGCAACGGTGTGGTTGGGGAAGGAGGAGAATCCAGGCCAATACACCCGGTCCACCTTGGGATGGGCTTGGAGCCATTCGGCGACGGCGCGGCCATTGGCACAATGCTGGCGAACCCGGATGCCCAGGGTCTTGATGCCCCGCAACACGAGGAAGCAGTCCATCGGACCGGGAATCGCCCCGACGTTGTTCTGCAGGGTGCGGAGTTCAGCGTCCACGGCGGCGTCCTTCGTCATCAGGGCACCCATCACCACGTCGGAGTGGCCTCCGAGATATTTGGTGACGCTGTGCATGACGATGTCCGCGCCTTCCTTGAGCGGGTTCTGCAGGGCCGGGGTGGCAAACGTGTTGTCCACCGCGAGGCGGGCGGGATGTCCGTCCAGCAGGCCGGCGATGGCGGCGATGTCACTGACCCGGAGCAATGGGTTGGTCGGAGTCTCGAGCCACACGAGCCGCGTGCGGTCATTCAGCTTGGCTGCGACGTTGGCGGGATCCTGCGTGTCCACAAAATGGAACTGGATGCCGAGGGGTGCATAGTGGGTCGTAAACAGCCGGCGGGTGCCTCCGTAGAGGTCGTCCCCGGCGATGACCTCGTCCCCGGGCTTCAGGGTCATGAGGACGGCGTCGATTGCGGCGAGGCCACTGGAGAAGGCCAGTCCATGCTGACCGCCTTCCAACGCGGCAAAGGCAGCCTCGAGGGCATCCCGGGTCGGGTTGGAGGACCGGCTGTATTCATATCCCTTGTGCTGGCCGATGCCGTCCTGCACGTAGGTGGAGGTCATGTAGACCGGCGTCATGATCGCTCCGGTGGAGGGGTCGGGCTCCACGCCCGCATGGACCGCGAGGGTACTGAATCCGGTGGGCTTCTTCTCGTTGGACATGCCTCAAAGTTCGGCACTGCGGGCCGCTTTGCCGCGACCGGTCCGCCGAAGCCAACCGGGAATGACCAACACTCCCACGAGGAGGTAGAGGAAATGGGTGGCCATCCGCCAGATGAGCATGGTCATGGCCGGGGCCAATGGGGAAGGGGCCCGGTCGAACCAAGGGCCGAAGAACACACCGAGCAACCATTCGGCCACACCGCTGGACCCGGGAGTGGGGCTCACAAGCAGTAACACCCACATGACCAGTTGTCGCGTCACGATCAGGAGGGCCTCGAGCGAGGCCAGCGGGGCCACGACCATGCCCATGACCGCCACGAGGGTGAGGAACCGGGCCGACCAGCTGATGACGGTGGCGACGAAGGCCCCGACCCACTGTTTTCCTGGTAGGGCGCGCATTTGCCCGGAACTGTCAAGCAGGTCATCCGCGAAGGCTTCCATGCGGGACCGCCACCGGGAGAGCCACCGCCAGCCGGCCAGCCGGCGGAGGAGGCCGTGGGTTCCGTTCGGGGCGAGGAACAGCCCGAACCCGATGACCGCGGCGAGGAGCACCATCAGTCCCCACCCGGCCCAGAAGACGCCCCATCCGAACCCGCCTCCGAGTCCATCGGGCCGGACAGCCTCTCCGAACACGAGCAGGAGCGGGGGCACCGCCAGCACGTAGAACAGCTCGTCGAGGAGCGCGGTGGAGAACACCACGGCTGTGCTCCGCCCAACGGTCATGCCCTGCCGATGGAGGCCCCAGATGGCCACGGCTCCGCCCCCGACGATGCCGGGCGTGATGGCCGAGGCGAATTCCCACAGGACCGTTGTCTCGATGGCCTGCCGCCAGGTCAGATCGCCATTCGAGAGCCAGCGGAGCCGGAGGACATAGCCCCCATCCCGCAGGAGCACGAGCAGGACCATCAACGCCAGGGCCAATGGCCAGCCAGGCAAGGTCACGGTCCCTTCCAGCGCGCTCCACCCTCCCTGTTCCTCCACGGCGCGGGCGACCATCCAGGCCACCACGGTGAGGCCGATGCCGAGGGGCAGGAGGGCGCGGAACGGGCCCAGCGCCGGACGGGATTCGCTCGGTTCCATCAGGCCCAGACTTGGGTGCCTTCGCTGCAGTTCCGGCACATGTCGATGGCCGACCGGTCCGTCAGGATCGAACGGCGGAAGGCCTGGTATCGATCGGATCGCCAGATGGCCCGGAAGGCGGCCCCATCCTCCGCCGTACCCATGGCGTGGGCGGCGTCCTTGTCGAAGCAGCACGGGACGACCTGTCCATCCCACGTGACTACGGCCCCTTGCCACATCCGCCAGCAGCGGTCGAGCAAGGGGTTTCGCAGGGTCCATCGACCGTCGGGCGACCGGTCATATCGACGAAGCGCGGGATCGCGGGTCAGCAGGGGATGGCCGTCTTCTGGCCGGTCTAGCTGGGCCGTCTTGACCACGAATTCGTCCACCCCGTAGGAAGCGGCCATATTCTTCAAAGTGTTGAGCTGGTGTTCGTTGGTGCCGACCACCAGGAATTGCCACACAACATGGGGCGTGGTCATCCGGGTGCGTCGCTTTGCCTCGATGACGGCCCGCGTCCCGGCGAGCACCTTGTCGAGTTGGCCCCCGACCCGATAGCTGGAGTAGGCGTCCTGGTCCGCCCCGTCGATGGAGATGATGAGCCGGTCGATGCCACTCCTCACCAGGGATTCTGCCCGGTCGCCGTCGATGTGGTGGGCATTGGTCGACGTGCTCACGTAAAGCCCGGCCCGTTTTCCGACCCGGACGAGGTCGTCCATCCCGGGGTGCAAATAGGGCTCGCCCTGGAAGTAGAGGTTGAGGTAAACAAGGTCGTGGCCCAGGCCCTCCGGTCCGCTCAGGAGACCGGACAGGCGATCAGGGTCGAGCATCCCCGTGGGCCGGGTGAAGGAACGGAGGCCGCTCGGGCATTCCGGACACCGCAGGTTGCAGGCTGTGGTCGGCTCCACGCTGAGGCTCATCGGCCAGGCGCGCAAGGGCGCCATGGTCTCTGGCCGGCCGGCCGTGGCCTTCTTGAATTCCCGCCACAGTCGCCACCCGTTCGCCATCCTGCGGCCGTCCACCACCGCTACCCTTCGCAGCCGGTCCCGGCGGGCGGAGGCCCACCGGAAGAGGGCCGGCCGGGGCCGCTGATTGGGGGTCAGGGGGGGTGTTGGGGCGGTCACTAGCGCAAGGTACCAAGTGCGGTGGCGGAGGACGCCGTGACGGCCATGGGTCCGCCGTAAATTGGTCGCCGTGATCCTGATTGACGACACCCTCCTCAGCACCGAGATCTTCGACCGCCGGTTCTGCTGCGACCTGAAGGCCTGCAAGGGGGCGTGCTGCGTGGAGGGAGAGAGCGGGGCGCCCCTTGCCCCCGAGGAAATTGCGGAGGTGGAGGCCGCCTTCGATGTGATCAAGGATCGGTTGAAGCCGGACAGCCTCGCCGTCATTGAGCGGGAGGGCCTCCATGTGGTCGACGGCGACGGCGATGCCGTGACCCCCATCGTGGACGGGCGAGAATGCGTCTACGCTACGTTCGAGGAGGATGGCACGGCCAAGTGCGCTTTCGAGCAGGCCCACCTCGAGGGAAAGTTGGCGTGGAGGAAGCCGATCAGTTGCCACCTGTATCCCATCCGGCTGACGCCATTGAAGGATTTGACCGCGCTGAATTACCACCAGTGGCCCATCTGCGATGCCGCGGTGAGTTGTGGATTGGGGCTGGACCTCAGCATTCTGCGGTTTTGCAAGGACGCGCTGGTCCGCCGGTTTGGCCAGGATTGGTACGATGCAGCCTGCGAGGCTGAGGCTCAATGGAACGAGGCCAAACGCAACGGAAACGGGGGATGAGGCCAATGGGGAGCGGTCGAGTGGGGCGGAGCATCGCCGTGGGGATGGGCCTTCTGTTCGGGTTCGGACCGCTGATGGCCCAGTTGCCAGAGGCGGGTCCCTGGTTGTTGGACGGCGCAGCCACCGCCGACGATGAAATTGTACTGGGCACGGACGGGTGGCAGGTGGTCGTACTCGCCGTGGACGGGCAAAAGGCCATTTGGCAAGAAGGGACGACCAGGATCGCTGAATTCAAAGGGAGCCCGGACAAAACGGAGACGCCCCGCAAGTGGGGCCGTGTCCCCGCCCGGGAGCCGGCCTGGTCCGACGTGGGCGACATCGTGCATGTGGATTTGCATCTCGAATCGGGCATGGCGGTCATCAGCGCCTTGGATGAAGGACGATACTCGCTCTGGCTCAGCGCCGAACAGCCTGATGGAGAGTGGACGCCGCCTTGGCGGGTGCCTGTCCTCGAAGACTGGTTGGGCGATGCGGCCTTTGGGATGTTCGATGTACAGGAGGGCCGAGACGGCGATTTGCTCGTGGGGGTGCGGCCGCAAGGGCGCGATCTGGAAAGCGATGGGTTTGCCGGAACCTGGTCGGGAGGTTTCGATGTGGTGCGGATCCCGCGCCGGGGCAATTATGCCGAGGCCTTCATCCTCGAGTCGCTGAACACACGGGGTGACGAGTGGGCCCTGACTCCGCACCCGACAACAGGGGGGTGGTTGTCGTCAGACGGCTTGGCCGGGCCGGGTGGAGTGGACCCTTGGTGGTGCAGCCGGCTGCCTTCGGGCCGCCGGGAAGCATCCGCTCCGCCCACCCGCCTTGAAGGCCACACCCTGACGGTGACCTGTGGGAGCCGGCCGCTTTCGGGCGTGCACTGGAGGCTCGAGGATGCGGTGACGGGGATGCCGTTGACCCGCTTCGTGAGCGATGCAGAAGGTCAGGTTGATCTCAGTGGCTTGGTGGCCGAGCGGGGGACCCGCTGGGTGGCGGAGCGACCGGCAACGGCCTGCCCCAATGCCATGGCGGTCTGGACCGATGGGGAAGGGCGGGTCGTGCAACGGTTCGCCCTCATGGGAGACGTGTGGCGCCTGAACCTGCTGTCCGCTTTGGCCCTCGACGATTGGACGGCGGAGGCCACGGACCGGTCCGGCCTGCCTGATTTGGCCCCGTGGTTGGAGCCGGGCCGACCGGCCGATTGGGTGGTGTTCCATGAGGTGGGAAGTTCAAGGGTGCCGGCTGGCCGCATTGCCGACCTCAAGGCGTGGGCAAAACGCTGCCGGGAACAGGACGAGGTCCACGTGCTCATCCTGGGCCATGCCAGTCCAGAGGGCAACCCGGACCACAACATCCGCCTCGCGCGGGAGCGGGCCCGGCGTGTGGCGGTCCAGCTCGAATTCGCCGGATTGACTCCCCAGCGCATCCGCGTTGAGGGCCACGGGTCGGAACAGCCGATGGAGCAATGCCCGGAAGGAGTGGACTGCCCGGAGGGCCTTCGGGAGCGCAGCCGCAGGACGGAGCTGTATCTGATGCCGGGACATCGCCCCTGAGGCGCTCAGTGACGTAATTTCGCCGCCATGCGCATCGAAGTCATGCGGGCCAAGCTGCACCGCATCACCGTCACCGAGGCGGACCTGAACTACATTGGGAGCATCACGCTGGACGCGGACCTCATCGAGGCCGCGGGACTCGTCATCGGAGAAAAGGTCCAGATCGTCAACTGCAACAACGGCGAGCGCATCGAGACCTATGTCATCGAGGGCAAGAGGGGGTCCGGCCAGGTCTGTCTCAATGGACCCGCCGCCCGCCGCTGCCAGCCGGGCGACATCGTGATCGTGATCGCCTACGGCAACATGGAGATCGAGGAGGCTCGCTCATTCAAGCCCACCGTGGTCTTCCCGGACACGGCGACCAACCGATTGACGGCATGAGCGCATCCTTGGGCAAGGTGTTGAAGTATGCGGGGATGCTGGGCATCGGCGTCCTGCTGCTCACCTTGGCCATGCGCGGCGTGGACGACCCGCAAGCCCTGTGGGACGACATGCGGAGTGCAAGCGGTTGGAGCATTGGCGCCAGTTTCGTGATGGGGTATCTCGCCATTGTGAGCCGCGGAATGCGGTGGCTCATCCTCCTGGAGCCTCTGGGACACCAGCCCAAGATGTCCAACAGCATCCATGCGGTGGCCTTCAGCTACTTCTCCAACGCCTTCGTTCCCCGGAGCGGGGAACTGGCCCGGTGTGGGGCGCTCAATCAGACGGATGACATTCCCGTGGATGAGCTCTTCGGTACGGTCATTTCCGAGCGGGTGGTCGATTTCGCCCTGTTGTTCCTTCTCACGGGGATTGCCCTCCTGTCCAACATGGACACCTTTTTGGCCTTCAGCGCTTCGTTTGACCTCCCTGGGGGCGGTCCGTTGCCCTGGCTGGCTGGCGCCGCAGTGCTCCTCATCGGTGGCGCAGTGGTCGCATGGCGCAAGCGGGAGGCGTTGTCGCGGATCCCTTTGCTCGCCAAGGTGTTTGGCTTCATCGCAGGCATCGGCCGGGGGTTGGCCAGCGTGCGGCACATGAAGCAGAAGTGGGCCTTCCTCGGGCATACGACCTTCATCTGGAGCATGTATTTCCTGATGACCTACGTGATCTTTCTCGGCATCGATGCGCTTCAGGGACTGACGCTCGCCAAGGCCCTGTTCGTCATGATGGCGGGCGGCTTCGGGATGGTCATCCCTTCACCGGGGGGCATCGGAAGCTACCAGTTGGCGGTGCAGTATGCGCTGGTGGCCATGGGTTTCAATGAGGTACTGGGTCTGGCCACGGCCAATGTGATCTGGGCCACCCAGACGGGCATGATCATCACCACGGGGGGCATCGGTTACCTCTTCTTGATGGCGGCCGGTCTGCGCAAGGGAAAAGGGAAATTCGAAGCCGCCGAATGACCATGGACCTGACGGCACGCATACTAGACCGGGCCGCCATGGCTGATCGTTGCGCCGCATGGCGCGCCGAGGGGAAGCGGGTGGTTTTCACCAACGGAGTCTTCGACCTGGTACACCCGGGCCACGTGACCTATCTCGAGGCCGCATCCGCCTTGGGAGACGTCTTGGTGGTCGGGGTCAACGACGATGCCAGCGTGCGTCGACTCGGCAAGGGAGACGACCGGCCCATTGTGGCCGAAGCAGACCGGGCCTTTGTGGTCGCTGGCCTTCGGGCCGTGGAAGCCGTGGTGCTGTTTGGCGAGGACACGCCCCTCGATTTGATCCGGGCGCTCCAACCTGACATCTTGGTCAAGGGCGGAGACTACGATGCCAATTGCACCGACGCCACGGACCCTCGGCACATCGTAGGCAGTGTCGAAGTGCGGGCCAACGGTGGCCGGGTCGAGACGATCGACTTGGTTCCCGGCCAGAGCACGACGGCCATCGCCGACCGGCTCAAGGGCTGACCCCAATCCCGATCACCCCCAACGAAAAAGGACCCGCAAACGGGCCCTTTTCCATGAGATCGAAAGACGAAATCAGACGGTTTCCTCCTCGAGGAACTTGGTCGTGAAGTCCCCGCTGCGGAAGCGGTGATGCGCCATGAGCTTCTGGTGGAAAGGGATGGTCGTCTTGACGCCTTCGATGATGTACTCGTCAAGGGCCCGCTGCATCTTGGTGATGGCCTCCTCCCGGGTCTGCGCAACCACGATGAGCTTGGCGACCATGCTGTCGTAATGCGGGGGGATGCGGTACCCGGCGTAGACGTGGGTGTCGATCCGGATGCCGTGTCCGCCCGGTCCGTGGTAATCCGTCACTGTTCCGGGGCTCGGCGCGAAGTTGCGGTCGGGATCCTCGGCGTTGATGCGGCACTGGATGGCGTGCATCTTGGGGTAATAGTTCCGGCCGGAGATCGGGTCGCCATGGGCGAGTTTGATCTGCTCCTTGATCAGGTCGTAATCGACCACCTCTTCGGTGATGGTATGCTCGACCTGAATCCGGGTGTTCATCTCCATGAAGTAGAAGTTCCGGTCAGCGTCGACCAAGAATTCCACGGTGCCCACACCCTCGTACTTGACGGCCTCACCCGCGGCGATGGCCGCTTGGCCCATCTTCTCGCGGAGGTCGTCGGTCATGAACGGCGACGGGGTCTCCTCGACCAGTTTCTGGTGGCGACGTTGGATGGAGCAGTCGCGCTCAGACAGGTGGCAGCACTTGCCATTCTTGTCCCCGGCGATCTGGATCTCGATGTGGCGGGGCTCCGTCACGAACTTCTCCATGTACATGCCGTCGTTGCCGAAGGCAGCTCCGGCCTCGCGGCGGGTGGTGTCCCAAGCGTCGGCGGTGTCGTCGTCGTTGTGGCAGACGCGCATGCCCCGGCCTCCACCACCGGCGGTGGCCTTCAGCATGACGGGGTAGCCAATCTCCTTGGCGCATTCGAGCGCTTCCTCCAGGCTGTCCAGGATGCCCTCGCTGCCGGGAATGGTCGGAACTCCGGCGGCGGCCATGGTGGCCTTGGCGGAGGCCTTGTCGCCCATGGCTTCGATCATCTCCGGAGAAGCGCCGATGAACTTGATGTCATTCTCGCCACAAACGCGCGAGAACTGGGCGTTCTCGGAAAGGAAACCGTATCCCGGGTGGATCGCATCGGCGTTGGTGATCTCTGCCGCGGCGATGATGTTCGGAATGTTGAGGTAGCTCTTGACGCTCTGGGCAGGGCCGATGCAGACGGCTTCGTCGGCGAAGCGGACGTGCAGGCTCTCCGCGTCAGCCGTGGAGTACACCGCTACGGTTTTGATGCCCATTTCCTTGCAGGTCCGGATGACCCGGAGGGCGATCTCACCGCGGTTGGCGATCAGGATTTTCTTGAACATGTCGAGAATCGATGGGGCCTGGCCGGTGGGCTCAGGCCGGTTCCACGAGGAAGAGCGGCTGGTCGTACTCGACCGGGCTGTTGTCGTCCACGAGAATCTTCACGATGCGTCCGGACACCTCGCTTTCGATTTCGTTGAAGAGCTTCATCGCCTCGATCGTGCAGACCGTGTCACCGGGCTTCACGGCGGAGCCCACGTCGACAAAGTTGTCCTTGTCGGGGGAGGGCTTGCGGTAGAAGGTGCCGATCATCGGGCTCTTGATCTCGACGAGGTTGGCGTCGGCAGCGGGCGCAGCCGGCTCGGCGGCCGGGGCAGCCGGAGCGGCAGCGGGCGCCGGGGCCGGTGCCGTTGCGGGAGCCGCCGGCATCGCCGCTTGCATGGGCATCTGCATCGGCATGCTGGGCACGGCCACGTGGACCGCCTGGGGCTCGGGAGCCACCGCGGCCTTGCCGCGCTTGTTGGGGACGCCGGAGCTCTTGATGGTGATCTTGAAGTCCTTGCGTTCGATCTCGACTTCGTTCACGCCGGACTTGGCGACGAACTTGATGAGGTCTTGGATTTCGTCCTGGGTCATGGTCAATGGTTCAATTTGATCCGCTGTTTCCAAGGGGCCAAGGTAACCGGTAATTCGGTGGCCCCGGGATTTCGGGGGGTTAGGCTTCGGGCTTCATGGCCCACTTGAGCCAGATGCTGCCCCATGTGAAACCGCCGCCGAAGGCGCTGAGGATGAGGTTCTCGCCTGGGGTGAGCCGGTTGCGCCACTCCCACAGGCAGAGGGGAATCGTCGCGGCCGTGGTGTTGCCGTATTTCTCAATGTTGATCATCACCTTGTCGCGGCCCACACCCATGCGGTTGGCGGTCGCGTCGATGATGCGGAGGTTGGCCTGGTGCGGCACGAGCCACGACACGTCGTCGGCGGTGAGCCCGTTGCGTTCCATGATCTCGTAGCTCACGTCGGCCATGGAGGTGACGGCCGCCTTGAAGACGGGGCGACCATCCTGCTCGATGTAGTGCAGCTTGTTGTCCACTGTCTCGTGGCTGGAGGGGTTGAGCGACCCTCCCCCCTGCATCCGCAGGTATTGGCCCCCGGCCCCGTCGCTGCGGAGGATGGCATCCTGGATGCCCGTGGCGCCACTCGGGTCGGCCTCGAGCAAGACGCCGGACGCGGCATCTCCGAAGAGGACGCATGTGGTGCGGTCGGTGTAGTCCACGATGGAGCTCATCTTGTCTGCTCCGACGACGATGACCTTGGAATGCGTCCCGCTGGCCACGAACTGGCTTCCGGTCCGCAGGGCAAACAGGAATCCGCTGCACGCCGCGCTCAGGTCGAAGCCCCAGGCATTGCTCGCTCCGGCCTTGTGGCAGGCGAGCTGAGCGGTCGAGGGGAAGAACATGTCGGGGGTGACCGTGGCGACGATGACCAGGTCCACCTCCTCGGGGGTGATGCCCCGCTGGGCGCAGAGGCCCTTGATGACCTCGCAGGCCATGTCGGAGGTGGCCTTCTCCGGATCCTTCAGGATGCGGCGCTCGCTGATTCCGGTGCGGGTGCGGATCCACTCGTCGTTGGTGTCGACCATCTTTTCGAGGTCGGCATTGGAGAGGATGTCCTCGGGAAGCCAGCCATGCACGGCGGTGATGGCGGCAGTCTGGGGGGAACTCATGGGGTCAGGTGTTCTGGAACCGTTTGTGACGGAGGGCCGAAATTATGTCCGGCCTTCACAGGCCATCACGGTCGGGGGGCACAAGCGGCCACCACCGGATGTGGAAAAACCCGCGACGGCCATGGCCGGGCGGGTCTTTCTGAAAAATCGGTTCCGTTCGGGAAGAAGGTCAGGCCTCGGCCGTCTCCTTCTCCATCACCACACGGCCCTTGTAGTAGAGCTTGCCCTCGTACCAGTGGGCGCGGTGGAACATGTGGGCCTGGCCCGTGCTGCTGCACGTGGACACGTTGGGCGTCTCGGCCTTGTAGTGCGTCCGGCGCTTGCGGGAGCGCGTCTTGCTTTGGCGTCGCTTAGGATGTGCCATGGTCGTCTGGTTGTTCCTCCGGGCCGGAGCCCTTCGGGTTGGGTGTGTTTCTATTTTGTTGTCTCCTCCTCAATCCGTCTTCTCGTCCTCATCCGATCCAAGCCCCTTCAAGGCGGCCCATCGCGGATCCATTTCCTCCTCTTGCACATCATCGGGGGCATCGTCTACCGAGCCGGTCAGCCAGCGGACCACTTCCTGATCGCAGTCCTCGATGTCCTCGTGGGCGCGCCTGAGTGGCATCCCGAGCATCGTGGTCTCGTACAGGAATTCCCTCACGTCCAACAGGTGATCGGCGGGGCCGAGCACCAGGATGTCGTCGTCGGTCTTGTGGGTCGTCGCGCCAAACTTGATTACGTAGCGCGTGCGGTGGTCCACTGCAACCGTCATCGGAGCATCACAACGGTCGCAGGCCGTATTCACGGTGCCTGTGACACGGACGTCGAAGTGCATCATCTCATCGAACCGGTCCAATTCGGTCTCCGCTTGGATGTCGGCGTCGACCAGGCCTGGGGGTTCGAATTCCTGAAAGAACGTCCCGTCAAGCTGGAAGCCGAATGCATGTCTTCCGAGACCCAATCCCGTGTAGGGAATTTCGAACTCTGCGGATCCGCGCATGCGTCACCCCGGCTTGAGGGGGGGCAAAGGTACGGGTTTCGTTGCAAACGCCGGAGGGTCGGCCGGACGTGTTAGAAGCGGTCCCGATCCCGGCCCTTGGGCGTGGAGACCTTGAGCGGGTCGGCGGTCATCTCCCGGTGCTCTCGGCGGTGGTTCCGGATGTCCGCCGCCATCCAACAGGCGGCCCGGAGGCTGTGTCCGTCCGCCTCTCCCTTGCCGGCGATGTCAAAGGCCGTTCCGTGGTCCGGACTGGTCCGGACGATGGGTAGTCCCGCGGTGAAATTCACCCCCTGGCCGAAGCTCAGGCTCTTGAACGGCACCAGGCCCTGGTCATGGTACATGGCGAGCACCCCGTCGAAATGCCGGTAATCGCCACTGCCAAAGAAGCCGTCCGCTCCAAAGGGCCCGCTGACCTTCATCCCAGCTTCCTGCATGGTGCGCACGGCCGGCAGGATGATGGTCTTCTCCTCCTCTCCGATGAGGCCGTTGTCCCCGGCATGGGGGTTGAGGCCGAGGACGGCAATTCGCGGTGTGGCGACCCCGAAATCCCGGCCCAGGCTTTCGTGCAAGAGGGTGCCATATTTCACGATCCGTTCTTTGGACAGGGTCGACGCCACGTCCTTGAGCGCCACGTGGCCCGTGACCACCCCGACGCGCAAGCTGTCGGAGGCCAGGATCATCAGCACGTCGTCCACGCCGGCCTTGTCGGCGAGGTATTCGGTGTGGCCGGGAAATTTGAATTGGCCACTTTGGATGGTGTCCTTGTTGATGGGGGCGGTGACCAGCACGTCCACTTTGGTGGAGGCCAAATCCTTCACCGCGGCCTCGAGGCTGAGGCGTGCGAATTCGCCGGCGGAAGGGTGCGGCTGGCCCCAATCGGGTTCGAGCAGCGCCGGAGCGATGTCGACGCAGTACAGCGCGCCGGGCTTCGCGTCGGCCGCATCCTCGACATCCCGGATGTCGATGTGCACGTCGAATTGGCCGGCCTGCTGGCGCAGGGTTTCGGCGTGGCCGTAGACCACGGGCAGCAGGTCTTCGAAGAGCCGCTCATCCGCAAAGGCCTTGAGGATGCACTCGGACCCGATTCCGTGGGGGTCTCCCCAGGACAGTCCGACGCGGGTGGGCTTCTTCTTCGACATGGTGCGAAGGTAGCTCCGGGGCCCGTCCGGATGCCCCTGCGTCTCCCCCGGGCCGGAGGGGATTTTTTGCACGGGAGGTCACCTTCGGCCGGAGGCGCACGTTTACCTTTCGATGTCCATGCGTCCGGAGTCCCTCCTGCTGTTTCTCGCCCTGCTCGTCGGCACGACGGCCTCGGCCACGCACAACCGGGCGGGGGAAATCACCTACCAGCACCTGGAGGGCACGACCTATGAGGTGACCATCACCACCTACACCAAATCCAGCGTGGTGGCTGACCGGCCCTGGCTCTCGCTCCGATGGGGGGACGAGGGGAGCACCGCGGCGGTGGACAGTCTGCCCCGCATCAACGGTCCGCTCGACCCTGCCGGCATTCCCACCGGGGAGCTCATCGGCGGCGAGGTCAGGCTCAACATTTACAAAGGGGTCCACACCTACGCCGGCCCGGGCATCTACACCCTCATCGTCGAGGACCCCAACCGAAACGACGGCGTCCTCAACATCCCGAGCTCGGTGGACGTTCCCTTCTGCATCACGAGCCTGCTCATCATCGACCCCGAGGCGGGGCAGAACGACAGCCCCATTCTGCTCGCCCCAGCCATCGAGAACGCGTGCATCGGCCAGCGCTGGGAGCACAACCCGGGCGCCTTCGACCCCGACGGGGACTCGCTCAGCTACGACCTGGTGGCGTGCGCCGGCTTTGAATGCCTGCCCATCGAGGGGTTCGTCCAGCCCAACGAGGTGGAGGGCGCCGGCGGGGAATTCTACGTGGAACCCCTCACGGGGACCGTGGTGTGGGATGCGCCCGCCCTGTCTGGCGAATACAACATGGCCCTCCGCATCCGCGAGTGGCGCTGGGTGGGTGGCCAATGGCTCATGGTCGGCGAGGTCATCCGGGACATGCAGATCAACGTGGAGACGTGTCCCAACGAGCCGCCCGTCGTGGTGGTTCCGCCCGACACCTGCATCCTACAGGGCGAGACGCTGACCTTCACGGTCACGGCGTCCGACCCCAACGGGGACAACGTCACGGTCACCGCCATCGGCGGTCCCTTCGAGGACTTCGAGCCCGACGCCGGATTCGGATGGAACCCGTTGACGGACGTGGGCACGTTCAGCTGGACCCCCGGCTGTGATGCCGTCCGCCAGGCCCCTTATCAGGTGGTGTTCAAGGCCACGGATGCGGACGCCGTGCCCCTGTCGGATGTGGAGACGGTGCAGATTCGGGTTCTGCCGAGGCCGGTGGTCGCCACGTCGGCCCAGCCCATCGGCAACGCGGTGGAGGCCGACTGGATCGTCCACCCCTGCACCGACCAGTATTCCGAGGCGATGCAGGCCTTGGGCGGCTATGAGGTCCACCGCCGCATCGGCAGTGGGGACATCCAGGAGACGACCTGCGGGGTCGGCATGCCGGCTGGCTCGGGCTACACTCTGGTGGCCACCGTGCAGGGTCTGGGAAACAACGCCTACCTCGACACGGAGACCCTCAGCTATGGGGCGACCTATTGCTACCGCATCGTGGCGGTGATGCCGGACGGATCCCGCAGTAGGGTGGGACCGGAAGCTTGCGCCGAGATCGACAAGGGCATTCCGGTGATGACGGGGGCCTCGGTCGAGGTCAGCGATGCCGCGTCGGGCGAGGTGGAGGTCCGCTGGTCCCCGCCGACGGACGCCGACACGGTGGAGGCCTTCCCGGGGCCGTACCGCTACGCCGTCGAGGCCCGTCCCGACGCCGGAGCCGAATGGACCGTCATCCATGAGGGGCCGACCGGGGCCGTCCTCGGCGAACTCGACACCGTCCATGTCCACACCGGCATTGATTCGGAGGGGCCCGCCTGGCGTTACCGGGTCACGGCGTGGAGCGGGGAGGACGCCATCGGCCTCTCGACTCCGGCCCCCGTGCCCGACCTGCAACTCGGACCGGAGGACAACAGCATGGTCCTGTCCGTCCCGGCCGGCCGGCCCTGGTTCGACACGGCTTACGTCTTTCACCGCATCGCGCCCGATGGGACCCCGACCCTGCTGGATACGGTGGCCCTTCCCCAGTTCACGGACACGGGGCTGGTCAACGGGATTCCCGTGTGCTATCGGGTCCGCACCCTCGGCACTTACGGGTCGCCGGGCATCCTCGATCCCATTGAGAATTGGAGTGCCATTCGGTGCGCCACGCCCTATGATACCGAGCCCCCCTGTCCGCCCGAATTCGAAGTGGACGCCGATTGCGTCCAGGAGACCGTGACCTTCCGGTGGTGGACCGCGGACTGCGCCAAGGACGTGACGGCCTTCCGGGTCTACCGGAGCGACAGCCTCGATGGCGCCCTGACCTTCCTGACGGAATGGGAGCACGACGGGGACACAGTGCGGGTGCTGGACCAAGACCTCCTCGGGGGGTCGATTGCCGGATGCTGGACAATGACGGCGCTGGACAGCCTGATGCCCGGTCCCGATGGCGCGCTGCGTCAAAACGAAAGTGCCTGGGGCGACACGGTCTGCACCGACAATTGCCCCTTCTACTTCCTGCCCAACATCTTCACCCCCAACCTCGACGGGCGGAACGACCGCTTCCAGCCCTTCCCTTGGAAATTCGTGGACAGCGTCGATTTCCGGGTCTTCAACCGTTGGGGCGAACAGGTCTGGCACACGGCCGACCCCCAGCTCGATTGGGACGGCACCCACAGCACCACCGGATCGATCTGCGCGGACGGGACGTACCATTACACCTGCACCGCCTACACCCGTCGCCTCGTGGGCATCGTGCCCGAACGGTTTTCCGGAACCTTCCAGCTCCTGGGCGGTTTGGACCCTGGCGAAGAATGAGACCCCCATGTTCACCGGCATCATCGAGACCCTTGGCACGTTGACCTCCCTCCGGGACGAGGGCACCAATCGTCATTTCACCCTCACTTCCGATCTGGCCCCGGAACTCAAGGTGGACCAGAGCGTGGCCCACGACGGCGTCTGTCTCACGGTCGTGGAGGTAAAAGGCGACCGTTACACGGTGACGGCGGTGGAGGAGACGCTCCTCCGCACCCAGTTGGGAGACCGGACGGTCGGCGACGTGCTGAACCTCGAGCGGTGCACCAAGGTGGGTGACCGACTGGATGGCCACATCGTGCAAGGCCATGTGGACACCACGGCGACCGTGACCGCCATCGACGCCCGCGACGGCTCCTGGAATGTCCATTTCACCCACCCGGAGGCCGACCATCACCTCACCGTGCAGAAGGGGTCCATCACCGTCAATGGGGTCTCGCTGACCGTGGTCGATTCCGACCCCTCGGGATTCTCGGTGACCATCATCCCCTACACCTGGGAGCACACGGGGTTCCACCGCATGGCGGTCGGGGACCGGGTCAACCTCGAGTTCGACATCGTGGGCAAATACGTGGCCGAGATGATGGCCCGCCGGAGCTGACTCTCCAGCCGTGGCGAGGTCAGGAACCCGCCCCCTCCTGCCGGCTCCGCAGCATGAAGTTCTGGCCCAGATACACCTTCCGGACCTGCGGGTCCGCGGCCAATTCCTCTGCCGTTCCCGCCTTGAGGATGCGCCCCTCGAAGAGCAGGTAGGCGCGGTCGGTGATGTGCAGGGTTTCCTGCACGTTGTGGTCGGTGATCAGGATGCCGATGCCCTTGGTGCGCAGCTGGGACACGATCTGCTGAATGTCCTCCACGGCAATGGGGTCGACTCCAGCGAAGGGCTCGTCGAGCAGGATGAAGCGGGGGTCGGCCGCCAGGGCCCGGGCAATTTCCGTTCGGCGCTTTTCTCCTCCGCTCAGCACGTCGCCCCGGTTCTTCCGGACGTGGGTCAGGCCGAATTCCTCGAGCAATTCCTCGAGGCGTGCCTTTCTGTCGGCCGGGTCCGGTCGGTGCAGTTCGAGGACGGCGAGGATGTTGTCCTCCACACTGAGTTTGCGGAAGACCGAAGCCTCCTGCGGCAGGTAGCCGATGCCGCGCTGGGCGCGTCGGTACATCGGTTCGCGGGTCAGGTCATGGTTGACGCCCTCGTCGTCGAGGAGGGTCACCGATCCCCCGTCGGGCTGGACGAGTCCGGTCACCATATAGAACGAGGTGGTCTTGCCGGCCCCGTTGGGCCCGAGGAGGCCCACGACCTCGCCGGTTCCGACCTCGAAACCGACCTCATCGACCACCTTGCGGCGACCGTATTGCTTGACGATGGCGTGGGCGGTCAGTTTCATGTCGCAGGGGGGCGGGTGCCGTCTTCGGCTTGTTGGCGGCGCTGGATGCGGCGGGCCTGAAGGATGCCAATCTCGTACAGGCCGAGGACGGGCAGGGAGACGAGCACCTGGCTCGTGATGTCCGGCGGGGTGATGATGGCCGCGACAATGAGGGTCACGACGAGGGTGTGCTTGCGGAACGTCTTCAACCCGGCCGGCGTGACGAGTCCCATTTTGGCCAGGAAGTGGATGACGACCGGCACCTGGAAGATCAGGCCGGCCGCGAGCGTGATGCTTGCCACCGTCTTGAGGTAGCTCATCAGGGCGATCCGGGCCTGGACGTCGCCGATTTCATAATGACCGAGAAACTGGAGGCTCAGCGGGGCAATCACGAAGTAGCCGAAGCAGACGCCGAGGAAGAACAGGAAGCTGGCGGCCCAGGTGACCCCGCGCACAGCTTTGGCCTCGTTGCCGTGCAGGCCCGGCTTGACGAACCGCCAGAGCTGCCCGAAGGTGAGGGGGAAGGCGAGGATGAAGCCGCCGATGGCCGAGACGAGGATGTGGGCGGAGAAGTTGCCGAGCATCGTCGTGTTGATCAGCTCGTAGCTGATCTCCGTGACACACAACCGGTCGCCGGCGCCGGTCAGATGCCCGAGGGCGCACCAGGCTCGGAAGGTGATGAAGTCGGGGTGGCGGGGCGCGAAAATGAGCCGATTGAACACCCAGTCCTTGGCGATGAAGAGCACGATGGCCGCAGTGAGGATGCCGAGGAGGGCGAAGAACAGGCGCCGCCTCAACTCCTCGAGGTGGTCCATGAACCCCATGTCCTGCTGTGCGTCTCCTTCGGCCATGTCTGCTGTGGTCTCAGCGGATGCCCGCGTCCATCAATTGGTGGAGGTGCACGAAACCGAGGAAGCGACCGTCGGTCCCGGTGACGACGATTTGCGAAATGCGCTCCGACTCGATGCGCTGCAGGGCGTCCGCCGCGAGGGTGTCCTGGTCGAGGCAATGGGGGACGGAATTCATGACCGCCTCCGCCTTCAGGGTGGCCCATTCGGCCGGGTCCCGTTCCAGCGCCCGACGCAGGTCACCATCGGTCACGATGCCGAGGAGCCGTTCCGCCCTGTCGAGCACGGCGACGGCTCCGACCCGCCCGGAGGACACGGCGGGCACGACGTCCCTGAGGCCGCAATCCGGAGCGATGGTCACACGGGATGCGTCTTCCACGAGGTCGCCGAGGCGCAGCAGCAACCGGCGGCCAAGGCTGCCTCCGGGGTGGTGCCGGGCAAAATCTTCACTGCTGAATCCGCGGGCCTCCATCAGGGCCATCGCCAGCGCGTCGCCCATCGCGAGCTGGGCGGCGGACGACGTGGTGGGCGCGAGGTCGTGCGGGCAGGCCTCCTGATCCACGCCCACATCGAGGGTGTGCAGGGCAGCCTTGGCGACCGGGCTGTCGGTCCGTCCCACCATGGCGATGAGGGCAATCTGCCGGGCTTGCAACAGGGGCAGGAGTTGGACGAGCTCGACGGTGCCCCCGCTCTTGGAGACGGCGATGACCACATCCTCCTGTCCAACCATGCCGAGGTCGCCGTGCAGGGCGTCGGCGGCGTGCAGGAAAGCGGCCGGCGTGCCGGTGCTGTTCAGGGTGGCCACGGTCTTTCGGGCCACGTCCGCACTTTTCCCGATGCCCGTGAAGACGAGGCGCCCACCCGATTCTCCTTGCTGGAGGACGAGGGAGACCGTGTGGTCAAAGTCCTCGCCGAGTCGCTCAGCAAGGCCCGCGATGGCTTCGGCTTCGAGGCGAAGGGTGCGCAATGCAGCATCCCGTCCGGAGCCGGTTCCGGAGGGCGATGACGAATTGGTGGGCTCTGTTTGCAAAACGCAGGGTGAAATGAGGTGCCGAAGCGGGTCGGGGACCCTATATTGATGATGCCAAAGTTAGATGGAGACGCCTGTTGACCCTTTCGTGAATGCTTCGACCCTCGTGGGGTCCTCCGTGCAGGAGGGTTTGGCCCGGTTCTTCGGTTTTGACCAGTTCAAGGGCGAGCAGGAACAGGTGGTCAACAGCCTGATGGACGGCAAGAACGTCTTCGTGATCATGCCGACGGGTGGAGGCAAGTCCCTCTGCTACCAATTGCCGGCCCTCGTTCAGGAGGGAACGGCGATCGTGGTGAGCCCGCTCATCGCCCTCATGAAGAACCAGGTCGACGCCATCCGGAGCCATTCGGATGACCCCGACATCGCCCATTATCTGAACAGCTCCCTGAGCAAGGCCGAGATGGTCCGCGTGAAGGAGGCGGTGGCCACGGGCCGCACGAAGTTGCTCTACGTGGCCCCCGAATCCCTGAACAAGGCCGACAACGCGGACTTCCTCCGGTCGGTTCGGCTCAGCTTCTTCGCCATTGACGAAGCCCACTGCATTTCCGAATGGGGGCATGACTTCCGGCCGGAATACCGCCGACTCCGGGACATCATCAACGGCATCGGGGAGTACCCCATCATCGCCCTGACCGCCACGGCGACCCCCAAGGTCCAATACGACATCCAGAAGAACCTCGGCATCCTCGACGCCGACGTCTACAAGGCCAGCTTCAACCGGCCCAACCTCTTCTACGAGGTGCGCCCGAAGGTGGAGGCCCTGCGGCAAGTGGTCCAGCACGCGCTGGAGAACCGCGGACGGAGCGGCATCGTGTATTGCCTCAGCCGCAAGAAGGTGGAGGAAATCGCGGAGACCCTGAAGGTCAATGGGGTGCGCGCCGCCGCCTACCACGCCGGCATGGACTCCGCCCAGCGGTCACGAATCCAGGATGAGTTCCTGATGCAGGACGTGGACGTGATCGTCGCGACCATCGCTTTTGGGATGGGCATCGACAAGCCGGACGTCCGGTATGTCATCCATTACGACATGCCCAAGTCGCTCGAAGCCTACTATCAGGAGACGGGCCGGGCCGGTCGGGACGGAGGCGAGGGACACTGCATCGCGTTCTACGGCCTGCAGGACATGGAGAAGTTGGAGAAGTTCCTCTCCGGAAAGCCCATCGCGGAGCGCGAAATCGGCTTGCAGCTCCTTCAGGAGGTGGCCGGCTATGCCGAGACCCCAACTTCCCGACGTCAATACATCCTCCAATACTTCGGGGAGGACTTCGATCCGACCAGCGGTCCTGGTTGGGACATGGACGACAATGCCCGGAACCCACCCGAGCCTTACGAGGGCCGCGAGCATGTCGATTTGGTCCTTCGTCTGGTCGAGGCGACCGGAGGCCGCCACCGAGGCGCGTTCCTTCGGGACGTCCTGCTCGGCAACGAAACCCAGGAGACCTCCACGTATGCCGGCGAAAAACTGGCTGCGTTCAATGGAAAGGGAGTGGACATGGCCCCTGCCGAAGCGTGGGACGGCATCATCCGCCAGATTGCCTTGGCGGGTTTCCTCAAGAAGAAGACCGAGGAATTCGGAGTGCTGTCGCTGACCGAGGCTGGAGAGTCCTTCCTCGACACTCCCCGGGATTTCACCCTGTACAAGGACAAGGGCATGCGCGTCCGGACCACTGAGCCGTCCGCGACGGGTGCGGCCCTGGACGAGCCACTGCTCGACCTGCTCCGTGGCCTCCGGAAGGAGGAGAGCACGCGGCTGTCCCTGCCTCCCTTCGTCATCTTCTCCGACCCCAGCCTCGAGGAGATGGCCACGCATTACCCCTGCAACGAGGATGAACTCCTCATGATCAATGGCGTGGGGGCCTCCAAAGTCCGGAAGTTCGGAGCGCCCTTCCTGGCGTTGATCAAGGAGCACCTCGAATCCGAGGGCATCGAGCGGATGGAGGACCTCGTGGTCCGCAGCGTCGCCGGACGCAATGCCGGCAAGGTGAACATCATCCAGAAGCTCGACCGTCGCATGTCCCTCGAGGACATTGCGGCTTCCCAGCAGTGTTCCGTCGAGGAACTGCTCGACGCCATTGAGGGCATTGTGGCCTCCGGCACCAAGGTGGGCTTGGATTACGTGCTGGAGGAATACCTCGACGAGGACAGCATCGAAGAGCTGTGGGACTGCTTCATGGAGAGTGAGCAGGGCACGGTGGCCGAGGTGCTCGAAGAGATGGAGGACGCCTACAGCGAGGAGGAAATCCGGCTGGTCCGCATCAAGTTCATGAGCGAGGTGGCGAACTGACGCCCTTCAGCCCACACTTCCCGTCGCGGCCAACCAGGCCATCATCGCAGTGCCCGTTTGGAGGGCGGCCTCGTCGATGTCGAATTCGGCCGTGTGCAGTCCCGAACGGCATCCGGGACCGTCGCCTCCAGTGCCCAGTCGATAAAAGCATCCCGGGACCACTTTCTGGTAGAAGCTGAAATCCTCGCCGGTCATGCGCAAGGGCAGGTCGACCACGCGGTCGGCCCCTAGGAGTTCTTCCGCCTGGCGGCGGCACTGGTCGGTCAGGGCGGGATGGTTGATCACGGGCGGGTAGCCGATGGCCAGATCGACCTCTGCCCGGGCACCGAAGGCTGCCGCCGTGGATTCGGCCACGCGGTGGATGGCGGCGCGGAGCGTCTCGGCGGTGGGTTCGTCGTAGGTCCGCAGGGTGCCGTCGAGCACAACCTCGTCGGGGATGACATTGCGCGCATGGCCGCCGGAGACTTTGCCGAAGGTGAGGACGGCGGGCTGGGTGGGGTCGCAGCTGCGGCTGACCACCGTCTGGAGAGCGGTAATGACATGGGCTGCGGCCACGACGGGGTCGACCGTGCGCTGGGGCAGGGCGGCGTGTCCACCCCGTCCGACGATGCGGATCTGCAGTTCATCGGCGGCGGCCATGTACGGCCCACTCCGGAAGCCTACGGTGCCGGCGTCCAGTTGCGGATAGACGTGCTGGCCAATGATGCCGTCGACGGTTTGGGTTCCCGTGGAACCGGGTCCGGCTTCCGGGGCATCGGTGGCCAGCGCGCCTTCCGCCACCATGAGCGAGGCGCCGCCGGGCAGGGTCTCCTCTCCCGGCTGGAAGACGAGCTGGATGGTGCCCTGCCAGTGCTCACGGGTGGCGTTCAAGACCTCGGCCGCACCGAGCAGACAGGCCGTGTGAGCGTCGTGGCCACAGGCGTGCATCCAGCCGGGGACAGTGCTGGCGTGGGGCCGGTCCACCTCCTGGATGGGCAAGGCGTCCATGTCGGCACGGAGGGCGAGGTGCCGGGTGCCGGTTTCGGTCCCGTGCAGGTGGGCCACGATGCCGGCGGCCCCGCGGTCGGCGCACCAGCCTGTGCTGTGCTGGATGCCCATTGCGGTCAGCGCGTCCGAGACATAGGCGCCCGTGCGGGTTTCCGAGAAGGAGGGTTCCGGATGGCGATGGAGGTGTCCGCGGTGGCGACGGACGGATTCGGCGGACCGGGCAGCGGCCTGGAGGATGGCGTTCTTCAGCATGTCACGGGGTCCACAGGGCGCGGGAAGTCTGGATGATCATGCGCAGGGCAACCAGCAGCATCACGATGCCGAAGGCCAGGCGCACCTTGAGGGGGTCCATGGCCAGGGCAATGCGGCTGCCGAAGTAGCCCCCCGCGACAAAGGCCACCACCATGACGGAGGCGGCGCGGATGTCCACTTCCCCGGCCTTCCAATAGTTCATCACTGCGAGCGCCCCGATCGGGGGCAGCATCAGGGCGAGGCTCGTGCCTTGCGCCGCCATCTGGGACAGGCCCATGAAGTACATCAGGGCCGGCACAATGAGCAGGCCGCCCCCGATGCCGATGAACCCGCTGAGCACGCCGGCGGCGACGCCGATGAGGAGCAGAGTGAGGAGGGAGGTCAGGTCCATGGGGAAATCAGAAGTCGGTGGTCAGGGAGAGCTGGAAGACGCGGTCGAGGACGAGGCCGTCATCGACGCCCCAGCCCCAATCGGCTCGCACGAAATATCCGAGCAGTTCTGTCCGCAATCCGAATCCGAAGTTCCAGATGATGGGCTCCCGGTTGTTGTCAACGGTGATGCTCACGGGGTACTGCTCGATGGTCGTGCTGTTGAAGGCGTTTTCGTCGGCGTAGGGATCGCTTCCGGTCCAGGCGCTGCCGATGTCGAAGAACCCGACGGCTTGGAAATGCTCGAGTAGAGGCGTCAGCGCCTTCTTCGGCATGAGGGTGGCAAACACCGGCAGGCGCAGCTCGGCATTGGCCACGGCGAAGCTGGTGCCGTTCCGCGCATTCCGCAGGAACCCCCGCATGGGCGTGGCGGCCGTCTGGTAGGCGAACTCCCCGTCCGGAAGCGGCATGGCGCCGTCGACCGTCGGGATGAGCGATTGCTGGACCCCGCCGAGGTAATGAATCAGCTGGCGATCGCCGAAGGAGGAGTTGCCCGCTGCCCGCAGGCAGAGGGTGATGCGCTGGTACAGCGGGATGTAGCGTCGGGCATCGAACCCCGCCACGAGCAGCATGTCGCCGTCGCCGTCCGGAGGGGCGAGCATTTCGAACCAGGCCTTGGCCCGCGTTCCGTTCCGGATGTTGAGGGCCCGGATCCGGCTGTCGTCGAACACCCAGCTCACGGTGCCGCCGAGGCCCTGAGAGTAGAGATCGTCCCGGCTGGCATTGAACGGGTCGGTGGCCAGCAGGGCGGTGCGATCCAGCCGGTAGGTGAGTTGGGCCCGCAGGCTCATGGTCTCGCTGAACGGCACGGTCCGGCGGTAGTGGATGGCGTGGGTGTGCGTCCGGGTCAGAGCGTCGAGGTCGGGGTTGAGGCGCTCGTTGCCCTGGCGCTCAATGATCCACTGCCGGTCGACCTTGCGTTCCAGATCCTGGTGACTGAGGACGAACGTGGAGTTTTCGAGGCTGCCTGCGAGCCGCACACCCCCGACCCATTTCCGGTTCTCATGGAGGTCCGAGGCGCCGATCTTGATCAGGCCGCTGAGTCCGGGGAAGCTGGAGGCTGGACCGGCGAAGGGCTGATAGAAGGAGGTCGCAAAGGTGTTGTCCACCTGACTGAGCAACTCGTCCACCGCATAGTTGGTGCGGTAGGGAAGCGGCGTCGGGATGTCGGGCAGGGGTCCGGAGGTGGTCCGATTGGCTTGGGGGGTTCGACCCGACGGGCCGCCGGTCGAGGTGGAAGCCGCAACCGGGACCCGCTCGGACTCGAAGGTGTACCGCTGGTAATCCACCTGCCCCGGAAGCAGATCCGGAATCGCGTCGGGGAGGTAATCCAGGCCGTCCAGTCCGGAAATGGAGGTGCCCGGGCCGGATTCTTCCATGGACTGCGCACCCGGGAGGGCGGGCAAAGTTCCGGTCGTCCAGACGTCCCGACCCTTGCGCAGGGAGTGAGTGCCCCACATCCGGCCGCCTTCCTGGATCCCGAAGGCGAGGGCGGACCGGTCGAGCTGGAGCCAGGGCGCGGTGCGGGTGAAATGGCGGTAGTGGATGGCGGTGTCCACACGCAGGATCGCACTGTCGCGCACGGCCAGGGACAGGGTGCGAAGGTCGTCCGCCTCCGCATAGGCGAAATGCCCGCGGCCGAGGGCCTGGGGCCGCACTTCATCGCGGACCGGGGTGTCGGTCAGCCGCTCGAAGCGCTCCTCGTCGAGGTGGTAGACCCACAGGTCCCGGGTGGCGGGAACGGGCCAGGGAGCCAACGTGTCCCACCCGTCGGGTCGGTTGCTGCTGAACACCAGTCCCGATCCGTTGGGCAACCAGTCCGGGTAGAGGTCATCCCAAGGGTCCTCCCAGAGCGGGACTTGCGATCCGGCCAAGGTGTTGAACACATAGAGGTCGGATTGGCCACCGCGGACCCCTCCGAAGGCGATGTTGCGGCCATCGGGAGACCAGTCGAGGTGGATCACCTTCTCGATGCGGAACAGCTCCCGCTCCGCGCTTTCCTTGGAGTCCACGTCGGTCGTGGTCAGGAAGACCCGCCCCTTCTCTTCGTGGATGTGGGCCAGGATCGGGGCGGAGGGGTGCCACGCGAGCACCGGATAGGTGGGGTCGACAATGCGCTCGAGCTTGTGGTCATACTGGGCGAGGCACCGCTTGCGGTGGCCGTCGGACACCCAGATCCGGATCTGTCCGCGCTCGTCCGTTGCCCAAGCGGTCCACCGGCCGTCGGATGAAGTGGCGAATTGGTGGTGCCGGTACTTCCGCCGGGCGCGGTGCGGGACGTCACCGAGCTGCTTCGGGCGCTCGGTGGGCGGCTGGGTCTCAAGCTGGCCCGAGGGGTCCGGTTGAGTGGCGGCGGCGAGGGCGGCCGGGGTGACATCCCGGAGCAGCCACTGGGCCTGGGCGGCCGCGAGGATGCCTTCGAGGTCGAAGCCGATGCGCCGGAAGCCGGCGTCCAGGGTCCGGCCGGCCTTGAATCCGCTGAGCACGTCGACGACGGATTGCCGGCCAAAGGTTTCCAGGATGAAGTGCCAGACGGCTTCTCCCGCAATGCGGGCCTCTTCCTGATCGAGGACCTGGACTGACCGGATGCCATCCCGACGAAGGAGGTCCTCCAACTGGGGAACATCCTCGGCGGCCATCGGGCCCGTGAGAGCACCGACCATGCCGTCTTCCATCCAGACGGGCAGTTCGTAGAGCTGGGCATTCTTGACGACGTCCTTCCAGTCTTCGCCATAGAGGAATTGACGCAGGAGGACCCGGTTGAGTCCGGAGCGCAGTTGGCGCCGGAAGGCGGCGCGGTCCCCATCGAACCACGCGAAGACCTTGCGGCCGTGGATGATGGTGGTGCCCCCGATGTTGCCCGCATCCGAGCCATCGATGCCAATGTTGCTCTGGCGGAAGTCGGCGTGCTTGTTGTAGACCAGCACCTGGACCTCGTCTCCCAGCCGCATCTGGAAATCCGCCTCGCAGGTGGGCAGGTCGGACAGGAGGCTGAAGAGGGCGTGTTCCGCCAGTTTGCGCCCTCCCTGATAGAACTGGACCTCGAAAGGGTCGCCCCCGAGGTACTGCCAGTCGAAGGTGCGGTACTGGACCCGTTGCTGGCCGAACGCCATGTCCAGTCCATTGTGGAATTGACCGCGGATTGACCCCGCCATGAGCAGGGTGCACACCAGCCAGAGGCTGCCCTTCCGGAATCCCGAGGCCGACATCACAGGCAAAGTACGAATCCGGGGTGCCGTTTGTTCCCTGTGGGGGAACTTGCGGGCCATGATCTCGATGGCGTTCAACGCTTTTTCTGAAAACACGATGGTGCTCCACGACGGGTCGGGCGGGGCGATCGTCTGCGACCCGGGCATGTCGACCCCGCAGGAGTGGGACCTTTTCGAGCGCGAGCTGGCCGGGAAGGGCTGGGTGCCGCGCGCCGTCCTCCTCACCCACGCCCACCTCGACCATGTCCTCGGGTGTGCGGGCCTGTACGATCGTTATGGACTTCGGCCACGGGTGCACGAGGCGGACCAAGTGACCTACGCGATGGCGCCCCGGGCCGCCGAGCTCTATGGCGTGCCCATGGATCCGCTCCCCGAGCTCGATCCCGAGCCCTTGGTGGACGGGTCCGAGCTCGTGTTCGGGGACCTGCGCCTCACCGTGAAGTGGACCCCGGGCCACGCACCGGGCCATGTCGTGTTCGTGGAGGAAAACGGGGTCAATGTCGTGGGCGGCGATGTGCTGTTCCGGGGCAGTGTGGGCCGGACGGATCTGCCTGGAGGGGATGCCCCGACATTGGCGAGGAGCATTGAGACCGTTCTCTATGCGTTGCCCGATGAGCGGGTGGTCTGGCCTGGACACGGTCCCACGACCACCATCGGAGAGGAGAAGGCGGCCAACCCCTTCGTCAATGGGGCCGGCACCGGGATGATGCAGGGGTAATCAGGCCTTCTGCAGGGTGAAGGCAAAGGTGGATCCTTTGCCTTGCGTGGACCGGACCGAGATGGTCTGTCCATGGGCCTCGATGATGTGCTTCACGATGGAGAGGCCGAGACCACTGCCCCCCGCATTGCGAGATCGGCTCTTGTCCACCCGGTAGAAGCGCTCGAAGATGCGGGGAAGGTGCTCCTCGGACATGCCGATGCCATCGTCCGCGACCTCCACCAGCATCTGCTCGTCCATGTCGTAGAACCGGACCTCGGTCTTGCCGCCCTCCTTACCGTATCGGAGGCTGTTGGAGATGAGGTTGGTCACGACCTGCTCAATCTTCGGAGCGTCCCCGATCACCTCCACATTCCGTCGGTTCTCGTCCACGAACTCCACCTCGATGCCCGCCCGTTTGGCCCGCTGCTCGAGCTGGTCCATCACATCCACGACGAGCGAGGTCAGGTTGAATTGCCTCAATTCCAGCTCCAGTGAGCCACCTTCGATCTTGGTGATGACGTCGAGGTCATCAATCAGGCCGGCCATCCGGTCCACGTTTTTCGCCGCTTTGATCAGGAATTTCCGGTTGTGATCCGGGTCCTCGAGGGCACCCTCGAGGAGGGTGAGGATGTAGCCCTGGATGTTGAAGACGGGGGTCTTCAGCTCGTGGGCCAGGTTGCCGATGAACTCCTTGCGGAAATTCTCCTGCTCCTTGAGCTGGGAGATCTCCTGCACGCGCTCCTGCGCCCAATCCATCACGTCCTGCTGGACCTTCTCCATCACGTCCTCGTTCATCCGAAGGTCCTTGGCCCGCTCTTTGGTGCTCTTGAAGCGGTGGATGTTCTTGTAGATGATGCGGACCTTTTGGTAAATGAAGCGCTCGATGGTGGCGTAGGTGACGGCCATCGACAAGGCAAACAGGGCCAGCGCCAGCGCGGCATAGGCCTGAACCGGCGCCTGCACCCCGTAGAGACTGAGCACCAACGCAAACAGGCCCATGCCCAGAAGGGTGATGACCATGGCGGAGGCGATGGCCACCCCCCGGGGCGTGAGCACGTTCATTCCTCCTCGAACTTGTAGCCGACGCCCTTGACCGTCTTGAAGTAATGGTCCCCGAGCTTCTCCCGCAGCTTGCGGATGTGCACATCGATGGTGCGGTCGCCGACCACGACGTCGTTGCCCCAGACCTGAGAGAGGATGGAACTGCGGGTGAAGACCTTGCCGGGCTGGGAAACGAGGAGGGACAGGAGTTCGAATTCCTTCTTGGGCAGGTTCATCTCCTCGCCGTTCCGGATGACGATGTAGCGTTCGCGGTCGATGGTGATCGTCTTGCCCGCGTAGACCGGCTTCCGGTCCGCCCCCCGCGGACTGCGGCGGAGCAGGGCCTTGATCCGGCTGAGCAGGACGCGCGGTTTGATCGGCTTCGTGATGTAGTCGTCCGCCCCGGCATCGAACCCGGCAATCTGGCTGTAGTCCTCCGCCCTCGCCGTCAGGAAGGCGATGATGGTGTTCTCGAGTTTGGCGTGGTCCCGAATCTGCATGCAGGTCTCCATGCCATCCATCTCGGGCATCATCACATCGAGCAGGATGAGGTCCGGGTGCCAATCGGAGGCAATCTCGATGGCCTCGACGCCATTGGACGCCGTTTCGACCTGAAAGCCTCCCTTTTCGAGGTTGTATTGGACGAGTTCGAGGATGTCCGGCTCATCGTCTACGACGAGGATCTTCTGCTGGTCCATGGTTTTGGCTCAATGGAAAATGCGCCTTGAATTTAGGCAGGAATTCCAAGGCCCGCTGTCCTCATTCCTTGGGGGTCCCGCCAGCCCAACGGACGATCCAATCCGCCTCGGAAAAGGGCATGGCCCGACGCTCTTCCGCCCGGTCAATCCAGGCGTCTTCCAACGGCATGGCCAAGGATTGACAGGCCCGGAGAACGGCGAGGGTGCCCAGCCCGAGGCCCACCGAGCCATCCATCCATCCGGCACACAGGGCGAGCGTCGACCAGGTGAGGAGGACAGCCACCATGTTGGCCGGGATGGCGAAGGTGGTCCGGAAGGCGACCTGGCGGACCCGCCGGGCCATCAGAGGTTCGAGGAGGCGAGGCCACCATCCGGTGGTGAGGCGGAAGACGACCCAGGCAGGAAGGCGCCAGAGCAGGGGCCACCACGGCGTCGGCCCTGTTCCATGCAGCCGTCCGATGGCGGCAAAACTGTCATGGGTCCGGGGGTGGGGCATGCCGGAGGCGATGAGTGCCTGGAATCCGGTCAGGGCCTCCGCTTCCGCCGCGAGGAGGGCCTGCCCCCGTTCCTCCAGCCAGCCCGGGTCGGGCCGGCCGCCGGTCCGCCCTTCCTCGTATCGGCAGAGGGCCAAATGGGCATCGTAGAGGTCGCCTTCGAGGAGCTCCACGGACAGGCCGAGCATCGCCTGCCGCAGGTGATCGCTGAGCAGGATGCGGTGGTGGCCGATGTCCTCGGCCTCCTCGGGCAGGAAGGACAGGTCGACGGCTGGAGCGATGCGGATTCGTGCGGTGCTGCGATAGCCCTCGTACCGCTCGAAGTCGAGGGCCATCGGAATCACCTCGAGCCCTCGCTCCCGGATGGCCGGTCGCGTCAGCGCGTTGAGGATGAACCGGGCTGAGCCGTGCTTGAACCGGCGCGTCCGGCGTTCGTCGAGGTGGCCGGCCTCGGGGAAGATGCCACAGGTGGCCCCGCCGTCGAGCCGACCGTGCGCCGCCGCAAACGTGATCCGGTTCCGGTCCGCCATGTCCCGCGTGCGGTCGATGGGCCGGAACATCGGCATCATGTTCAGCCGAAGGATGAACCAGCGGGCCACCGGGTTCGCAAAGACGTCGGACCGGGTGAAGTAGTGCAGCTGTTCCGGAAGTGAAACGCAAGCGACGACGGGGTCAGCCAAACCGTTCTGGTGTCCTGAGAAAAGCAGCCGGGCGGGCCCGGTTCCCCTCCGGCGGCGTTGGACGTGTTCCAACCCTTCCACCTCGACCCGGTGCCACATCCGGACCGCCCAGCGGCCGAACGGCCGAACGAAGACATAGGTCCAATGAAAGGTGGACCGGGGAACGTCGAAGGGGGGGGGGATTCGGCGGGCCAATCAGCGCAGGGTGACACCGAGCTGCTGCGAAAGCTGTTCGCGAACGCGGTGGACGGTTTTGTCGATCGCCTTTTCGTTGAGCGTCTTGTCCGCATCCTGCAGGGTGAGCGACAAGGCGTAGGAAGTGGTGCCGGCGGATTCATCCGTGTACACATCGAAGAGGTTGACCTCCTTCAGGAGCTTGCCTCCGGTCTGCCGCACGACGGATTCCATCTGGGCATAGGTGACCCCGGCGGGAACCACCAGGCTCAGGTCGCGCCGCACCCAGGGGAACCGGGGCAGGTCCGCCGAGGTGATGCGCGTGTGGGACACTCCGCGGAGCAGCCCCGTCATGGGCAGGTCCGCGAAAAACACGTCTTCTTCGACGTCGAAGGCGCGGGCCACGGCCGGATGGACCTGGCCGACGCGGGCCGAGAAGCCGCCCTTCGCGGACAGACTCAGGCCTTCCCGGAACAGGCCGCCGCCGGCCAAGGACTCCCGCTTGGCCCCTTGGAGACCGCAGCGGGTGAGCAGGGCATCGACCGCCCCTTTGAGGAAGGACAGGCCATCCGTGCCCTCCCCTTGCCAACTCTCCGGACGGGTGCGACCGGTGACCAGCAGGGCGAGGCGCTCCTCTTCCTCATGACCCCCGTTTCCATCTTGCCGGTAGACCTTGCCGAATTCGAAGAGGGCGAGGTCGGGCCGCTGGTGGTTTCGGTTCCGCGTGAGGGTCTCCAGCCCCTGCATCAAAAGGGACTGCCGCATAGTGTCGAGTTCGGAGCTGAGGGGATTCAGCAGGGTGACCGCCCGGTCGGGGTGGAGGGTCACATCCTCGGCCACGGTGAGGTGGGTGGCGGGCACAAGGGAGTTGTGCATCGTCTCGTGGAAGCCCCGCGCGACAAGGATGCCGGCGAGTTCCTTCCGCAGGGTTTCGGGATCCGGGGAGGGGCGGTCCGACAGGCTGACCTTCATCCGGCCCGGTAGGGGAATGTGATCGTATCCGTGGATGCGAAGGACCTCCTCGACCACATCGGCGGGCCGGGTCACATCCCGACGGTAGGCGGGAGACCCGAGGTCAAGGCCGTCCGCGTCCTCTCCTTCAACGGCGATGTCGAGGTCCCCGAGGATGCCTTTGACGCGGTCCCGATCGAGAGGAACCCCAATCAGGGTGTCCAGCATGGACCAATCGAGGCGGATGGGCGCCGGCTTAGGCAGTCCATCTCCTTCGAAGGCTTGCACGCCCCCGTCAATCTTGGCGCCGGCATGCTCGCAGAGCAGGGTGACGGCCGCCTGCAGGGCAGGCCAGGGGGTCTTCGGATCCACACCGCGCTCGAAGCGGAAGGAGGCATCGGTGGACAGGGTGTGCCGCTTGGCGCTCTTCCGGATGGTCACGGGCTCGAACCAGGCACTCTCGAGGAAGACGCGGGTGGTGGCCTCCGTGACCCCGGAGTCCTGACCGCCATACACGCCGGCGAGGCACATCGGCCGCTCGGCATCGGCAATCACGAGGTCGGAAGAGGACAGGGTGAGGGCCTTGCCGTCCAACGCGGTGAAGGCCTCTCCTTCGGCGGCGCGTCGAACCTGTACGGTGTTCCCGCCGATGCGGTCGGCGTCGAAGGCATGGAGGGGCTGGCCGAGGTCGTGCAGCACGTAGTTGGTGATGTCCACCACGTTGTTCTTGGGCTCGATGCCAATGGTCCGCAGGCGGCGCTGCATCCACTCCGGAGCGGGTCCGACCTGAACGTTTCGGAGGGTGACGCCCAGATAACAGGGCGCGCCATCGGCGGCCTCCACGTCCAGCGACACAGGACCGGTCCCGACGGTCAGTTCCGGCGTGGGCAGGTTGCCCAGCGCGGGCAACGACGGGGCAGCTTCCTCTCCTCCATTCCACCGCCAGGCGGCCCGAAGGTCGCGGGCGACCCCACGGTGTCCCATGGCATCGGTCCGATTCGGGGTCAGGCCGATTTCAATGCAGTGGTCCGAAGCCAGTCCGAGAACCTCGGCCGCCCCGGCGCCGACGGTGGCCGACGGGTCCAGCACAAGGATGCCGTCGTGGTCCTGTCCGATGCCGAGTTCGTCCTCGGCACAGATCATGCCCTCGGAGACCTCCCCGCGGATCTTGCCCTTTTTGATCTTGAAAGGGTCACCCTCCACCGGGTGGCAGGTCGAGCCGATGGTGGCGACGATGACCTTCTGTCCCGCCGCCACATTCGGGGCGCCACAGACGATGTTGAGCGGAGCGTCCCCGCCCACATCCACGGTGGTCACTCGGAGCCGGTCGGCATTCGGATGCTGGCCGCAGGTCAGGACCTCGCCCACGACCATGCCGCGGAGCCCCCCCGGCACAGCGGGCATCTCCTCCAGGCCTTCCACCTCGAGACCGCTGGCCGTGAGGATGTCGCACAGGTCCTCGGGGGACCGGGTGGGAGCCGCGTCAAGGGGGAGCCAGGAGGCGAGCCAATCCAGGGAAATCTTCATGATGCCGGTTCGGGGTGGGTCGGGCGCGAATTTAGCCCACCTCCGCGAGCCGTGGGAGCCGGGATGAACAGGGGTGGGGCACTCCTGTCCCGTCTGCTTACCTTGCGAGGAACCGATTCGCCCGAACCGACCGCACACCGTACCATGGCCAAGAAGATTCTCATCGTCGAAGACAACCAGTTCCTTCGGACCACGACAGCTGACATCCTGCAGTTGGCGGGGTACGAGGTCATCGAGGCGGAGCACGGCAAGATGGGGGTCGAGCGGGCCCAGCTGGAGCGTCCCGACATGATCATCTGCGATGTGGAGATGCCCGAGCTCGATGGGTACGGCGTTCTGCATTACCTGTCCAATGACCCGCAGACGGCGATGATCCCCTTCATCTTCCTCACCTCCCGTGACGGGGCGGATGAGATGCGCCGGGGCATGACAAGCGGGGCGGACGATTACCTCGTGAAGCCGTTCAGTGAGGCCGACCTCCTCGCGACCATCGACGTGCGCCTCCGCAAGAGCGCCATCCTGCAGCGTGAATACGGCCGGGCCCCGCAGCGCCTCAATGAGTTCATCGCCGATGCGACCGAGCACGGAGGCATCCCGGGAATCGACGTGGGGGATCGCCCCCGCAAGTATGGAGTGGGCCAAATCCTCTATGGAGAGGGCGACTCCACGAATCACGTGTACTACGTGGCTTCGGGTGTGGTCAAGGTCCTTCGCACGGACAGCTATGGCAAGGAGCTCATCATCGAACTGTGCAAGGCCGGCGATTTCTTCGGCCACATGGATGTGCTGAAGGGGCTGGAGTACGGCAGTGCCGCCGAGGTGTTGGAGGACGCCGAGGTCCACCTGATTCCGCGCAAGAATTTCCTCGACCTGATGCACCGGAACCGCGATGTGGCGATGCGCTTCATCCGTCTGCTTGCCGGTGAGGTGACCCAGAACCAGGAGCGGTTGCTCGCCCTGGCCTACGCGTCGGTCCGGGAGCGCACGGCGCAGGCCTTGCTCGACCTGCAGGCCCGCTTCAAGGAGGCCGACAAACGGCCCCAGCTCAGCCGCGAGGATCTCGCCGGCATGGTGGGCACCGCCAAGGAGAGTCTGATCCGGGCCCTCAGCGACTTCAAATCCGACGGGTGGGTGACCCTCGAAGGCAAGAACGTCATCATCCAGGACGAGGCGGCGCTCAAGCGCTTCGCGGGCCGATGACCTCGGACGGGTCCTCTCCGAAATACTCCACGAGCGCCCGGCGGATCAGCCGGTCCTGTTCCTTCGGCTCCAAGGCCGGCAGCGGAATCTTCTCTTCGAAATGGGGCCAGCCGTCGTCGTCCCGCCCCTTGAATTCATAGAAGCCCTGGGGCACCAGCACGGTGCAGACCGCCACGTGCATCAGGTCCATCTTCTCCTGCTTCTTGAATTTCCGGAACCCCTGACCAAGCTCCTGCACCCCGACGAGGTACAGGATGTCCTGCAGGTCCATGCCTCCGCCAAACCGGGTTTCCAGCGTGTCGAGGAGGGTGCGCCATTGCTGTTCGAAAAGGACATCCATGGGTCAGGGCAAAAAAAGAAAGGAGAGCCGTTCGCTCTCCTTTCAAAGGTCGGGATGACTGGACTCGAACCAGCGACCACACGTCCCCCAGACGCGTACTCTACCAACTGAGCTACATCCCGAGTCCGCCGAAGCGGAGCGCGAAAATAGGGAATTCCGTTGCGAATGGAGCGCCGGGGGCGTCACTCCATGATGACCGTCTGCTCGTTGGTCATCTCCTCCTCAATCTTGATGATGCCGATTCCGGTCAAGGAACCCTTGGTGGCCTCGATGTCGAGCACGGCAAAGCCGGCCTGGCCCTGTTTGTAGTACTCGCTGAAATTGAAGCTCACGCTGCCGGCGGCATTGGTGACCTGTGTGGTATCGAACCGGAGCTCACCGATGAAGGTCTGGTCCACCGAGCCGACCGCGAAGAGCCGGACTTCGGCTCCCTGAACGGGCGCGCCGAGGCTGTTCTGCACGTACACCACCGCGACGGTATCCTCGATTTCGTTGCAGCCGGTGAAGGCCAGGGAGCCAAGAACGAACAGCACGAGACTGCCAAAGGCGCGGAGGGGGGTCATCGATTTCATATTTTCGAGGTCTCTTCCGGACGGGTGGCACACCCGCCCTGCAGGCCTACAAATAACGCAAAATCCACCCGATGGTTGTTTCCCCCTTCCGCACCGGCACCCTCGCCGCCCTGCTGCTCCTCGTTTCCGTCTTCTCCGCCGCGGCACAGGAGGGAGAGCCTCGCCCCCGCGTGAGCATCGAGACGAGCCTCGGCACCATCGTTGTGGAGCTGTACAACGAGACTCCCAAGCACCGGGACAACTTCCTGAAGCTGGCCGGCGAAGGATTCTACGACGGCACCCTCTTCCACCGGGTCATCTCCGGCTTCATGGCGCAGGGAGGGGACCCCAATTCCAAGGACGCCACCCCGGGCAGCCGTCTCGGCACCGGAGGGCCCGGTTACACGATTGAGGCCGAAATCGATCCGGCCTTCGTCCACACGAAGGGCGCCCTCGCCGCTGCCCGGCAGGGAGACCAGGTGAATCCGCAACGCCGCAGCAGCGGAAGCCAATTCTACATCGTCCAGGGCCGGGACGTCACCCCGCAGTCCCTGCAGAACATCGTGCAGAGCAAGCGCAGCAGCATGCTCCAGCCGTTCTCCTACACGCCCGATCAGATTGCCGCCTACGGCGAGCTCGGGGGCACGCCGCACCTCGACATGCAGTACACCGTGTTCGGTCAGGTGGTGGAGGGACTCGACGTCCTCGACGCCATCTGTGCCGTGCAGACCGACCGCGCCAACCGGCCGGCCGAGGATGTGCGCATGACCATGACCCTCCTCGACTGAATTCATGTCCACCCTCGATCAAGCTGAACTCGATCGCCTGCTGGCGGAGGCCCAGGCCCAGACCCTGGACGATGCGGATGCGCTGGAATCCTTCCGCATCGCCCACTTCGGTCGGCAGGGATTGCTGAAGGACCTCAACGAACGCTTCCGCGCAGTGCCCGGCCCGCAGAAGCGGGAGATGGGCCAGGCGCTGAACGCCTTCAAGCAGGCCCTTCAGGCCCATTTCGATGCCGCCAAGGCGGCCCTCACGGCGCAGGAGGACGCCTCTTCCAGCGGCACGGACCACACCCGTCCCAGTGGGGAGGTGCCGTTGGGCTCCCACCACCCGATTCAGGTGGTGCGGCGGGAAATCCTCGGCATCTTCGACCGCATGGGGTTCGCCGTGGCGGATGGCCCCGAGATCGAAGATGATTGGCACGTGTTCTCCGGTTTGAATTTCCCGGAGGAACATCCCGCCCGTGATATGCAGGACACGTTTTTCATCCAGCGCAATCCTGACCTGCTGCTCCGCACGCATACCAGTTCCGTGCAGGTCCGCGAGATGGAGAAGCGCCAGCCGCCCCTGCGCATCGTGATGCCGGGCCGGGTGTTCCGCAACGAGGCCATCAGCGCCCGCGCGCACTGCATCTTCCACCAGATCGAGGGGCTGTACATCGACCGGGACGTGAGCTTCGCCGACCTGAAACAGACCCTCCTGACGTTTGCCGAACAGTTCTTCGGGGCCGGAACCCGCATCCGGCTTCGTCCGAGCTATTTCCCCTTCACGGAGCCCAGCGCGGAGATGGATGTCTACTGGGGCCTTGAGACCGAAGTCGACAAACGGATCACCAAGGGCACGGGCTGGCTGGAGATCATGGGCTGCGGCATGGTGGATCCCGCCGTCCTCGAGGCATCGGGCATCGACCCGAACGAGTTCTCCGGATTCGCCTTCGGCATGGGCATCGAGCGCATCGCGATGCTGAAGTGGCAGATCGGGGATCTTCGGGCGTTCTTCGAGAACGACCTCCGTTTCCTCGAGCAGTTCACCCCAGCCTGCTGAGGGCGCCTGCCCGCCGCAGACCGACCTCTGCCCGGTTTTCCACGTCCGGGCGCGCATTCCTTCCCGTCCATCGGGCTCAACCGCTTCCCGCTCGGGAGTAGCTTGGGATATGCTTCGCCATGCGCTGTGCTCCTTCCTCCTGTGCTGTGGGGTGGCCCTGTCTGCGGCCGATGTCACCGTGGAAGGATGGCTGGCCAAGGCGGACTCCCTTCGCACCATCGGCTTGGATGCGGCGTCGCTGGACCTCCTGAAGTCGGCCCAGCACGAGTTCGAAGCGAACGGCGACCCCTGTTCCTCCGCCCTGCTGGCCGAGCGCCGAGCGCGGATCCACCTCGATTGGAAGAATCCGCTCCATGCGGATGTGGCCCTCACTGAAGCCATCCGGTTCTCCGAACAGTGTCCCGGGCTCGCCGAGCAGCGGGTCGGGTGGCGGCTGTCGCTCGCTGAGGCCAGCCTCGAGCAGGGCAAGCGGAAGGAGGCGCGGACCCTCCTCCTCGGTCTGGCGCGGATGACATCCGAGGAGGGGGTGTCGCCAGAACGCAAGGCGCTGGCCGTGTCGGCCATGGAGCAGTTGGCGGCGATGTCCTTTGAGGAAGGAGCCTATGAGGAGGCCGAAGCGGACCACCTCGCCCGGGCCTCCGTGCTCCTCGAGCTCGACCGGCGCGAGGCGGCGGCCATCGCCCTTGGATGGGCGGCCGTCTGTCATTCTCTCAAGCATCCGGAGGTGGCCCCGGACTACTGGAGCGGATTCGAGGACAATCCGGCCTGGCGGGCCATCCCGGTGGAGCGCAAGGTGGTCCATGGCACTGAGTGGGGACGCCTGTTGTTGGAGGGCCGGGCCATGGCCACATTCGATGCCATGGGACAATGGCCCTGGGCGAAAGCCGTGGAGGCGGGGACCGACGTGGTGCCTCCGGAGTGGACGGCCCGATGGGGGCTGTTGCAGGCTCGGCGTTGGAAATCCCGACCGACCCAGGCGCTCGCGGCCTCGCTTCATGCAGAACTGGCGGCCCGAGAGATTGAAGACGCCGCCCTGCGGGAGCCCCTGCTCGTGGAGGCGTTGCGCACGCGGTCCGGCCTGCTCGCCACCACGGGCGCGCACGGCCCAGCCTATCTGGCCCTCGTCGAGGCTGACAGCCTATCGCGGGCGATGCTGCGCGCCGAGCGGGCCCGGTCGGGCCTGTTTGAGAGCGAGCCCTGGCTGGCCGCCATCGGCGATGCGCGGACCGCGATGGAGGCCAGACGCGCTGAGCAATGGCAGTGGGCGGCCATCGGCGCGGGCATCCTGTGTCTCTGCCTGATGTTGTGGCTGTGGCAGACTCGAGGTCGGGCGGGCAAGGCGCACAAGCGGCTTCGGCGCCTCCAGCAGCAATGGCTGCCTGGAAAGCAGCACCAAATCGACGCCCTCGCCACCAGCGGAAGCCGCATTGCGGAGTTGGCCGGAGGCCTCGCCCTGCCGGCCGAGATGCAGCGGGAATTGGCCGATTTCGGTCGCCTTTCCGCCCTGTGCTCCCGGGAAATGCAGCACGAGCCCATCGACCTCGCCACTTTATGCGCGGAAATGGCCGACCGCCGGGGACAGGCGGGCCATCTCGACTGGTCGGCCCGGGAGGACGTGCCCTTCCGAGGGGACCGGGAGCATCTGCGGGACTTCCTTCAGGTGCTGCTCGACGGGGTCGGGCAAGGCCCTTGCCGCATGGCCGTCGTGAGCGGGCCGGGCGGCCTCGACATCCAACTGGACGAGTTCACCGAGAAGGGATGGTGGCGGCAGGCGATGAGCCTGTTTGCGGGAGACACGAAGGCCTCCCACTGGTCCATGGTCCGCATGCGGTGTGACCGGCTGGGCGGGCAGCTCAACCTCGATTGCGATGCCTCCGGCGCCCGGAAGCTGGAGGTCAGCCTCCCCGTTTATTCTGCGTAGACCACCTGGGTGATCACCTCACCCACCACGCCGAGCACCTCCGGGTCGATGGCGTCCAGGTTGTCCCCATGCGTGTGGTGCTGAGGGAAATACCCCATCATGCGGGTGTCCAGATGGTAATGGACGATGTTGGCCGAGGGAATGCCGGCCAGCTGGCTCACGAACAAGTTGTCGTCGATGGTCTGCGGGGTGACGCGGTTGCGGAAGAGGTTTCCGTGGCCCATCCGGCGGGCGGTGCTCCAGACCTTGTCGACCACATTGGGCGCCAGGGCCATGGAGGTGCCTTCCCGATGGAACACGGCACCCTTGGCCCCGACCATGTCCAGCAGGATGCCATAGCGTGCGCGGTAGCCGGGCACGTGGGGCTTGCGGGCCCAATACTGGGAGCCGAGGCACCAGTCCGTGTAGTCCTGGTCCCGGTTGGGCAGCCATTCGGGCTCTCCGTAGTCTTCGGCATCGAAGAAGGCGATGTCGACGCCCACATTCGGCAGGCTGTCACCCAGCAAACGGGCGAGTTCGAGCAGGACCCCGACCCCGGAGGCGCCGTCGTTGGCTCCGTCGATGGGCTGGTCGGTCCGGACCGAATCCTTGTCGGCGAAGGGACGGGTGTCCCAATGGGCATAGAGCAACACCCGGCGGCGCACCTCGGGCCGGAAGGCTCCGAAGATGTTGCGGATGTCGAGGGCGGTCCCGTCATAGGCGGTGACCCGTCCGGTCTGGACCGTCACGTCCGCTCCGTAGCCCTCCAGGGTGGCAACGAGCCAGTCTGCACAGGCCCGGTGCCCATCCGTATTGGGCACTCGGGGCCCAAAGGCCACTTGCTTGGCCACGTGGGCGTAGGCACTGTCCCCGGAAAAGGCCGGAGTCTGGACGAGGGGCCGCGCAGCGGGTGCCGGTGGGGGCGGAGGCGTGCGTTTGGGTTCGGCCTCACCGCAACCGGCGAGGAGCACGAGCCCCAATCCTACCGCGAGGAACCTCCGAAGGGAGCGTTCAATCAAACGTCCAGCTCGTTCCATCCTTTCCATCCTTGATCTGGACCCCCATGCCGGCCAGCCGGTCGCGAATGAGGTCGGCGGTGGCCCAGTCCTTGTTGGCCTTGGCCTCCGCACGCAGGTCGCACAGCACGCCCATCAATCCGTCGGTGCGGTCGTCGTCTCCCCCTGCGGAGGTTTCCTGTTCGAGGCCGAGAATGTCCCGGCCAAAGACATCGAAGAGGGAGCGCAACGCCTCCACGCCTTGAGCCGACAGGGCCATCCTTCCGGAGGCCACAGAGTTGACCACCTTCACGGCGTCATAGAGGACTGCAATGAGGATGGGCGTGTTGAAGTCGTCGTTCATTGCCGCGTAGGCCCGGTCGCGCAGGGCGTCGAGGTCGGGCGCGGATTCAAGGCCATCGGCCTCTGCAATGGGAGTGAGTTCGGCGAGGAGTCCCCACGCGCTCATGAGCCGCTCAAGCCCCTTCTCCGCCGCCTGGAGGGCCGGATTGGAGAAGTCAAGCGTGCCGGCATAATGGCCCTGCAACATGAAGAAGCGCACGGTCATCGGAGAGTACCCCTTCTCGAGGAGTTTGTGGTTGCCGGTGATGAGTTCGTCTGGGGTGAAGCCGTTGCCCTCGGACTTGGACATCTTCCGCCCGTTGACCGTCAGCATGTTGCCGTGGATCCAGTACCGAACAGGGTTCTTTTCTCCATGGGCACCCACGTTCTGGGCAATCTCGCACTCGTGGTGCGGGAACTTGAGGTCCATGCCGCCGCCATGGATGTCGAAAGTGCGGCCGAGATATTTCGTGCTCATGACCGAGCACTCGAGGTGCCAACCGGGGAAGCCGATGCCCCAAGGCGATGGCCAGCGCATCAGGTGGCTGTCGTCCGCCTTCTTCCAGAGGGCGAAGTCCAGCGGGTCCTGCTTTTCGTCCTGGCCGTCCAGGGCGCGCGTCTGGTTCTGCAGCTCGTCGATCTTGCGGCCGCTCAAGGCCCCGTAGTCGTGGGACTCGGCAAACTTTCGGACGTTGAAGTAGACGCTGCCGTTGGCCTCGTAGGCGAATCCGTTGGCGATGATCTCTTCGATCATGCCGATCTGCTCGACGATGTGTCCAGTGGCGGTCGGTTCGATGGACGGGGGCAGGATGTTGAACACCCGCATCACATCGTGGAAGTCATTCGTGTACCGCTGGACCACTTCCATGGGCTCGAGGTTCTCGAGCCGGGCCTTCTTGCCAATCTTGTCTTCCCCGTCGTCGGAGTCGCCCGTCAGGTGGCCGACATCGGTGATGTTCCGGACATAACGCACCTTGTATCCGAGGTGGACGAGATACCGGAAGACCACGTCGAAGGTGAGGAAGGTCCGCACGTTGCCGAGATGGACATTGCTGTACACGGTCGGACCACAGACGTACATGCCCACATAGGGGGAGTTGAGGGGAACAAAGCGTTCCTTCTTCCGGCTGAGCGAATTGCCGATGTGGAGGTCCGTGGCAAAGGGACTGACGACGGCTTCGGTGGGATTCTGGGCGTCCATGTCGGGGCGGTTTCGGAAGGCGGGTCGCCCTCGGGGGGCAAATATCGGAAAGCAAAGACCGGCCCGCACACATGGCGGACCGGTCTTCTTGGTCAAGCGGGGCCGGACGTACCGGCCCAATCGGCATCAAGCAGGATGTCGTGAATCAGTGGGAACGTTGGACGATGTGTCCGGTGCTGTAGGTCGTTCGGCTCAGAACCCGCCCTTCGCGGTCGAGCCGGATGAGGTCGCCGCTCTCCTGGCCGTCGACCAGTTCGACGAGCATTTCGAGCTGTCCGTTGTCGTGGAAGTAGCGTTGCTGGCCCTGACCGACCCCGTTGGCATCGAAGGCCAGGATCTGTTGAACGGAGCCATTGGGCCAATAACGGCGCAGAGAACCGACGTTCATGCTGTATTCCCAGCGGCCTTCCTCATAGAGGTTGCCGTCGGTGTCGTACAATCGGTAGTCTCCGAAGGGTTGGTCGGAAGCATAATGAATCTCGGACCGCAGGGCGCCATTGGCATGGAACCGCGTCCACAGTCCGTTCCGTTCTCCATCCACCAAATCGCCCTCTTCATAGATGGCGTCGGCGGGAAAGGACTCGACACCGGAGTCCTTGCCGAGGATGACCACATGGGCCGTTCCCTCAGCGTGGGTCGGATCGTCCCCGCCGGTCAGGGAGGGGGAAGCCGTGGAAAGTGCACTGCCGGAGAGGAGCAGAAGCCCGAGGAGGATGCGCGTGCTGTTCATGGGAGCGAGCATTGTGGCCCCCGTTACGCACTGCGGTGGACAAAGGTTTCACTCCCCGCCTGGAAAGACGTTAGAGCCCGGGTTCGGCCGCGAGGGCCGGGGACTTGGCCGCGACCATCCGGGCCACGAGCTCCGGCAAGGCGACCGTCGGCGACCAGCCCCAGTCCTCGCGGGCTGCGGTGTCGTCGAGACGGTCCGGCCAACCGTCGGCGATGGCCTGTCGGAAATCCGGCTGGAATTCCGCCCGGAAGCCCGGAACATGCCGACGGATTTCCGCGAAGAGGGTGGCGGGGTCGAAGGACATCGCCTGGATGTTGTAGGCTTCCTCGTTGCGGATGCGGTCGGCCTCCACTGAGGTGATCTGTAGCATGGCCCCGATGGCATCCTGCATGTGCATCATGGGCAGCATGGTGTCCTCCCGGAGGAAGCAGGCGTAGGATTCGGCGCCATGCAGGTGGTCGAACACCTCGACGGCGTAGTCGGTGGTGCCCCCTCCCGGCGGGCAGAGCTCCCCGATGAGCCCGGGATAGCGGACAGACCGGGTGTCCACACCGTGGTGCTTGCGGAACCAGGCACACCATTGTTCGCCGGCCTGCTTGCTGATGCCGTAGACGGTCTCGGGCAGTCGGTGCCCGTTCTGCTCGGCCACGGGCCCGTTGTCGGGCCCGAAGACCGCAATCGAGCTCGGCCAGAAGACCTGCGCGATGTCCCGGTGTTCGGCCGCAACCTCAAGGACATTGAGCAGCCCCCTCATGTTGAGGTCCCACGCCCACTGCGGCTCCTTTTCCCCCCGCGCACTCAAGGCCGCGGCGAGGTGATGGACATGGGTGGCCCCTTGCCGTTTGAGTTCGACAGCCACCACGTCGCGGTCGCGCACATCGAGGCAGACGAAGGGCAGATCGCGCAGGGCGTCGAGCGTGGGGTGCTTGATGTCGGCGAGCACGACGCGCTCGCCGGATCGATGAAGCTCAAGGGCGAATTCCGTACCGAGTTGACCGGAAGCGCCGATGATGAAATGCACATCGCGGGGCATGGGGCAAAGATGAGGGGGATGTAGCTTGCCCGCACCATGCAGGATGCCCTCCAACCCTTCGATTATGAACTGCCCGAGGCCTGCATCGCCAAGCATCCCCCTGCCCGCCGGGAGGACGCCCGCTTGCTGCACGTCGCCCCATCGGGGGCCTTGGCGGATCGGGGCGTGACCGATCTCATTTCCCTCCTCCCGCCGGGTTCCGGGGTGTGGGTCAACGAGACCAAGGTGCTCCACGCCCGGATGATGGCCCGCAAGCCGACGGGTGGGGTCCTCGAGCTCCTGTTGCTCGAGCCGCGGGACGTGCCTGTGGAAAAAGCACTGGTTTCCCCCTCCCCGGTCGTGTGGAATGCGATGGTGGGTGGAGCCAAGAAATGGAAGTCCGGACCCCTCGAAGTGCCGGACAGCGGTGTGGGCCTTCAGGTCGAGCGGGAAGGGGAGGCCCTCCGGTTCAGCTGGCAGGGTGAGGTCCGGTTCGGCGACATCCTCGACCGGCTCGGCCGCATTCCCCTGCCGCCCTACATGCGTCGGGAAGCCGAGGCCGCCGATGCGGACCGTTATCAGACCGTATTCGCCCGCCTTCCCGGAAGCGTCGCAGCCCCGACGGCCGGGCTGCATCTGACGCCCGGTCTGATCGCCTCGATGGAGGCGCGGGGAATCCACTTCGGCAAGGTGACCCTGCACGTCGGTGTTGGCACCTTCAAGCCGCTGTCGGGCGCCGTGGAAGGGCACGTGATGCACGGTGAGCGGTGTCTCATTTCGCATGCTTCGCTCCGCCGGTTGTCCGCCATCGAGGACTTGACCGTGGTCGGCACCACCTCTCTGCGGACGCTCGAAAGTGCGTTCTGGCTCGCCAGCCGATGGAAGGCCGGTGGTCCCGGACCGGAGGCGGATGTCGCGCAGTGGATCCACCGGGACGTGGAGCCGGGCTTCTCGGATTTCCGGGAGGCTGCAGGGTGGCTGGCCAACCGCGTGGAAGCGGCCGGGGAACTCGAGTTCGTGACCCACTTGATGGTGGTGCCGGGCTACCGCGTGCGGTCGGCCCGTCGGCTGCTCACCAATTTCCACATGCCCAACAGCACGCTCCTCTGCATCGTCGAGGCGATGATTGGTCTGGGGTGGCGCGGGGCCTATGCCCATGCCGTGGAGCAGGGCTACCGGTTCCTCAGTTACGGAGACGCCTGCCTCCTGGAGCGGTCCGAGTGACCACCACAGGCAGACAGGCGTCTGTCCGTCGGGAACGCTGGAATCAGCTGCCCTGGCGCAGGTCCTCGACCTCGGCCTTCTCCTGGATGGCGGAGGACAGGCGGACCGGGGCGCCGCTGCTGAGCGGCAGGTTGCGGAAGTAGGTGCGGTCGTTCAGGCCGGCCACCTCCGTAGTGAAGGTGCCCATGGCTTCCACGGGGTTCCGGGTGACCGGGGCGATGACCCAGACTCCGTTGGCCCCCTGGATGGGCTCGCTGATGACGTCGAGCGGCAGGGCGAAGGCGGCACCGATCACATCGGGCTCCGGGGCACTGCCCGCACCGCTGATGCTCGGGAACTTCAGGCTGACGCCCGTGGCCGTGCTGACCTTGTCGCCGGCCTTCTCGGCCACGTCCTCAAGGGAGCTGCCGACCATGATGTCCATGTATATCTCGGCCTTCTTGTCCTTGATGGCACCGGCGCGCATCTGGGCCTCCACGTTTTCGAGCGGCGGGACGCCGGCCTCCTTGATGCGAACCAAGGTGGCGATGATGTAGTCGCCGTCGATGCGGAAGGGGTTGGACACATCGCCGGCTTCGGCACCGTAGGCCCAACCGACCACCTCGCCGGCGTTCGTCAGACCCGTGATGGCCTCGGAGCCGGACTGCAGGTCGCGGGCGGTCACCACGGCGTATCCCATGGTGTCGGCCGCGTTGCGGAAGTCCTCGGTGTTGCTGTTGTCGATGGCGAAGTTGAGGGCCTGCTGCTCGGCGGCTTCGGCTGTCTTGTCAGAGATGCCGACGGAGCGCTCGACGCGGCTGACGGTGATGGCATCGGCGGTCCACTGCTGGTCGAGCACCTCGATGAGGTGCAGACCGTAGTTGGTCTTGGCCGTGCCGATGGTGCCGACCCGGTTGTCGAAGCAGAAGTCCTCGAACGGCTTTACCATGCGGCCGCGCTGGAACTCGTATTCGCCGCCGGTGGCCTTGGAGCCGGGGTCCTCGCTGTGCTTGTTGACAAGGTCAGCGAACTCATCCCCGGCACGCAGGCGGCGCTTGAGCGAGTCGGCACGGGCCTCGAGGGTGGCGAGTTGGGCTGCGTCGTTGATGTCGTCGGTCTTAAGGAGGATGTGGCGGCACTTGACGGTGCTGTCGGCCACGGCCTCCTTGGACAGGACCTTGTCGAGGCGGATGGACTCGCCTTCGAAGTACGGTCCGACCACGTCACCGACAGAAGCGGCTTCGAGCTCGGCCGCCTTGGATTCGGTCTTCATGGCCGCCGCCTTCAATTGGACTTCCGTCGCATCTCCGGCGAGGCCGTTGGCGGACAGGAAGGCCGCATCATCCTCGGCGGCTTGCCAGTCGGCGCTCCACTGCTCGAATTGGGTCTCGACGGTCTTGCGGTCGTCGAAGCTCGCGGCGATTGGAATGCGGATGTACTCGAGGTCGCGGCCGGCGCGCTGGGCGTACTGGGCCTCGTCCTTGTGGGCGTTGTAGTAATTCCGGACGTCGCGGTCGGTCACTTCGACCTCGTCATCGGAGACCGAGGTGTAGCGCTTGAGGACGTAGCGGAAATCCACCTTTTCCTCGGCGCGCAGGAACTCGCGCTTGCCTTCCAGCGTGTTGGCGGCGAGGCCGGCCTTGACCAGGCCATCGAACTTCTCCCGCATGCGCTTCAAGCTGATGATGTCGGCGTACCCGTTGTAGTTGGCCCGGCCATTGGGGTCGCTGTACATCTGGCTGAACGTCTGGCGCCAGTTCTCCTTCTGCTCCTCGGTCACCTGCCCTCCGTAGAAGGTGCGGGAGACCCACGGGGACACAAAATCTCCGTAACGGATGTCGTCGAACTCCTCCTTGGTCAGCTCGAGGCCGAGATCGCTGAACTCGTCGCTGTACAGGCGCTCGGCGACGATATCGCCCCAGACCTCATTCTGGGCGGACCGGTTGTCGGTGTAATTGAACAGACCGGTGCGCTGCTGGACCTTGGTCCGGTACTCGAGGAAAGAGATCTCCTCCCCGTTGACCACGCCGGCGGATTGGTTCCCGGCGTTGTTGCCCATCAGGGCGATCACGGCGTCATACGGAATGAGGAAGCTCAACATGCCCAACCCGATGAGGGTGAGGAGGAGCGTTTGGCGGTTGCGGATGCTTTCGATCATGCCCATGGTGGCAGGATTTTTCAATGGTTCGCGAAGATACGCAGTGCACGGCGGACCACGTTATGCGGATTCGCCGTCGTTTTGGAGGACTTCGACCAGCACAATCCGGGCCCCGTCCACCCGGGTGACCTGGACGGTCGAGCGGTCGAATTGGAGTCGCGTCCCCTCCGGCGGAATCTCCTCGGTGTGGAAGAGGACCAGACCGCCGAGGGTCTCGTACGCCTCGTTCTCGGGGAGGTCGAGGGAGAAACGCGCATTGATGTCGTCCACCTCTTGCCGGGCGCTGAACCGGAAGTGGCCCTCGCCGATCTCCATTTCCACCAGGGCCTCGGTGTCGTGTTCGTCCTCGATGTCCCCGATGAGCTCTTCGACGATGTCCTCCATCGTCAGGATTCCCGAGGTCCCGCCGTATTCGTCGACCACCACGGCGAGGTGGCGCTTGCGCCGGATGAACTCCGCGAGGATGTCCTGGGCGCCCATGGGTTCGGGCACGATGATGGTCGGGTGGAGGAGTTTGGAAATCGCCATGTCCGCCTCCTCCCCTTCGGCAAGGGGCGCCTTGCGCAGGAGGTCCTTGGAATGAACGTAACCGACGATGTGGTCGATGTCGCCCCGGTAGATGACCACCTTGCTCAGTCCGGTCTCTTGGAAGCACCGGTCGAGCTCGTCCAAGCCCGCTCCGGCATCGAGGGCGACGATTTCGTTCCTCGGCACGAGACAGTCCCGGGCCTTGAGCGAAGAGAAGTCGAGGGCGTTCTGCAGGATTTGCAGCTCATTGTCCAGGGCGGTTTCCTCTTCCTCTCCATCGAGGCGCTCGTTGAGGCTCCGGACGAAGTGGTCGAGGTCGACGGCCCCGAGACTGTCGTCCGCCCCGTCCTCCTCCTTGCGCCCGAGGAACAGGCGACTGAGGGCCAGGACGACCATGGCCGGTGGGAGCAGAAGGGTGTGGACGATGACAAGGGGAATGGACAGGGCGCGGAGCCACAGATTTGGCGCGCCATGGAAGAAGCTCTTGGGTAGGAATTCTGCCGTGATCAGGATGACCACGGTGGCGATGGCGGTCTGAACGGCGAGGGCCAGCAGTGGGGAGGGCGCCGTTTCCCAAGTGTCCACGCCGAAGATCCATTGGCTCAACAGGGCCCCGGATTCCAGGCCGAAGACGACCAGGGCGAGGTTGTTGCCGACCAGCATCGTCGCGATGAAGCGTTCCGGCCGGCGCAGGAGGAATTCGACCAAGCGTCCCGCGAGGCCGCCTTGTTTGCGGTCCAATTCGGCCTGCAGGCGGTTTGCCGACACGTAGGCGATTTCCATCCCCGAGAAGAAGGCCGAAGCCAACAGGGAAGACAGCAGGAGAAGGAAACTGGCAGGGTCGGGGTCCATCGGGATGCTCCGGGGGTCAGGCTCAAGGTAAGGGAAGCGCCCCCAAGTCGGGGTGGATTCAGGCGGAACGGTCGGCCTCCCGCTCGGCCGAGGCGTCGATCTTCCGGCGGACGCCCCGTCGGGTGAAGTACCAGGCTCCGGCGATGGCGGGGAAGAGCAAGCTCGTCTTGCCGCCGGCCCATCCGCGGGTGGCGATGTCGTAGAGGGCGAGGCCGAGGGCCAGCACGGTGACGAGGCCCCAGATGCGCTCGGCAATGAGGTGGACGCGGTCGGTCATGGAGAGGTTCGGGTGGTGTCGATGACAAAGGTGCCCGTGGGCTTCAGGATGCGGTAGCGCTCGAACCGGGCGTCGGATTCGAGCCCCGTGCCCCGCAGGATGCCCTCCGGGGTTCGGACCTCCACCCGTGCCGGCGTGTGGACGCGGTCGCTGTCCGCGCTCCAATAGAGCAATTCGGTCAAGAGGGTGTCGCCCAAGGGGCCGACGAGGCGCACGCCGCCCCGGGCGATGAGGTGCTTGGACGCTTCCTCGAACCGGCCTTCCTGCGCATGGAGAACGGCCCCGCGGCCGCCGGCATCGTCGAGGACCTCGAGGTCGAATCCCCCGCGGACGTCCCAGCCGGCTTCTTCCTCTGCGGTGCGTTCCATGTGCGCGGCACGGAGCCGGTGGGTGGGCACGCCATCCTCACTGTACTCCATGTCCGCCCCGTCAATGGTCTGGGCGGGTCCGTTGTCGAGGGTCTCGAAATCAGAGACCTCCTCCAGGCTGTTGCGGCATCCCACCACAGTCAAGACGGCGGCGAGCCAACACCCCAGGCTCCGGGAAAATCGGGCCGGGTCGGGCATCAAGGCTTGCGCGCCTTGGTGGTCTCCCCAAGGCACTTCACGGTGATCTCCTTGCCCTCGTCGATGCCGTAGGTGAACAGGTCGTCGACGGTCGGGTAGGACTTGCTGACCTGCGAGATCTTGGTGTTGGCCTTGGAGGCCACCTCGCTGTCCACCGACTTGGCGCGCTGGTAGTAATCCGTGGCGAGCCAGTAGACCTCACGGCCACCGAGCGGGCTGTCGGAGCAGGCGCTCACCATGGACGCCACGGCATCCCCGATGAGCAGGTAGGGCTCTCCGTTGCCCGGCTC
>JAYYEI010000050.1:0-42861 GCA_036159995.1 Bacteroidota bacterium
CGTGGTCGACAACAGCCTCTCCATCGATTACACCTTCGCGTTCGACGCAGCCGGACAGCAGGCCACCGACAAGCTCTACATCGAAGGCGGTCAAGGATCCGGCTCCGACTGGACCCAAGGTTGGTCCTTCGTCGATGAGCGTGGCCTGTTCGCCGACTCCTTTGAGGATGGCACGCCCCTGTGCACCACTGGAGACATTACGGTCTCGGAAGCACACAATGGAGCTGCCCAGCCTTATGTGGAAATCACCAACGCCGGCAACCTTTGCTCCCTCGATGGCCTGACCATCAGCAGCCAGTCCGACTCGCATGCCTTTGGAGATGTGGACCTTCCGGCTGGAGGCTTCCTCGTGCAGAACCTCAGCCTGGACGCGACCGGAGATGTGTTGACCCTGACGGACGGCTTGTCCCCCCTCACCTACACGTTGATGGCAGCTTACGCGGCCAACGCAGCGGACTACAGCCAGAACTTCGCCAGTTCCTCGGAGACGAGCAACATCATCGGATGCTACGCCACCCCGACTCCGGGCGAGGCCAATGCCGAGTGCGCACCATCCGGTTGTGGCGACCCCTTGGCCTCCAACTACAATGCGGACGCCGTCAACATCGACAACTCGCTGTGCGAATTCGAAGGCGGCTGTACGGATCCACTCGCCGAGAACTATGACGAAACGGTTCTCCTGGATGACGGTTCCTGCCAGTACACCATCCGCATCGTGGTGGACATGGCCCAGCAAGGTTCAAACGGAGCCGACATCATCATTGATGAGTCTGCATTCGGCACCATGAACTACGCCAACTTCAATGCCTACAGCTTTGACTACACGGTGGGAGAAGGCAGCTTCACGGTGTCCTTCATCGCCGGTGACGGAACGACGGAGACCATCGCCCCGCGGACCATCACCATCGCTGCACCACTGGCCTCCGACCTGTTTGTGTTCTGCTTCGATGCCGATGCCGCCTGCACGGGCTGCACCAACCCTGGATACAACGAATACAACGCCTACGCCGTGGGAGACGAGGCCTCCTGCACGACAGCCCCCGTCCAAGGGTGCACGTATGTCGATGCTGAGAACTACAACGCAATGGCCAACGTCGACGATGGAAGCTGCACCGGATTTGGCAGTGGCAACGACTGCCCGGCTGACCTCAACCAAGACGGTCAAATCGGAGCGGGTGACTTGCTCGAATTCCTGGGCGTCTTCGGAACGCTGTGTGACTGAGCTCGCTAAAACCAATTGCCTCAGACTCAACGGAAGGCCGGACCCCTCGGGGTTCGGCCTTCTCATTTTCTGCCCCCTGTTTCCCGCGCGTGACCAAGAGGATGCATTCTAATAACACTGGCTTAACGCCGCTGATGGCCTTTCTCAGTCCTTTTGCAATCTGATTGAGTCAAATGCGTACGCTTATTCTCCTTTTCCTTGGATTGATGCCCCTGATTGGCGCAGCACAGGGCACGGTCCGAGGCAAAATCACGGATGGCCAAACGGGCGAAACCCTCATTGGAGCCAATGCGTTCGTCGAGGGCACCACCAAAGGGGCCATGGCCGACCTCGACGGCAACTACAACCTGACAGGGCTCGCTCCGGGAACGTACCAGATCACCGGACGGTTCATCGGGTACACGCCCATCACGGAAACCGTCACCATCACCGGGGATGAGGTGGTCATCGTCAACTTCAACCTCTTCGTGGAAACCTTCGTCATCGAACAGGCCGCAGAGGTCGTGGCCAAGGTGGACCGGACCCGGGATGTCTACATGGAGAACATCAAGAAGAAGTCCGCCTCCAGCATCGACTACATCTCCAGCCAGCAGATCAAGCGAACGGGAGACTCTGACGCCGCGAGCGCCATGCAACGCGTCACCGGCGTGTCCACGGTCGGCAACTTCGTCTTCGTGCGGGGCTTGTCCGACCGCTATCTCAAGACCACACTCAACGGAGCGGAAATCCCCTCCATCGACCCCCGGCGGAACACCATCGAGATGGACCTGTTCCCCACCAACCTCGTGGACAATCTCGTCGTCGTCAAGACCCAGACGGCCAACCTGCCATCGGATTGGGCGGGCGCCTACATCTCCGTCGACACCAAGGACTTCCCGGAAACGTTTTCCTTCAACTACAGCTCCAGCCTCGGTTGGAACACCAACACCACCGGGCGCGATGTGATTTCCAGCGAACGGAGCAACACCGACTGGCTGGGATACGACGATGGTTTCCGTGCCATTCCCTCTGCAGTGGATGGACGGACGGTGGACGATTGGCCCACCCTCGTGAACGTGTCGTTTGGTGACCAGATCCAATACCTGCTCGACCAGGATGGCGTCCCCGTCGAAACCATCACGGACTGTCTGACCGGATGCGGCCTCGGCAGCCTGGGAGACATCGCCAACATCACCGACCGCAATTGCATGCTCGATTGCCTGGGCTACAGTGCCCAGTGGGGAGCCAACTTCTCCGACTCGCTGTATTTCAATGCAGGCATCCCCGCCTCGATTGCGGCCAACCAACCGCTGACCGACATCGGCCAGAGCTTCCAGAACACCTGGGAACACGTCACCCGCCGGGCGGCCATGGACATGAAGCACTCCTTGAGCTTCGGCAACCAGACCACCCTGTTCGGCCGGCAACTCGGCTACATCTTCGGGGCCCAGTACGGCCGCAACACCCGGGCCTACCAAGATGGCGTCTACGCCCGTTGGGCTGCCGGTTCCATCGAGGGCACCGACTCCCTCGACGTGCAGAACTACTACACGGACGAGCGGACCAACGAGAACCACCGCTGGAACGCCCTCTTGAACCTCAGCTACAAGCTGAACGAGTTCAACAAGATCTCCCTGATGGGCATGACCATCACGAGCGGCACCAACAGCGCCCGTTTCCAGGAAGGCCTCAACCCGCGGGACGGAGACGAGGTGCAGCAACAGCGCACCCACCGCTATCAGTCCCGCAACCTCAACACCTTCCAGGCGCGGGGAGAGCATTTCCTTCCGGCCAATGAGGTGGAAATCCGCTGGACGGTCAGCCGCTCGGAAGGAAAGTTGAACACCCCCGATCTCCGGACCTTCTTCAACAACTACATCGACAATGAGGTGGTCCTGCAGGACCAAGCCATCTTCTACGATGACAACGGTGTCGCCTACGACTCCACCTCCACAGCCGCCATCCTCGGCGAAATCCAGGGCCTGGTCTCCGACGGGGTGCTTGGAACGAACTGGGCCAATGATGTGGACGGCACCCTCCAGACGCTGGCCGAGGAAGGCATCGAATTCCCTGTCGGCCAGTTGGAAGTGCCCACCGAAACGGACCGGTTCTACACCATCCAGCCGTCGCGTTACCCCGCCCCGTCCCGCTACTGGCGGAGCTTGGAGGAGAACAAGACCGACATCAAGGTCCACGCCACCAAGCCCATCTTCGAGAACTCCGCATGGGATGGCAAGCTGAGCGCAGGAGTCAGCTATGTGCGGACCACCCGGAACCAGAGCGAGGACAAGTTCACCCTCGCCGAGCAGGGCAACTCCCTCGACGCCGTGGATGGCGACCCCACCGGCTACTTCAATGACTCCAACCTGGTGGTCATTCCCGGACAGAACTACATCTACAGCACGCTCGCCACGGACCTCAAGAATACCGACGAGGGACACCTCAACGTCTTCGGCGCTTACGCCATGGTCGACGCCAAGGTCAACGAGCGCTTGAGTGGAAACGTCGGACTGCGGCTCGAAATGGCCGAGATGGAGATCCAGACGGGCGTCGACACCACCGACCTGACGCCGCTCCAATTGCAGAACACCCGCGGCTCACTCAGCGAGGACGACTTGATGCCCTCCCTGAACATGACCTACCTGCTCGGGGCGATTGATCCGATCAAGACCACCAACCTGAGGTTCGCCTACAGCCGCACGCTGGCCCGCCCCGTCTTCCGCGAAAAGGCCCCGTTCCGGAGCTTTGACTTCGAGACCCTGCAGGTGCTCAAGGGCAACCCGCAACTCGACCAGACGCGCATCGACAACTTCGACCTGCGCCTGGAGCACTTCCCCAACCTCGGAGAAGTCGTTTCCGCCAGCCTCTTCTTCAAGCGCTTCACCGACCCCATTGAACAGAATACCGTTCTGGAAGCAGTCAACACGGAGCTCACCTGGTCCAACCTGCCTTACGCCAATGTCTGGGGATTCGAACTCGAGGGGCGCAAGAACCTCGCCAACGTCACCGAGACGGCGTTCCTGAAGAACTTGACGCTCTCGGGCAACATCAGCATCATCCGCTCCGCTTCCCGCATCTGGCGGAACGAGTTGGAGACCATTCGGGCACAGAACCCGCTGCAGGCCGAGACGCGCCCACTCTTCGGACAGGCGCCCTACATCCTCAATGGCCTGGTGACCTACGCCAACGACAGCGCCGGATTCAACGCCACGGTCGCCTTCAACGTGCAAGGCCCAAAGGTGCTCCTCGTGACGTTGGGCTCCTTGCCCAATGTGATGCAACAGCCCACCCCCACGCTCGATTTCAGCATGGGAAAGATGCTCGGGGACAACCTGCGGGTGGGATTCAAGGCCCGCAACCTGTTGAATCCGCGTGACCGCAAGACCCACCTGTACAACGGCGTCTACTACGATTGGAACAGCTTCACCCGAGGCCGCACGTACACCCTCAGCCTGTCCTACCGCATTTGACCATGACCCCCCTCCGATTCACCACGGCCTTCTTCTTGTGCAGCCTTTGCCTGTGGGGATGCAAGAAATACGACCAGAATGGCAGCCTGCTCCACCTGCGCACCCCGGAAGGGCGCCTGATCGGGAACTGGCAAAGTGCAGAAGTCACCCAAGTGGGCACCGCCGACACCAACCTCACTGACTTCATGGCCTCCAGCAATCTGCTGTTGGACGCCACTTTCTCCGAAGACCAGTCGGTGGTCATCGTCAACGTCAACGAGGGCATCACCTATGAAGGCATCTGGGCCTTCAACGAGGACAAATCCGTGCTTCATCTGGACCAACTGACCTTTGACGAGGTGTCCGGCCCCTTCTACCTCGACCAGGATTCCGTGGACCGTGAGGACCTCGTCCAGAAGGCCTACGATTTCTTGCAAGGGCAGGCAGCGTGCAACGACACCCTCTTCCTCGCAGCGGGGACGTACACGGTCATGACCGACGAGGTGATGGCCTGCGTCAGCAGCCTCACGGCCACCGGATCCAATTGGGTCCTGTCCTCAGGCACCCTGAACTACAACGGCGCCGTCCTTCAGGCGGGCGATGTCATCAACGACGCCATGGCCGAGTACATCGAAGGCTTCGTGGATGACGAACTCCTTGACGAGGCATGCGCTGACGATTTGACCGCGGACTGCATCACCGAGATCATTCAACTGACCCTGGCCGATTATGGCGCCAACGTCGAGTTCCTCACCATCAGCGAGCCCGTGATCTCCGGTTGGGATGACCCGGGACTCCTCACCGCCTTGAATGAGAACTGCGGCCTCGACGTCGTCTGGTACGAAGGAATGCCCACCGGACCGGAAGATCCGGCAGTCCTCGGCCTCCTGGCCGACAATGACGCACTCGACCTCGATTGCGATGGGACGGACGAAGTGCTCGGCTTGGATGTCACCGTGTCCTACACGACCGACGTCAAGGAGCTGGACCTGTACTGGGAAATCCTCGAACTCGAATTGGACGACCTCCAAGCGTACCAGTTCCGCGAGTTCAATGGAGAGTCGATCTTCGATTTCAACTTCCTCCTCCGCTTCGAGAAGCAGGACTGAGTCCTTCAAACCCTGGAATTCTGAAAACCTTCAGCCGAGTCCGAACTCGCGTTGGAGGTTTTCGACCGTTTGGGCCGGCAGGTCCTGGACGTCGAGGAGCATCAGGCCATCGAGGGCGTTGTTGAATTTGGGATCCCGGTTGAATCCGAGGATCCGCGCGTTCTGGTGCAGGTACTTCTTGAGCAGGACCGGCATGACCGCTTCGCTCGGCTCGATGTCGGCGAGGATGCGGTCGAGCCGCTTCACATCGCCCCCGGCCGCCTCGAGCAGGGCGTCGGTGTCCATCCGCTTCTCCTCGAAGGCAAACCGCTTCCGTGGCCGGATGAATTGGCCCCAATGCTCATCCCAGAAGTGGCGGCGGACGAATTCCATGATGAGGGAACGTGACACCAACTTGTAGTCACTGCTGATGGTCACCGGCCCAAGGATATAGCGCGCTTGGGGCGATTGGATCAGCACCGACAAAATGCCCTTCCACAGCAAGAAGAGCGGCATGCGCTGCCGTTGGTACTCCGGGACAATGAAAGACCGCCCCAGTTCCACGGAGGCCTCGAGCACCGGCGAGAACCCGGCCCGCATTCGGAACAGGGAGTGGGTGTAGAACCCCCGCGCCCCATACCGCTCCATGATGATCCAGCCTTCCCCGATGCGGTACGCGCCAGCCAACTTCCCGGCCTCGCGATCCCACAGGATGAGGTGCTGGTAGTACAGGTCGTATTCATCCAGATCCAGCGACCGGTTGGTCCCCTCGCCCACCGCCCGGAAGGTCTCCTCGCGGCAGCGGCCGATTTCTTCGAGCAAGCACGGGATGCGTGTTGCCGGCGCGAGGTAAATGTCAAATTCGCCGTGGTCGAACAACTTCAGCTCCTCGATTCCGGCCACCTCCGCAGTGAGGGCCTCTTGGGGTTGCCGACCCTCAATGGGCACTGGAGACTTCGGCAGGCGCAGTCCGGCATAGTATTCGCGCCTCACCTCGAAGGCCGCACCCAGCGCATAGGTCCGGGCCCTGAGGAAACGGGCCATCTGTTCATTGCCCTCGAGTCCCTCGACATCGCGGTGACGAATGAACCGGCCGATGCGCATGCGGAGGACATATCCCTTCTTGTTGCGCAATTCGGCTGCCACCCGAAGCGAACGCAGGGAAGGATGGATCAAGCCGAGGAGCTGGAAGAGCGGACTGTTGGCCCCATCGATGTAAACGGGCACAACAGGACAGCCCTGCTTGACGGCCCAACCGGCCACGGAGGCGCTCCAACGGCCATCAGCCACCACGCGCTTCGACCGGCGGAAACTGGACACCCGCCCCGCGGGAAAGACCCCGAATCCGCCCCCAGAGGAGAGGTGATCCGACGCCTCCTTCCATCCGGACAGTCGGGGCGCACGTTTGCGCTCCTCGCCTCCGGACACAACCACCAGCTCTGTTCCGAGCTGAGCCATGTCGCCGAGCAGCGCGTCCACACCCAACTTAAAATCGGGACGGCGCGTCCGAATCTGACGCACGATGGCCAGAGCATCCAGCACGCCGTAGGGATGATTGGACACGAGAACGAAGGGGCCCGTCTCGGGAATCCGCTGAAGGTCCTCCTCGCTCAATTCCAGGGTGACGCCCAAAGAGCCGAACACCGCATCGATGAAGTCTTCGCCCTGCAAATGCGAGAGCTGACCGAAGGCTTCATTCATCCGACGGAACCCGCCAAACCGGTGGAACAGCCCCACCAGCGGATGCCGCTCGGGCAAACCGGACCAACGGGCCAGATCTCCCCGCGTCAGCAGGTCCTCTCCTTCCGGTGTCCGCTCTACGTCCATCCGGACCAAATTAGACCGCCTCAGTGCGCCCTCCGGCTCCTGGCACGCCCTATTTTCCACCCATGTTCCGACCGTTCAATGCCCTGGCCCTTTCGATGGGGCTCCTTTTGATGCTCGGATGCGCCGACGCTCCGAACACCGAGCCCGAAGGAGAACCGGCCACCGAAGACGCCGCCCCTGCCATGACCCCCAATCCGAACCGCCTCGAAATCCAAGGACACCGCGGCGCACGCGGCCTGTTGCCCGAGAACACCGTTCCCGGGTTCGTCCTGGCCATACGGGAGGGGGCCGACGTACTGGAGCTCGACCTCTGCATCGCCGGCGATGGGACCGTCATCGTGAGCCATGAACCGTGGATGAGCCACGAAATCTGCCGGTCACCCGAGGGCGAGGACATCGCACTGTCCGACGAACGGTCCCACAACCTGCATCGGATGACCATCGAAGAAATTGCGGCGTACGACTGCGGATCCAGGGTCCATCCCCGCTTTCCGGACCAACGGACCCTGCCCGTGTCCAAACCCAGTCTGGCGGACATGGTCAAGGTGACCGAGACCGTCCCCCTGCTCGACGGTGGCACGCTGCGCTACAACATGGAAATCAAGCACCGGCCGGACCTCGAGCCCGACTTCTGCCCGGACGCTGAAACCTTCGCCTCTCTCGTGATCGCCGAGGTCCGGCGGCTGGGAATTGCGGAGCGGACCTGCATCCAAAGCTTTTCCGAATCCGTGATGGAAGCCGTGCACCGGCAGGACCCCGACCTCACGACCGCCTGGCTGACCGAGACGGAAGGCTCCGTGCAGTCCCAGCTCGACCGCCTGAGCTTCCAGCCGGACATCTATTCACCGAACTGGATGCTCATCGACGCGATGGACGTGAAATTCCTTCAGGAGGCCGGAATCCGGGTGATTCCATGGACCGTGAACAGCCAAGAAGACCTTCATGCGGTTATGCAACTCGGGGTGGACGGCATCATCACCGACTTTCCCGACCGCCTCTACGCGATGCGCTGAACTCCGCAATCAGCGGAGGACCTGGACGAATCCGTTGCGGCGGATGATCTCCGGAATGCGGTCGTTGCGGAGCTCCATCACGATCTCCCACATGTAAGTCCCGTCGATGGCGAAGGAATTGCCACTCTCGCGGGTCTTGGAGCCTTCCGTGCCCTCGACCTGTCCGTACCACACCTCGTCCATGTCAGTCGAAGTGAAGACCGGACGGCCCCAGCGGTCCCAGACGACCACCTTGTAGCTGAAGGGCTCACAGTCGATGACCGGAAGCCAGGCGTCGTTCTTGCCGTCGTTGTTGGGCGTAAAGGCGGTCGGCACGTAGATCTCGCACCCGCAAATGACCTGCTGCACCCGAAGCGTGTGAACGGCCGTGTCGCAGACATTGGCCACCTCCACCGTGAACAGCCCCGTGCGGTTGAACTGCCGCGAAGGCGTGAAGGCCCCGTCATACCAGTAGTACGTCGCCGGGTAAACATTGGGTCCCTGCTGGACGCTCAACTCCATGGAATCGCCAAGGCAGAGCTCGTAGTCGGCTGACAGCTGGATGGAAATGGGATCGGAAATACTCACCTCAATGGAGTCCTCATGGCTGCACCCACTGACCTGGCTGAAGGCCACATAGTCTGCGGGCTGGTTGACCTCGATGGATTCCCCCACCTCGCCCGTGCTCCACGTGACGAGCACGTCCTCGAGTCCAGTGTCAATGCGGAGGACGTCGCCCGGGCAGAGCACCGTATCCGCAGGGAGTTCAAAGACCGGAACCGGCCGGAATTCCACCTCGATGGTGTCCCGGAAGACACACCCGCCGGAGGCTACCTCCGCCGTGTAGGTTCCCGCCTCGGTCACCTCGAAGGTGGCCGTCGTGAGCGAGTCGTTGAAGACGATGTAATCGACGGCAGCAACGTTGGGCTCCAGCACCACCGTCTCCCCCTCGCACAGCGTGAGGTCGAGTCCGAGGTCAAAGGCCGGCAGTGGCTGGGCCGTGACCAGCACGTCGTCGGTGAACGTGCATCCGTCCTGGGTGGAGGAAACCGTGTAGACGCCGGGCACGGAGGCCCACAGCTGATTTCCGGTCGCCCCGTTCTGCCATTCGTAATTCGACGCGCCGAAGGCCGCAAGGAGCAGCACGCTGTCCCCATCACAGTAGGAGGCCGTCTCGGGCAACTCCGCAGCAAACGGGGTCACCACCTCGATGAAGACCTGCGCATTGTCCTGACAGGCCCCGAGGGCCACGTTGACCGTGTAGATGCCCGTGTTCTCCACGGTGTAGGTCGGGGACACCGATCCATCCTGCCAGGTGCACACCGCCGTCGGGTAGCCCGGATCCAAGATGAACGGTTCGCCCGGACAGAGCACCTGGTCCGGTCCGAGATCCACCGAGGTCAAGGGGCTCTCGGTGACCGTGATGTTGTCCGTGGTCTCGCACCCGTTCAAGGTGGCGGTCACGGTGTAGACGCCGGTGTTGGCGACTTCGAATTCATTGTCGGCCGGTCCGCCCTGCCACTGGAAATCCGGGGGGAGGCCCTGCCAATCGGGATTGTCGGCGTTGAGGGTCACCGTCTCGCCCTCGCAGAGGACCACGCCCGCCCCGAGCTGGAGCGGGTAATCGGCGAACCAATTGACCTGCATGGACCCGGTCTCGGAACAGCCCTGCAAGTTCACCGTGACCTCCACGAGGCCCGAGTCGAGCACCAACTCGGTCTGGGCGAATCCACCCGAGCTCCAGAAGTACTGGGCTCCGGGGTTTCCGGCATCGAGCTGAACGGACTCCCCGGGACACACCGTCACATCCGGGCCGAGGTCCGGGGCCACGATGGCCACGGTGGTCACATCGACCGGCACCTCCTCCTCACAGCCTTCCGCGGTGGTGACGATGGCCAAACCGGAGACTTCGGGGGCGTCCCACGTGTCGCCTTCGGTGCCGTCGGGCCAGGTCGTGGTCGCTTCCGGCCAAGTCAAGGTGACCTCGATGGTCTCGCCCGGACAGACCTGCTCCGCAATGGGGTCGAGGTCAACCTGAGCCGGGCCCTCAATGGACCCGATGTCGGGGTTCGCGTCGCGTGGCTCGCCACGCTGGTCCTCCGTCACGCCCACTGCGGCCGCGGCATCGAGGGCTGGGCTCAGCGGTTCACAGGCGCTGATCATGAAGGCATCCGTCGGGCCGCCGTAATCCCCGAAAGGCAGCAACACGGGGTCCACCCCGATCTGGTTGCCGACTACAGCGGCATTGAACGCGATGTCCGCATCGGCCACGCCAATGATGTTGTGTCCGACCGTGGCCACGACTTCCGTCCCGAGGAAGTGGTACAAGTCCTCATTGCCCCCGGATGTGCCGCCGGGATTGTCGTACAGAATGGTGTTGTCCAAGGAAAGCTCGCCCCCGTAGCATCCGATGCCACCGCCACGGCCCTCTCCGGGATCGCCCTCCTGGCCTCCCGTTCCGGCGAGGCCTCCGATGGCGGAATTGCCGCTGAAGGTGCAATGGCGCACCGTGGCCGTTCCCGAGCGCATGAACAGGCCACCGCCGAGGGCGCCGCCGCCGCCGCCGCTTCCCGGGAAGGTCGCCGTGCCATCCCCGCCGTCTCCGCCGAGGCCCAAGCCAATCGTGGCGTCTCCGCCGGAGGGGCCACCGCCCCACAGGCCACCGGTATAGGTGCCGCCGCCACCGCCGCCGCCACCGAATCCGGCTGCAGACGCGTCCGTGTTGTTCTGGTTGGAGGAGACATCGCCGCCATCGCCACCGCCGCCGAAGGAGCCGATGCCATCGCCCCCGTTGCCGCCGCCGCCGCCGCCCAGCGCATTGCCGCCCTGACCACCTTCGGCCACACACCCAACGAAGGTGCAGTTCTCGAGCATGGTGCTGGTGTTCGACCAGGAGCAGATCGCCCCACCTCCGGCCAGGCTGCCGCCACCGCCACCACCGCCGTTGGCCCCGTCGTTTCCGAAGGCCTTGCAGTCGATGAACAAGCTGGCGTGCACCTCGATGTCTTCCCGGTTGTGGATGGCGCCTCCAAAAGCGTCCTCCGTGACGCAGTTCCGGAACACCGTGCGCTCCAAGGTCAAGAGATCGGCATCCGTCTCGATGGCGCCGCCGGGGTCGTTGGAATCCAATCCGTTCCGGAATTCCATGTCCCGGAACGTCACGAGGGTCGAATTGCCGTCGAGTTCAAAGAAGCGGCTGTTGCCCGCCGCATCCACGATGGTGGTCCGGGCACCGGCTCCATTGACCGTGATGTCCCCTTGATCGATGAGCAACTGTCCGAGGACCCAATTGTACGTGCCTTCAGGAAGGGTGATGGTGGCCGCTGCACCGGCAGCCTCGGCCTCCTGCAAGGCGGCACGGAGTGTGCAGTCTCCAGTGGCGGTCTGGCAGACGCCGTCGCCGACGTTGCTGTCGGTTCCGTCCTGGGTGGAATCCACGGTGAATTGGCCGCTGGAGGACAGGCAAACCAGCAGGCTGCCCATCAGGGTCAGGCTGCGAAACACGGTTCGGTTTATGGGCATGGTGCGGTGGCGCAAATTACAAACCCTCCACCCCCGGAAAAGGTTGCCGTAACCCTTTGATCGAAAATCCGTTGAACCCCTTTCGATTGACGACCTTTCCCCCATGTGCTCCATCACCGCCCTGCTGAACCGGAACGCGCCCCTCGAGACGGACCGGAAAAGTGTGCTCCAAGCCTCCCGATGCCAGCAGCACCGGGGGCCGGACTGGTCCGGCATCCGCGAATTCCCTGAGGCCATCATCGCCCATGAACGGCTCGCGATTGTCGACGTGCTGAGTGGTGCACAGCCCCTCGTCGACCCGGACACCGGCACCGTCCTGGCCGTCAACGGCGAGATTTACAACCACGTGAATCTCAAGGAAGGAGGCGCGAAGGGCCCCTGTGGCGATTACCCCTTCCAGTCCGGCAGCGACTGCGAGGTCATCCTCGCCCTGTACCGGAAGCATGGTCGCGAACTCGTCCAGCACCTGTCCGGCATGTATGCCTTCGTGCTCTTCGATCCCCGGGACTCCACCTGGATCATCGCGCGCGACCCCATCGGCATCATTCCCCTGTACCACGGCACCGACGGACACGGACGCATCTGGGTCGCTTCCGAGATGAAGGCCCTGATGGACACCTGTGACGACGTGCGCGTCTTTCCTCCCGGCCGGGTCTGGACCTCTTCCGAGGCAGAGCCCGCCGCCTTCTACCAACGCGACTGGATGGAAGGCGAATTGCCCGACCATCCGTACCGCCCGGAAGAACTGAATGAGGCCCTCACCTCCGCGGTCCGCAGCCACCTCATGGGCGACGTACCATACGGCCTGCTCATCTCGGGCGGCCTCGACAGTTCCGTCATCGCCGCCATCGCCATGAAACTCGCAGAAAACCGGGTCGACGATGGCGAGCAATCGAAGGCTTGGTGGCCCCGCGTCCACAGCTTCTCCATCGGCTTGGAGGGATCTCCCGACCTCGCGGCCGCGCAGGAGGTCGCGGACGCCATCGGCACTGTGCACCATCCATTGAACTTCACGATTCAGGAAGGCCTCGACGCCCTCAGTGAAGTCATCCGCCACATCGAGACCTACGACGTGACCACCATCCGGGCCTCCACCCCGATGTACCTCATGGCCCGGAAAATCAAGGCGATGGGCATCAAAATGGTCCTGAGCGGCGAAGGCGCGGACGAGCTGTTTGGCGGCTACCTCTACTTCCACATGGCCCCGGACGAGCGCGAGTTCCACGAGGAGACCGTCCGAAAGGTCCTCGGCCTGCACCAATACGATTGCGCCCGCGCCAACAAATCCATGATGGCCTGGGGCATCGAAGCCAGAGTGCCCTTCCTCGACCGCGAATTCATCGATTATGCCATGAGACTCGACCCCAAGGCCAAAATGGGCGGCCAGGGAAAAATCGAGAAGGCCGTCATCCGTGAGGCCTTCAAAGGATTCTTGCCCGAGTCCATCCTGAACCGCCAGAAGGAGCAATTCAGCGATGGCGTCGGCTATGGGTGGATCGACGGCCTGCGCGACCATGCCGAGGCGAAGGTGAGCGATGGCGAGATGGAGCGGGCGGCCATTCGCTTCCCCATCAACCCGCCCGCCACCAAGGAAGCGTACTTCTACCGCACGCTGTTTGAGGAGCATTTCCCGACGGCCGCCGCCGCTGCCACCGTCCCCGGAGGCAAGAGCGTCGCGTGCAGCACGGAAAAGGCCCTCGAGTGGGACGAACGCCTCCAGCAGACGATCGACCCGAGCGGCCGCGCCGTGGACGGCATCCACAACGACGCCTACTGAGTCGGTTGAACCGTGTCATGGCGACACGGGGCAGGTCATCCGCGCCAACTGTCTGCGCTTCAGGCATTCAATTCGCATACGGAAGCGCTGAGCGCCGAAAAAAAGCGTATCCTGCGTCTATGCGAATCAGTTACCGCCATGAAACCGAGACCGGGGCGGTGTACACCTTGTGGCAGGAAAACGACCTGCTCCATGTCCGGAGCAGGGTGCCGCAATTGGAACTCCGCTGGCGGGAAGACCGCTGGGTGCCGGAGCGCAACTGGTTCGAGCGCGAGTACACCTACCCGATCGATGTCGGGCTGGATGAGTACCTCGCGCGTTTCCTGCCCCACCTCAACGGCCAGTTCTTCAACCATGGAACGCCCAACGTGGAGGACATGAGTTCCTTCTTGGGCAAATGGTTCCGCTTCCGTTCGGAAGGGCGGCATGATGGTCTCGACCGCGCTCACAGGCTCATCCTGCGCACGACCGCCAATTATTTCGGGGTGAACTCCCTGTTCGGCTGACGATTCAGTCTGCCGCGCGCCACTCGAGACGGGCACGGCCATCCGACATCACGACCACCTGCGGCCCGGAAGCCCCACTCGGCACTGGGCGTCCCAGCAGATCATAGCGGGCCACCTCATCGGCCACCGTCGGTTGGACATCCACCACGTCCGCGGTCATACCGGTCACCCGGATGACACCGGGTGCGATGCCCGTGGGCACGGTGGCGATCCAGTCTCCGTCTCCCGTGCGCAATTCCACCTCGCCATACGTGGCGAAGTCCGTGGTGCCGAGCAGAATGTTGCCGCCTGGTTGCACCGCCATGGAGTAGACGGCCCCTCCGTTGCCGGGCCACGTACCGGAAGCATCCAGGGACGCCCCTTGGGCTTTCCTGAAGTCGCCTTCCCCGTAGACCTGGTAAACCAGCTCCTCCCCGACCATCGCTGCGGCGCCGCATCCGGCCGTCGCATCCGCCACGACCGCCGTCAGCACGGAGCCGGCTGGCTCCACCCGGCTCAGCGAGGTGCTCTCATATTGGCGGGCATTGACCGTCACCACACCCCCTGCAGCAGGCAGGATGTGAACGGGATTGAGCCCCTCCTCACCGAGATCGACTTCCTCGTAGGCCCCGGTCGACAAGTCCAGCCGGCCGACCAGGCCGACTTCCTCACCCCAGGCAAAGGCGTTGTTGATGGCGATGTGCAGGACATTGCCCTGGAGACACATTGTTTCCGAAGCGAATCCGGGGCCCTCTCCCGAAGCGGCGGCCCAATCGGCCTGCCAAGACAAGTCGTCGGCATCCAGCGCGACGAGGTACTCGTCAAAGGCCACCGATCCGAAGGTCTCCGGGTCGTAATCCCCGCGGGTCACATAAATCCGGTCCTCCGCCTCGAACAAGCGCCGGGCGCCCTGCAGGGGCTGGCTGGCGAGCACGGTGCCCGCCTCAGCATCCAACCGGTACACCGTGTCCTCTGCCGACACATACAGATCCTCGCCCGATTGGGAGAGAATGAGGTCGGTCGCATAGGCATGCCCAGCAAAGACGTGAAGCACCTCCATCTCGGGCGCCTCAGCCTCGAGGTCCACGACGCCCAAACGAGGCGACTCGAGCACCTCACCCGAATAGAAATCCTGCGCTCCTTCACAAAGCACGAAGGCACGGTCACCTTGGGCCTGAACTCCAGAGGTCAGGAACAGCAGGGCCGCGAGAACAAAATAGGGACGTGGGAGGGCAACATTGAGCATGGAAATCCGTATTAGTCGAGAACGCGAAGCTATTTCCGGAGAAGGGGAATTCAACCCTTTGGGGCACAAAGCGTTGTTATTTTGAGACAAACGATGCACCGCTTCCTGCCCTTTCTCGTCCTTGGCGCCTGCCTCAGCGGCTGTCAGCCCGACGACATCCGGTTTGACGACAACCCCGTCCCCCACTACGAGGGCGTGCCCACTGTGGTCGTAAACGCCTACCTCACCCGGGCCTACATCGACCTCATCGGACGCGAACCCCTCCCGGGAGAAATGGAGCAGGACCGAGCCGCGCTCCGAGCAGGGGACCTCGACCTGGCCGCCCGCCTCGCCCTGGTCGACCGGCTGATGGGCGGCGACGAAACCCACCTCGAGGCCCACGACCAGAAGGTATTCGACGACCTCTCCGGACGTTTCCTCGATGGCACCAGCCAGCAGACCCTCATCAACGAGATGGAATTCCAGCGCTTCCTCGCCCAACAGGATTCCGTCAACGGCGGCAACGCCTATCCCTTCTTCAACCTGTTGGCCGATCGCCTCGAACGAACCATCGTCTCGGTGGACGAATTCCGGCTCGGGACCATTGGCTGGAGGGAGGTCAACCGCCGCTTCTGCGACAACGTGATCTATGACGAGATCAACATGAACAGCTTCAACTTCGTCAACGCCACCTTCGACGACCTCTTCGGCCGCTACCCCACGGAGGCGGAGTTCGAACAAGCCTTCTCCGCCGTGGAAACCGGTTCGCCGGCCGTGCTGTTCGGCGAAGTCATTCAGGACAAACAGAGCTACCTGCAGGTGCTCGTGGACGACACTGAATTCGAAGAGGGGGCCGTCCGCTGGTGGGCCGAGAAACTGCTCGTCCGCCCGATCACGGGCGCCGAGATGGTCGCTTGGCGCGAGGTGGCTGGTCCGGACGTGGATGTCCGGGAACTCCAGCGCCTGCTCATCTCCTCCGACGAATACGCCGACTTCGAATGATGCGATTCACGATCCTCCCCCACACGCCCGTCCTCGCGCTGGCCACCGTGATGCTCCTGGCGGGATGCACGGCCGAGCCGGACGTGACCTACGGCCTGCTTCCGCTCGAGCTGAATGCCTCCAACGCCGAGAAGGACCGGGTGAAGTCCATTGACCAATGGATCACCATCCTGCATGCCGACCTCTTCGGAGAGGCGCTGGGCAGCGCGGAACTCTTCGAGGTCAAACAGGCCTTCTATAGCATTGGAGACCAAGAGATTGCACGGGCAGTCCTGGTGTCCAACTTCATGCAATACGACAACGTCCAGCTCCCGGAAGCCAGCGCCATGACGCAAGATCCCGACGCCTTCATCGACGACACCTACGTGCGTTTCCTCGTGCGGCATCCCACCGAGGCAGAACGGACCTGGATGCGAAATTTCCTCGCCTCCAATCCGACCATGACGCCCGAACTCGTGTACACCTCGTTCGCCCTGAGCGAAGAATACCTCCACTACTGATGAAGAGACGATCCTTCCTGAAGAAGACGGGACTCGCGGCTGCGGGAGCCGCCGCCGCTCCCGTCATCCTCCCCTCAGGCCGGCTCTTCGCCGCGAGTGGGCGGCGCATGGCCGAACACGTGGTGATGGTCGCCTTCGCCGGCGGTGTCCGCCAACAGGAAAGCATCCTGCGCCGATACGTGGACGACAGCCAAGGAGAGCCCTACCCGGGCAACATCATGTACAACCTCCTCTCCGGGGAGTCCCCCATCGCCAAGATCGTTTACGGTACGGGCGTGGGCGGGATCACCCCCATTCCCGCCTTGCTCCCGCAGCCGATGGAGCAGTTCGGCACCACCTTCGCCGAAGTCTCCGCCCTCAGCGCAGGCCACTACGGAGGCCTCAACTCGCTCGTTCAAGGCGGAACCCCCGGCGGACAGGGCCTCAAGCAACGTCCATTGCAACCCACCATCTTCGAGTACCTCCGCCGCCATGGGGGGTACAAGGCCACCGACACCTGGTTCGTGGGCAATGGCATCGGCGGGTCCCTGCCCCTGCTCAACCACAGCGAACACCCGGATTACGGGGCCGAGTACGCCGGCAACTTCTTCGCCCCCACCGTGACCTTCACGGGGGCTGGAGACTATGCGTTCTCCGATGCCGCAGTCTACCATCCGGAAAATGAACTCGATCCGATGCGCCGCATGAAGGCCTTCCTCGACCAGCAATTCGAGGCGGACGGCACCGGAGGCTTCGGTGGTGGATTGAACAACACCGACGAGGAGAAGGAGCAGATCAAGCAGTTCATGGAACTGATGTACGACAAGGTCGAGAACAACGCCATCCAGATTCCGCCGGTGACAGACAACGGAGACACCGCCACGGTCGGCTTCGCCTGCGAGGTCATGTCCTACTTCCAGCCGGCGTTCACCTTCGTCAACCTCGGTGCCGTGGATTCCTGCCATTCGAATTTCTCCAGCTACCTCCGCGCCTTGCACCGCGCAGACCACGCCGTGGGCCACCTCTGGAATCACATCCAGTCCATTCCCGAGATGGCGGGCAACACGACGCTCATCCTGACCCCCGAGTGTGGCCGGAACCTCCAGCCCAACAACATCCTCGACGAGAACGACTGGCGCGCCTACGACCACAGCGACGAGAACAGCATGCGCATCTGGACGATGATGGCCGGTCCGGACGTTCCGGAAGGGCTCACCATCGGAGGCGAGGACAACCCCGTCGGCATGGTCACCGACACCATGATGACCGTCTGCGACATCCTCGGCGTGATGCCCGAGGTCCAGGCCGGCGGCATGGTTCATCCAGGAACCGACAGCCTGTTCAACCGCATCTGATGGTCCGACTGATGTCCTCCCTGAACGCAATGGGTGCAGTATTGGCCCTGATGGTGGTCGTGCTGACCGCCTGCCAGCCGGATCCCCCGCCCAACCCATACGATGACCTGCCCCCGGTGATCCCAACCGAAGGCCTGGCCGTGCCCCCGTTGCCGGAAGGCAACTTCGCCTGGCTGCACCAACAGGTCTTCGCCCCCACCTGCGCCAACAGCGGGTGCCACGACGGAACCTTCGAGCCGGACTTCCGCACCGTCGGGTCCGCCTGGAACACCCTGGTGAACCACCCGGTGATCGCCAACGACGCCGCGATGAGCTTCAACCGGCGGGTCGTCCCGGGCAATGTGGGCGCTTCCTTTCTGCACGAGCGGTTGACGGTCGAAATCCCCAACACCTCCGGCATGATGCCCCTCGAGGTCGACGAGGACAGCGACTACGACGAACGGCGGGACGAGTACATCGCGGCCATCACCGCCTGGATCGAAGCCGGGGCCCCCGACCTCAATGGGAACACGGCGCCCGCCGAAGGCGCTTCGCTCCCGCCCCAGATCCACGGGTTTGCCGCCTTCCCACCCGACATCGCCTCAGGAGTGTACCCCCGGGCCGAGGGCCCCGGAATCCAACCCGTACTGGTGGAGCCCATCACGATTCAGGTCTTTGCGGCCATCACAGACGACCAACTGCCCATGACGTCCCTGACGGTGGAATGGGCCCTCGGCGTGGATGCCGCCGATGCGGATGCCGCCCCGGCCGGAGGGGCCTTCGGGCCCGCCCCGTTCACCTTCGATGCGCAGACCTTCTCCGGGAGCACCGAGACCTATGGACTGTCCACCGAGATGGACCTGAGTGGATACGCCGCAGGAACGGAGTTGACCCTTCAGATTCGGGCATCCGATGGCGACGCGCAATCCCGCAGCCCCTTGCCCAACAGCCCCGAGTACATCCAGCTGATCTACCGCCTCCGCATCGCCCCATGACCCTCCGTTTCCTCGCCCTCTCGGTGGCCCTCACCGCCCTCAGCCTCTCCGGATGCCGGCCGGAGGAGGTGGATCCGGTCGCACCCGAACTTGGATTCGTCTCCATCAACGCCACCGAGGTTGAATCGTCCACCACCCCCCTGACGGTCACCCTGTCGTACCGCGACCACCAAGGCGATCTGGGGTGGAGCGACCCGGACGTCCACGCCCTCGAAGTCCGTGACACCCGGTTGGACAACCCGGACACCTACCATGTTCCCCCGTTGACCCCGGACGGGATGGAACTCGACATCGACGGCACCTTCCTCGTCAACCTCCCGCCCCTCTTCCTGCTGGGCAATGGCGGCGACGAACAGACCCGGCTCACCTTCCGGATCACCGACCGGGCGGGCAACGCCTCCAACGAGGTCGAATCTCCCCTCATCCTCATCACCGACACCCTCTGATGCGCATGGGGGCCCTCCACCGGCCCTGGGCCCTGCTGCTTTCCATCGCCCTGATGGGAATCGGTTCCGGACGCGCCGTCGCGCAGGGTGACCCCTATCTGATGACGGACACGACCGTGACGGATTGCATCGGAGAGCTGACCGACTCCGGCGGCCCGGATGAAGCCTATGGGAACAATGAGAACCTGCTCTTCACGGTGTTGTCGGACAGCCCGCTCGACGTGGCCTTCCTCGGCTCCGTCGACATCGAACCGGCCGCCCCGGGTGGCCCCCTCTTCGATTACCTCGTCCTGCACGACGGACCTGACCTCGCCTCCCCCGTATTGGACACCCTCTATGGCAGCATTGCGTCCCCACCAACCTACGTGACGTCCGGATCACTCACCGTGCACTTCGTTTCCGACGCCAGCGCCCAGCCGCAGGGGTTCCACCTCGCCTGGAGTGCCAATCCGCCTCCTCCCGATCCGCCGACCACCGCCCTGTCTGCTCCGGGATCCTGCCCGTTTCCTGTACTCCTCTGGGACCTTTCCTTTCCCATCGAGTGCGACCTCATCGACTGGACGACCCTCGTCGTCACCGGCCAGGACGGGACGGCATGGGCCATCGACACGGCGGCGGCGGCGGCCATCAGCTGTCCCGGCGGCCTCAGCGACGGCCTCACCCTGCCCCTCGAGGATGGCGGACTGATCGACGGGAACTGCACCCTGACCGCGGACTTGATGGTCGGCGTCAGAGATGCCTGCGATTCCGTCTGGGTCTTGCCCATCTCCGCCCAATGGAACGCCACCGGGTGCGGCGCCGAACCCGACATCCTGCTGGACACGGATACCGTCTGCACCGGCGGGTGCGCCCTGCTCGAGGCCCTGCCCCGCGGATGCGGTCCCACGGACATCGCCTGGACCGGATCCGATGGGACGAGCTTCAGCGGCGCAGGCCCCTGGGAAGTGTGCCCTTCCGCCACCACGACCTACACGGCCACCGCCACGGAAACCGGGACCGGCACAGTGGGCAGCACCTCCGTCACCGTTACCCTGCTCGACCTCGGCGCCTGGGTGCAGGACACCACGTTGTGCCCAGGCCAGTCCCTCGTCCTGGCCTCCGGGGACATCCAGGGAGAATGGTCCGGCAATGGCGTCCTCGGCCCGCCTTGGACCTTTGACGCGTGGGAAAGCGGCATCGGCGTCCACACCGTGACCTTCACCGCCTTCGGCACCGCCGCCTGCGCCTCCGAGGCCGAGATCGAGGTCATCGACTTCTGGGCCCCCTGGAACATCGCGACCTGCCCCGAATCCGCCCCCTTCACCCTCCCCGGCCAGCCCGCGACCGGGAGTTGGACCGGACCGGGTGTGACGGGCGGGTGGACCTTCGACCCCGGCGCAGTGGCCTCAGCCGGTCAAGACACGACGGTCCAATTGACCTTCACCGCCCTCGGCTGCACACGCACCACCACAGTCCACATCCAGCCCGCGGCCCCGCCCATGGAAATCGGGACGGTGTGCCAATCCGAGCCGGGCATCCCGCTGCCCTTTTCGCCCCCCGGCGGATGGTGGACCGGCCCCGGCCTTTCCGAGGACGGAGACGCCTTCCTTCCCGAGGAGGCTCCAGCCGGCCCGTTCACCCTCACCTACGTGATGCAGGGGTGCGACCGCACGGCCTTTGGTGTGGTCCTTCCCATCCATGCCGGGCCCACCTCGACCAGCTGTCCGGAGCAAGACCCCTTCGTGCCGTTTCCGGGATTCTATCCCTCCGGTGGAACCTGGGACGGGCCGGGCATCGCCGCCAGTGAGACGGAAACCGGCCTGTACGACCCCAGCCTCGTCAACGACGGGCAATGGGCGCCCCTAATCTACTCGGCCCCCAACGGGTGCACCGACACGTTGTGGATGTTCAACCGGCAGACGACCGTCGCACCCGACGTCGTGCACGCTTGCGCCTCGGACACGGCCAATCTGCTGATGCAGGACGGATTCCAGGCCAGTCCGTGGTGTGGCTGGTGGACGCCCCTTGGGTCGGGCAGCGCCACGGATCTCGGGGAGTGCGAGTGGGCGGCCCGCGCCACGGATTTCCCCGTCGGAGAGCACGAGGTCACCTATGAGGTCAACACCTGCATAGACACCCTCCTCATCGTCGTCCACCCCGATTCGCTCAACCTCATCCCTTGGGTCGCCTGCGTGGCCGACGTCCCGATCGACCTCCCGGCCACCCCCCTCGACGCGGACTGGCAGGGAGCCGGAGTGCTGGCCCCCACGGACTCCACGGATTGGTCGTGGTCCGCGGCCGAAGCCGGCGCCGGAGTCCACACGGTGACGTGGACCTCCCCACCCGGCTGCACGGATGCCGTGGACATCGAAGTCGAATCTCCGCCCCAATGGGCCTCCGTGCAGGACACGTCCCTGTGCTTCAACGGCAGTCCCCTGGCCCCGCCTCCTCCCTCGGTCTCCGGCGTGTCCTCCGCCAACCCGTCCACCCTGTGGACCCTCGACGGCACGCCCTGGACGGGCGACACCACCACGGCCGCCCTGGGCAGCGGCCTCCACGATGTGATGGTGGAATGGAACGGCGCGGCGTGCGCAGTCCAAGAGACCTGGTCCCTCCTCGTATTGGAAGCCCTGACGGTGGAGCTGACCGTGGCAGACGCCTCGCTTTGCCCCGGCGCCGGGACGGACGCGACCGCCACAGCCGGCGGCGGACTCTCGGGCTCCGCTCCGGTGGTCCTCAGCTGGTCGGATGGCGGATTGCCGTTGGCCGAGCGCACTCTCTTGCCGGAAACCACCTCTTGGTGGTCGGTCACCGCGGAGGACGGATGCTCCACGCCCGCTGCGGACAGCGTCCTGCTGACCGTCCTGCCCCCGTTCGATCTCGACGTCGTGCCCGGCCCCCTGTCCTGCCATGGTGACCCCACCAGCCTGCTGCTCGATGTCCTGTCCCCAGCCTTTGCCCAGCACGAAGTGGACGGCACCACCCTCGGACCGGGCCCGCACCTCATCGAGGCCATGGCGGGCAGCGCAGTGGAATGGACCCTGATCGACACCGTGCAGGGCTGCACCCTGGACACCGCCCTTCTGGTCCCGGGACATCCTCCCCTGACCGCGGCCTTCTCCGTCACGCCAGCCGCGGACTGCATCGCCTGGGATGCCCAACCCATCGGGCTCATTGACCTCTCCTCCGGCACAGAATTGGGCCAATGGACCTGGACTCCCCTGCAGGTGGAAGGACAGGGCGCCTCCGCCGATTCCGTAGCCTGGGCCGTGGGAACCAATCCCCAACTCACCGTCCCCGCCGCCGGCACGTGGTCGGTGTCCCTCGTCGTCCAGCAGGCCGCCGGATGCAGCGACACCCTCATCCAAACCCTGTGCGTCCTGCCCCAGACCAATGTCTGGCTGCCCGATGCCTTCTCCCCCAATGCCGACGGAAACAACGACCGGTTCCGGCCCCGCGGAAGCGGTGTGAGCGCCTGGCGCATGACCATCCACGACGCCTGGGGCCGCCTGGTCTGGGAAGAATCCCAATCCGGACTCCCCGGAGGCTCCGCCCTCGCGGCCACCACCGACAGCGGCTTTCCCATCGGCTGGTCCGGGGAAGGCCACCCCGTTGGGGTCTATGCCGTCCGGCTCGACGCCACCACCGATGGCGGAATGCCCGTCCTCGTCGAACAACCGCTCCGCCTGATCCGATGATCCTGCTGCGATGCCATACCCTCTGGCTGGCCGGCCTGCTCCTGAGCGGACTGCCCCTCGAGAAGACTCGGGCCCAGGAGGCCCTCGCCCCCTGGATTGGCGGGATGCCGGGCACGGAACACCCGGCCGCCTGGGCCCTGCAGCAGGACCCGTGGGCCTTCGGACTCCAGCACGCCACCCGATGGGCCGGCGCGGCAGACCCGATCGCAGACCAATGGTTCAGCGCGGGGTGGAATCCTTCTCCCGAAGGCACCGGTTGGACCGGAACCGGCCTGAGGAATTGGGCTTTCGGCACGGCGCACAGCACCGTGCAGGCTGGAAACGGGTGGCAGGAGTCCCGCCATGCGCTGCACACCGCCGTCCGGGTGCCCCTGGACCAAGGGTGGACCGCCAGTGCGGGACTGGGGATCGGGGGCCGAACGTGGATCCTGAACGGCCAAAGCTGGTCGTGGGACGCCCAATACGGCCCGGGGGGGTACGACCCGACTGCCCCGTCAGGAGAGCCGGACGGCCTCGTCTCCGGCGCCGGGGTGGCCCCGGAACTCGCCCTCGGCATCGCCGCCGGGCGCCGGCCCCGCCAAGGGCCCGCACTGCAAGGTGCGATCAGCCTGCACCACGTGCTTCCCGTGGCCGCCCCCACCTTCCAACCGATGGCGGGCGACACGGCAAGCCGCACCGTGTCGGCTTGGTTCGAAATCCAGAGCGACCTCGGGGTGAAGCGGATGCTGTGGACGGCCTGGTGGCGCGGGGCGATCCAAGGACCGAGCCACCTCATCGAACTCGGCTCCACCATCGAATGGACCTTCGGCAACGCGTCCCGGCACACCCGAAACACCCTCGGCCACCGGCTTGCCATCGGAGCCCTGTGGCGGACGGATGGCCGATTCCGCATCCCCTTTAGCTGGGAACACGGCGAGCTCCGGGTTTGGACGGGGCCGGCGTTTGACATCGGGCACCCCTCTCCTGCCGCGGGAGGATGGGCCTTCGGCGCGGTCTGGGCCCCGGACTTTGCGGGATCGACCCCCATCGGGTCCAACTGACCTCCGCCCCACCACCGCGCAGAAAAAAGGGCGCCCCCGCAGGGACGCCCTCGCAAGCGAAGCAAGTTTGGCGGTTTTGGTTATTCCGCTCCGCAGGTCAAATTGAAGAGGAGCAGCAGGTCCAGGAGGTCCTGGATGCCGACCGATCCATTGAAGTCGAAGTCCCAGCAGATGGGTTCCACGCACGTGCCATCGTCGAGGTTGGCGAGCGGTTGGAAGTTCTGCATGGTCGGGTCCGTGCACCCCGTCCAGAAGCACGAGCCATCATCGATGGTCGCACCCGGATCAAAGTTCAGGGCGTTCTCGTAGGTACAGCCCTCATCCCCGCAGTCCACGCCGGGCAAGTCGCACGGGCCAACGCCGAGTTCGGCCGGGGTGAGCGGGTTGAGGACGCCGCATCCGCCTCCATCGGTGTTGTAGTACACCAGGAGATCGGTGATCTCGAGTGCACCGATAGAGCCGTCCCCGTTGGAGTCCGGGCAGGGCGGTGCATCGGAGCAGTTGCCGTCGTCCACCGTGGCGTAGGTCGTGTAGTTCCGATAAAAATCGACCGTGCACCCGGCAAACTCGCAGGAACCGTCATCGCCGCTGGCGAAGGGATCGTAGTTCACAGCCGTCGGGTACGTGCAGCCCGGGGCTGCGCCACAGGAGCCGTCATCCCAGATGGCATCCGGATTGTAGTTCTCAGCCCCTGGAATGGTGCACCCGCAGAGGGACACCAAGGTCTCCTCCATCCCCGCGGTAGAGAAACTCACGGTCGGACGGATGTCCACGCTTGGATTGCCGCCCAAGAAGAGCTGGAAATTGACCGTTCCACTGACATCACCATCCGTGGTGAACTGTCCGATCAGCACCTCGAGATCCTCTCCGGCCACCCCGTTCGTCACATCGTTCGTCACAAACCAGGCGCCACCAGTCGCATCGTCGATGACAATGTCGGACCCACTGCCAAAGTCAGCCAGCCAGTTCTGTCCGGCACTGCTCACGGCGGAGGTCTCCCCTTGACCGAGGGCGCTGTTCGGGACCTGGCCGATGCCGATGGTCACCCAACTGTCGTATTCGAGCGAAGGAATCACACTGAAGAGCAAGGGGTTGATCGCCGTGCCATAGTTCGATCCGATCGGATCCTGGTACCAGGACGTCGTCGTGCTGACATTCAACGGAAGCTGAGCATTGCCAAAGACACTGGACAGTTTGTCCGCCTCATCCTGCACTGTGATGAACAGGCGATAAGTGGACATGCCCGCCAAATCACCGGTGGTGTGTTCGGCGATGCGAACCACTTTGGCACCATATCCAGCACTGTCGCTGTCAAAAGTCAGGATGCTCGGACCCGCCACCATTTCGGGCTCATAGCAGGAGCAGTACTCGCAACTGCCATCGTCCTCGGTGACGACCGAGTTGTAGTTGCACGCTGCAATGTCACTGCATCCGGAGACTTCATTTTCGTCGCACACTCCGTCACCATCGGCATCGTTGAGGCAGGCTCCGAAACAGTCCACCAGATCATTGCCGTAGATGTCAGCCGCATAGATGCAACTGCCATCGTCGGTGTTGTATCCCCCACTGTAGTTGCACGCCGTCGGGTCCGTACAGCCCAGGGATACGGCTTCGACACACGAACCGTCATCCGCGTTGGCAGCCGGATCGTACTCGATGAAGCCGGCGTCGGTGCAGCCCAGCACCACCGGAGTCGAACAAGAACCGTCATCCACGTCGGCATCGGCATCGTACTCGAGGAAGGCCGGATCGATGCATCCGCCATAGAGGCAAGCCGCATCCTCATCCGTGGCCTCTGGATCGTAGTTGACCGCTGCGGGATCCGTGCAACCCGGCACTTCCGCCTCGTCACAGATGCCATCGTTGTCGGCGTCGCTCAAGCAGTTGCCCAAGCAGTCCACGTAGTCCACACCATGAATGTCCACGGGGTAGATGCAGGGTCCAAGGATGTTGGCCGTGAAATCATAGTTGCACGCCTGCGGATCGAAACAGCCGATGACGATGAGGGTCACACAACTGCCGTCGTCGGTATTGGCGGAAATGTTGAACTCCAAATAGCTGTCGTCGGTACAACCGAAGACCACTGGAGTGCTGCAACTGCCATCGTCCACATTCGCCGCGGCATCGAATTCGGTGAAATCCGCATCCGTACAACCGAGGACCACGAGGGTCACGCACGTGCCGTCATCGGTGTTGGCCAGGGCAGAGAACTCCAAGTACGCGGCATCGGTGCACCCGAAGACCACCGGCGTGGCGCAGGAGCCGTCGTCGATGTTGGCGAACGGCGAGTACTCCACGAAATCGGGGTCGGTGCAGCCTTCGACGATGAGGTTCTCACAGGAGCCATCGTCCACGTCGGCGTCGGCGTCGTACTCGAGGTAGGCCGGATCGATGCAGCCACCATAGAGGCAGGAACCGTCTTCCTGGTTGGCCCCAGCGTCGTAGTTCACGGCCGTGTCATCCATGCAACCCGGGTAGAGGCAGGATCCGTCCTCGAGGTTGGCACCGGCGTCGTAGTTGGACGCGTCGGCATCCGTGCAGCCCGGGTACAGGCAGCTTCCATCGTTCAGGTTGGCCCCGGCGTCGAAGTTGGAGGCCTCCACATCCGTGCAGCCCAGGTACAGGCAACTTCCATCGTCGGTGTTGGCACCGGCGTCGAAGTTGTCGGCCTCCGCGTCCGTGCAGCCCGGGTACAGGCAGCTTCCGTCGTCAGTGTTGGCCGTGGCGTCGTAGTTGGCGGCTTCTGCGTCGGTGCAGCCGGACAGGATGCAACCTCCGTCGTCATCCGTGGCCGCAGCATCGAAGTTGTCGGCGGCCGGATCGGTACAACCGGGCACTTCGACTTCGTCACACACGCCGTCGCCGTCGGTGTCGTTCAAGCATTCACCTTCACAGTCCACGTAGCTCACCCCGAACAGGTCGATCGGGTATTCGCAGGACCCGTCTTCTTGGGTAGCCCCCGCGTCGAAGTTGCACGCGGCTTCCTCCATACAACCGAGGCAGGAGATGAAGTCACAGCTGCCATCGTCCACATTGGCGCCCGCATCGTAGTTGCACGCTACATCGTCCATGCAGCCCGGGAACTCACAGGACCCGTCGTCCACGTTGGCACCGGCATCGTAGTTGGCCGCGCCCGCATCCGTACATCCGGAGAACAGGCAGGAACCATCGTCCACGTTGGCCGTGGCCGAGAAGTTGTCGGCCGTCACATCCGTACAGCCCGCGATCTGGCAGGAGCCGTCCTCGTCCGTGGCGTCCGCATTGTAATTCAGGGCCGCGGGGTTGGTGCAGCCGGGCACCTCTTCCTCGTCGCACACGCCATCGCCGTCGACATCGTTCTGGCAGGCGCCATCACAGTCCACGTAATCCACCCCGAAGGCATCCTCCGGGTAGGTGCAGGAACCGTCCTCCTGCGTGGCCGTCGCGTCGTAGTTGCAGGCCAGCGCATCGGTGCAGCCAAGACAAGACACCAGATCACAGGTGCCGTTGTCCAGCGTGGCCGCCGGGTTGAAGTTGCACGCCGTGGCATTCATACAGCCGGGCACGATGCAGCTTCCATCGTCCAGGTTGGCCTCGGCATCGAAGTTCGTAGCATCGGGGTTGGTGCAACCCGGATACTGGCATGACCCATCGTCGGTGTTGGCCGTGGGATCAAAATTGACGGCCGTCCCATCCAAGCACCCGAGATACTGGCAGGAACCATCCTCAAAGGACGCATCGGGGTTGTAGTTGTCGGCTTCGGGATCGAGACAGCCTACGAAGATGCAGGTGCCGTTGTCCACCGTCGCCAGGAAGTTGTAGTTCAAGGCGGTCGGATCGGTGCAACCCGGGATCAGACAGGAGCCATCGTTGAAGGTGGCATCCGGGTCATAGTTCGTGGCAAAGGGCAGGGTGCATCCCCCGAGACACGTGCTGTAATCGCAGGAGTCGTCGTCCACATTGGCCATCTCATCGTAGTTGCAGGCCTCGGGGTCCGTGCAACCGAGATACTGGCAGGAACCGTCGTCCACCGTGGCCACATCGTTGTAGTTGTCCGCTTCGACGTCCATGCAACCTCCGACGTAACAGGAACCATCATCGAGGGTGGCTCCATCGTCGTAGTTCGTGGCTTCTGGATCCGTGCAACCGAAGTAGATGCAGCTGCCGTCGTTGAAGGCGGCATTGGCGTCGTAGTTCTCAGCCTCGGGGTCCGTGCAACCGACGAACAGGCAGGACCCGTCGTCCGTGGTGGCAATGAAGTTGTAATTCAGGGCCGTCGGATCAGTACAACCGAGGTAATCGCAGCTGCCGTCATCGAAGTTGGCCTCCGCATCGTAGTTGTCGGCGAGGACATCCGTACAGCCGGCGTACTGACAACTTCCATCATCCGCATTGGCGATGTCGGAATAGTTGGCCGCTTCGGGGTCCGTACAACCCAGGTAGAGGCAGTCTCCGCTGTCAAACGAGGCGTCCGCATTGTAGTTGTCCGCCTCCGGATCCATACAGCCGACGAGCAGGCAGGTGCCATTGTCGACCGTGGCCAGGAAATTGAAATTCAGGGCAGCCGGGTTGGTGCATCCCGGGATGATGCAGGAACCATCGTCATAGGTGGCTTCCGGATTGAAGTTGCTGGCGAAAGCGAGGGTACACCCGCCGAATGCGCAGGTTCCGTTCTCGATGTTGGCCGCGGCATTGTAGTTGTCCGCTTCAGGGTCCGTGCAACCCAGCACCAGGCAGGAGCCGTTGTCCACGGTCGCAAGCGCATTGTAGTTGATGGCACCGGCGTCGGTGCAACCGGCAATGATGCAACTGCCATCGTCTTCCACCGCATTGGCCGCATAGTTGACGGCCAGCGGATTGGTGCAGCCGAAAACCTGGCAGGTGTTGTTGTCCAGTGTGGCCTCGGGATCGTAGTTGACGGCAGCGGGATCCGTGCAGCCCAGGAGGATGCAGGAACCGTCGTCCACATCGGCGAGGGCACTGAAGTTGATGGCCGCGGGATTCGTGCAGCCACCAAAGGTGCAGCTGCCGTCCTCGAGGTCGGCGTCGGGGTTGTAGTTGGCCGCCGTCGGGTAGGTACATCCGGAGGTCACACAGGAGCCATCGTCCACCGTGGCGGTCGGGTCGTAGTTGTCGGCCCCCTCGTCCGTGCAGCCCGTGCAAGAGATGGAGTCACAGGAACCGTCGTCATCCGTGGCGTCCGCCTCGAAGTTGCAGGACGTCGGGTCGGTGCAACCCAGGACTTCCTCCTCGTCGCACACGCCGTCGCCATCGGCATCATTCAGGCAGTTGCCGGCGCAATCCACCCAGTCCACCCCGTATTCGTCCACCGGGAAGAGGCAGGAGCCATCGTCGAGGTTGGACATGGGGTCGTAGTTGCAGGCGCCCATCTGGGTGCATCCACCGTACAGGCAAGATCCATCCTCGACATTGGCCCCGGCATCATAGTTGTCCGCGTTTGCGTCCATGCAGCCGGAGTAGGCACAGGTGCCGTCGTCGTTGTTGGCCGTGTCGTCGAAGTTGTCGGCCTCCGGGTCCGTGCAACCCGACAGGATGCAGGATCCATCGTCGAGGTTGGCCCCGTTGTCAAAGTTGTCGGCCACAGGATTGGTACAGCCCTCGTACAGGCAGGAGCCATCGTCGCTGTTGGCGTCGGCGTCGAAGTTGGCCGCCGTGCTGTCCGTACAACCGGCAAACAGGCAGGACGCATCGTCGATGGTGGCCGTCGGGTTGTAGTTGATGGCGGCCTCGTCCGTGCAACCGAGGTAGTCACAGCTGCCGTCATTGGCGTTGGCGAGGACGTCGAAGTTCTCCGCCTCCGGATCCGTACATCCATAGAACAGGCACGTGCCGTCGAAGACCGTGGCCATGGGGTCGAAGTTGTCGGCAGACGGGTCGGTACAGCCGGCATAGTCGCAGCTGCCGTCGTCCACATCGGCATCGGCGTCGAAGTTCAGGGCGTCCACGTCCGTGCAGCCGGCATACTGGCAGCTGCCATCGTCATAGGCCGCGTCCCCATCGGGGTTGAGGGCGTTGGGATCGGTACAACCGCAGTTCGGCGTGTTGAACGTCGCCACATAGCGCAGGTCCATGTCGAGGTCTCCGCCTGGGAAGACTTGGATGCGCATGGATCCGCTCAGCAGACCGTCCGTCGTGAATTGGCCGAGCAGGACACGCTGGTCGTCTCCCGCCAATCCATTGGTGGCGGAATTGAGCACGTACCATCCACCGCCGGTGCCGTCATTGATGAGGATGTCGTCCCCGGCCTCGAAGGCCACGGTCCAACTCGGCGAAATGCCAGAGACAGTCGCGGCATTCTCCTCACCCGCCATGGCGTCCGCCTGGGCATCGATGCCCACGGTGACCCAGCTGTCATATGCCAGATCAGGTGCCACCGAAAGCAAGGCATCCGTCACCGACGACGGTGTGGCGCCACCAAGCGGACTCTGCCAGAAGGTGCCGGTGGTGCTGATTTCGAGCTCTGTGCCGGCCAAACCAGTCACCGCGCTCACGAAATCGTCCGCAGCCGAGGTCGTGGCGTACAGGCGGTAGGTGTTGTATCCCGGGATGCCATTTTCGGCCACCAGTTCCAACTCCACGCCGAACGTCGCCGTGTCTGACGTCGTCTGGAAGCAGGAACAGAAGTCGCAGGAACCATCGTCATCCGACGCGGTCGGATCATAATTGCAGGCCGCGGCGTCGGTGCAGCCGAAGGTCGGCGCATCGAAGGCGTTGCAGATGCCGTCGCCATCGCTGTCCTCGAGGCAGTTGCCGTCGCAGTCGTATTCGGGCTGGGCATAGATGCACGTCCCGCTCTCCACGGTCGCTTCCGCATCGTAGTTGCAGGCCGTCTCTTCCATGCATCCAGCACAGGACGCGTACTCACAGCTGCCGTCGTTCACGGTGGCGTCCGCATCGTAGTTGCAAGCGCCATCCTGGGTACAACCGGAACAGCTCGTCAGGTCACAGGAGCCGTCGTCGAGCGTGGCCACCGGATCGAGGTTGCACGCCATCGGATCGGTACAACCGGCCGTCTCCAGCTCATCGCACAGCCCGTTGCCGTTGACGTCGTTGAGGCAATTGCCGTCGCAGTCGAGAAAGTCCACACCGAACTCATCTTCCGGATAGAGGCACGTGATCGACAGCGTAGCATCCGGGTCGTAATTGCAGGCGCCCTCATCGGTACACCCCGCACAACTCTCGAACTCGCAGTCGTTGTCGGCATCGCCGAAGTTGCAGGCAAACTCGAGCGTACAACCTGTTCCCTCTGCGGCTGGCGGATTGCCCCCATAGACGCAACCGGCCACGAGGAAAGCGGAGACGCCATCCTCATAATTGTCGGCTGCGGGATCACCACAGCAGGACGTGAAATCACAACTCGAGGCATCCAAAATCGTCGCGGTCGGATCGTAGTTGCAGGCGATGGTGATCATGCAGCCAGCGCAAGAGCTGTACTCGCAGCTGCCATCCTCCTGGTTTGCACCTGGCGTGAAGTTGCAGGCCTCCGTGTCGAGACAGCCCGCATAAAGGCAGGATCCGTCGTTGAATGTGGCCGTGATGTCGAAGTTCAACCCCGCCGGATCCGTGCACCCTCCGAAGGTGCAACTTCCGTCATCGACCGTGGCGTCGGAGTTGAAGTTGGAAGCCGCGGCGTCCGTGCAGCCCACGCAGGAGCTCCACTCACAGGTGCCGTTGTTCTCCGTGGCGTCCGCATCGTAGTTGCAGGCCGTCGGGGACGTGCATCCCGGAATCTCGAAAGCGTCGCACACCCCGTCTCCGTCGTAGTCCTGCAGGCAGTAGCCCTGGCAGTTGTATCCGTCCTCGGGGAAAGCGCAGGAACCGTCATCGGTGTCCGCATCCGCATCGTAGTTGCAGGCTGCCACATCGGTACAACCGGCATACAGACAGCTTCCGTCATCCTGGGATGCGCCCGCATTATAGTTGTAGGCCTCGGTGTCCGTACACCCACCATAGAAACAGGTTCCATCGTCGACGTTGGCCCCCGGGGAGTAGTTGTCCGCCCCAGGATCCGTGCAACCGAAGTATTCGCAGTTGCCGTCAGGCAAAGTTGCCGTCGGATCGAAGTTGTCCGCCGTCGGGTCCGTACAGCCGGCACAGGAGGTGTATTCACACACCACGCCGCCATCGGTGGCGTCCGGATTGTAGTTGCAGGCTCCGGGAAGCAGGCATCCGGCAATCTCATCCGGATTGCACACGCCATCACCGTCGGTGTCCTGAAGGCAGACGCCATCACAATCCACGCTGGCGCTGGCGGGATAAGCACAGGAACCGTCGTCGGTGTTGGCGGTGGAATCGAAGTTGCACGCCGCGTCATCGGTACAGCCGAGATACTGGCAACTGCCATCCTCCATGTTGGCCATCGGGTCAAAGTTGTCGGCATCGGCATCCATGCATCCGAAGTACAGACAGCTGCCCTCGGTGTTGGCCATGGGATCGTAGTTGTCGGCCTCCGGATCCAGACAGCCGATGAAAATGCAGGAGCCATCATTGGTGTTGGCTGTCGGGTCGTAGTTGTCCGCGGATACGTTGGTACATCCGAGGTAAACGCAGCTGCCCTCCGCATTGGCATCGGCATCGTAGTTGTCCGCCTCGGGATCCAGACAGCCGATGTAGGCGCAATTGCCATCATCCGTGTTGGCACCGGCGTCGTAGTTGTCCGCTTCCGGATCCGTGCAGCCGAGGTACTGACACAGGCTGTCATCGACGATCAGAGCGTCCGGATTGTAGTTGTCAGCCCCGACATCGCTGCACCCAGCGCAGGTCAGGTATTCGCAGGAACCATCGTCATCGGTGGCCCCATTGTAGTTGCAGGCCCCGAGGTCGGTACAGCCGGCCACTTCGAGTCCGTCACAGATGCCGTCGCCGTCCACATCCGACAGGCAGTTGCCGTCGCAATCGTATTCGGCGGAGCCATGGATGTCGACCGGATAGACGCAGGAACCGTCATCGGTGAGGGCGGTGTCACTGTAGTTGCAGGCCCCCTCATCCGTACAGCCGAGATACTCGCAGCTGCCGTTGTTGAACGTCGCCTCCGGATTGTAGTTCGAGGCGATGGAGTCGGTACAGCCTGGGATGACGCAGGAATCGTCATCGATGGTGGCCAGCGGGTCATAATTGGTGGCCGCCGGGTTCGTACAACCAGCGAAGATGCAGGAGCCATCATTGTCCGTGGCCTCCGGATCGTAGTTCTCCGCACCGCTGACCGTGCAGCCGAACAGGATGCAGGTCCCGTCTTCAAAATTGGCCTCCGGATCGAAATTCTCTGCCTCCGGGTTCGTGCAGCCGAACAGGATGCAGGTGCCATCGTCGGTGTTGGCCGTCGGGTCGTAGTTGAACGCGTCCGGGTTGGTGCAACCAGAGAACAGACAGGAGCCGTCATCCTCATTGGCGGATGCATTGAAGTTGTCCGCTGCAGCGTCCGTGCATCCGGCCGTGGTGCAGCTGCCATCGTCGAATTCGGCCGTGGCGTCGTAGTTGTCGGCGGTGGCATCCGTGCATCCGCAGGCGGGAGCCGGATCGCCGGCGAGATCCGCCGAATTGAACGAGACGGTCACCCGCTCGTCATCGGCGCCATTGCCGTTGATGAAGACCTGATAGTTCAAGGTGCCGGTCACCTCCCCGTCTGTGGTGAATTGGGCCAGAAGCACCTCGAGGTCGTCCCCTGCGATGCCATTGGTGAAAACATTGGTCACAAACCAGGCACCCCCCACGGGGTCGTCCATCACGATGGCGCCTCCGGCCTCGAAATCGATGATCCAGTTCTGGTTGGGGCTGAGTGCACTTTGCACGTCCCCCTGTCCAAGGGCGCCGTCAGGCGTGCCCTCGATGCCGACGGTCACCCAACTGTCGTAGGAAAGATCAGCGAAGAAGCTGAACAGCATCGGGTTGATTCCGCTCGCAAACGTGGCGCCCATGGGGTCCTGGTGGAACGAGGTGGTCGAGGAAATGACCAGCGGCAGGGTCTCATTGCCATAGACGCTGGAGAGCATGTCGTCGGCGTTGGCCACCGTCGCAATCACGTGCCAGGTCGTCATGCCCGCCAGGGCACCTGAGGTGTGGTCCACCACGCGCTCGAGACGCAGCCCATAGCCGTCGGTATTGGAGGCGTAATCGAAGCTGGACAGACCCGCCGTTCCCTCAATGGCGCAGGAACAATAGTCACAACTGCCATCGTCCTCGGTCATGATCGGATTGTAGTTGCAGGCCCCGGGGTCCGTGCATCCACTGAATTCATCCTCATCACAGACACCGTCACCATCGGCATCGTTGTAGCAGACACCGTCACAATCCACATTGGACGCCGTCGGATAGGTGCAGGAACCGTCCTCGACGTCGGCCTCCGCATCGTAGTTGCAGGCCGTCGGATCAAGGCACCCCCCATAGAAGCAGCTGCCATCGTCCACCGAGGCAAAGACCTCGAAGTTCAGGGCCGCTGGGTCCATACAACCGAAGTAAATGCAGGAGCCGTCCTCGTCGTTGGCGCCGGGATCGAAGTTGTCCGCCGCGCTGTCGGTGCAGCCGGGGTACAGGCAGGACCCATCGTCCACGTCCGCCGTCTCGTCATAGTTGGAGGCGCTGGAATCGATGCACCCGCCATACTGGCACGTTTCGTCATCGACGTTGGCGTTGGGGTCGTAGTTCACTGCGTCCGAATCCAGACATCCCGGGAACAGGCAAGTGCCATCGTCGTCATTGGCCCCGGGATCAAAGTTGGACGCTGAGGCATCGGTACAGCCAGGATACAGGCAGGACCCGTCGTCCTGATTGGCCCCGGCGTCAAAGTTGGAGGCCGAGGCGTCCGTGCAGCCCAGAAGGATGCAGGATCCGTCGTCCTCGTTGGCCGTCGGATCATAGTTGACCGCATTGGCATCCGTACAGCCCGGGAACACGCAGGATCCATCGTCCACATTGGCGTCGGGATCGAAGTTGGAGGCCAGTGGAATCGTGCACCCCAAGTACTCACAGGTACCATCGCTCATGTTGGCCTGAGGGTCGAAGTTGTCGGCCTCCGGGTCCGTGCAGCCGAGGTACATGCATCCACCATCGTCGGTGTTGGCCGTCGGATCGAAGTTGTCCGCCGCCGGGTCCGTGCAACCGTAGTAGATGCAGGAACCATCGTCGTTGTTGGCCGTCGGGTCATAGTTGGCGGCATCCGGATAGGTACATCCACTCAAGATGCAAGAGCCATCATTCTGGTTGGCGTCGGGGTTGTAGTTGTCGGCGGCCGGATTGGTGCAGCCGGGAACGATGCAGGATCCGTCGTCGAGGTTGGCGTCGGGATCATAGTTGAGGGCATCGGAATCCGTGCAGCCGGAGAACACACAGGAACCATCGTCATAGTCCGCATCGGCGTCGAAGTTGTCGGCGGTGGCGTCCGTGCACCCGCAGGCGTTGTCGCCACCCGTGCCCACGACCTCGGTGAGCTCAGGCTGGCCGAGTCCCTCCGTGGTGAAGGTGAAGGCCGCACGCTCCTCATTGCCCCCATCGCCGAGCGGGAAGACCTGCACCGGCAGGGTGCCGCTGACCACCCCGTTCGTGGTGAACTGGGCCACCAGCACACGGAGATCCGCATCCGGCACGCCATTGAGGTTCGAAGACGTCACGAACCAAGCGCCGCCCACCGCATCGTCCATGCGGATCTCGCCGCCGGTGTCGAAGCTGGCGATCCAGTTCTGGTTCGGGCTCTGGGCGCTTTGGATGGCGCTGTATCCGGATGGCGGCGTGCCGTCCAGACCAATGGTGACCCAGCTGTCGTAGGCGACCTCGGGGAAGACGCCAAAGAGCAAGGAGTTGATGCTCGTGCCGAAGGTTCCACCCAGGGCATCCTGATGGAAGGCTGTGGTGGAGCTGATGACCATCGGATTGGCCTGGTTGCCGTAGCAGCTGCTGAGCAGGTCGGCCGGGTCGTTGAGCACCATGTACAGGCGGTAAGTCGACAGGCCGGCGAGCGTGCCGGAGGTATGGGTCGTGACCCACTCCACATCGAGGGCATAGCCCATGGTGTCGTCGGTAAAGGTCACCTGCGTCAGGGTGTCGCCGGGGACGGTGACGGTGTCGCCACCTCCAGCGCAAGAGCAATAGGTGCAGCTGCCGTCCTCTTCGGTGGCCTCCGCATCGTAGTTGCAGGCATTCACATCCGTGCAGCCCGAAGATTCCAGTTCGTCACACACCCCATCGCCGTCCGCATCGTTCAGACAGACCCCATCGCAGTCGATGTAATCCACACCCCACGTGCCAAAGGCGTCGAGGCATGATCCGTCGTCGGTGTCGGCCTCCGCATCGTAGTTGCAGGCCGCGGAATCCGTGCAGCCGCTGAAGGTGCAGCTGCCATCGTTCGTGTTGGCACCGGGATCGAAATTGTCGGCCGTCGGGTCCGTACAGCCCGGGAAGAGGCAGGAGCCGTCGTCGTCGTTGGCCCCGGCGTCATAGTTGGCGGCCGTCGGATCGGTACAACCCGGGTACAGACAGGACCCGTCGTCGATCGTGGCGAGCGGATTGTAGTTGCTCGCGAGGGCGTCCAGACAGCCAGAATACACACAGGAGCCATCGTCGAATTCGGCGGTGGCATTGTAGTTCGTCGCAGCATCATCAGTACAGCCTCCGTTGCCGATGATGATGGTGCCGACCATGCCGAGCGCGGCCTGGTTGGACACGGAGCTGTTGTAGTCGTACACCCCCGGCACCGTGAAGGTGAAGGAGCCCAGACAGGTGCCCTCGGGCGAACCGAGGATGGCCGGGATGTTGAACGGCTGCGGGTTGTCGAAGGGCAAGCCCGTCAGCTGGTCGGTGGTGGCATTCACGTTGTGCAGTCCGCCCACGTTGACCCAGACCACGGTGGCCCCCACATCGAGGGTGAGCAGGGCCGGATCGAAGTCGAAGCTGCTCGCCTCGACCACCGCGTCCGCTTCGATGCCGCAGGCATTGAAATAGACACAGCCGCCATCCTCATCGGTGGCGGCGGGATCGTAGTTCCAGGCCGTCGCGTCCGTACATCCGGCGATTTCTTCTTCATCGCAGGTGCCGTCGCCGTCGGTGTCCGTCAGACAGTTTCCATCGCAGTCGCGGAAGGGCGCCGCGTAGGTGCAGCTTCCATCATCATCGTTGGCCGTAGGATCATAGTTGCAGGCCGCGTCGTCGATGCAGCCACCGTAGAGACAGGAGCCGTCGTCGACCGCCGCGGTCGGATTGAAGTTGTCGGCCTCGGGATCGATGCAACCGCCGGCGCCCGAGCCATTGGTTCCGTCGAAACTGAGGTGGAAACGCAGGTCGCTTTCGCCCACACCATGCTCGAAGATCTGAACGAGAAGCGTGCCCGAAATCTCGCCGTCCGTCGTCAATTGTGCCAAGAGCACCTTGTGGTCATCGCCCGCGATGCCATTGCTGTAATTCTGCGTCACGAACCATGCCCCGCCCGTGGGATCGTCGATGACAATGTTGCCTCCAGTCTCAAAGGGGAGCAGCCACGCCTGCGTGGGGCTCTCGACAACGCTAACCTCGCCCTCATTGGCCGCGCCGTCCGGTTGTTGACTGATGCCGATCGTCACCCAGGAGTCGTACTCCAGATCCGGAAAGAACCCGAACAGCAGGGGGTTGACGGCATTGGGGGTGGCCGCACCCAGCGCGTCCTGGAAGAAGGACGTCGTGGTGTTCAGATCCAGCGGGAAGGTGGCATCACCACTCACGGACGACACGACGTCGTCGGTGTTCACACACTCCATGTAGAGGTGATAGGTGGTCATGCCGGACAACACGCCGGAGTCGTGTTCGGCAACGACCTCCACGGACAGGCCGTAGGAGGTCACCTGGGCATGGCTTACAGCCAATGCCGACAGGCAAAAGAGGAGGGCAGTCAGACGGTTCATGTGAGCACAATCTGGGTTGGGCAATCATAAATATACCCATTAATCGACGAAAAACAACGCTTAGTCTAGAAAAATTACGCCTTTGAAGAGGGAAAAGAGACATACGTCCGGCGACAAAAGCCCCCTGTTCACCCGCTCGACGGTCTCTGCCTGAACCACCCTCCTGTCCCCTATTTTGCCGCCCCATTCACGACATGCGCACCCTGTATTTCCCCCTGGCCGCCGCCCTGCTCTGGGCCGCTTGCGCCACTGCCCCCGACACCATGCCCCTCACCTATCCGGACACCCGCACCGAAGACGTCACCGACACCTACTTCGGCACCGAGGTCGCCGACCCCTACCGCTGGCTGGAGGACGACCGCAGCGAGGAGACCGGCGCGTGGGTCGAGGCCCAGAACGCCGTCACCCGCGGCCACCTCGACGCCATCCCCTTCCGCAACGCCATCCGCGACCGCTACGAGCAAATCTTCAACTACGAGAAGGTCGGCGCCCCGCGGAAGATTGGCGACCGCTACTACATCAGCAAGAACGACGGCCTACAGAACCAGAGCGTCTGGTACGTCCGCGACGGCCTCGACGGCGAGGACCGGGTCTTCCTCGACCCCAACACCTTGAGCGAGGATGGCACCGTGACCGCCAGCCTCTCCAGCGCCTCCGATGACGACAAGTACATCGCCGTCATGCGCAACGCCGCCGGCAGCGACTGGCAGGAGATCCGCGTGATGGACCTCGAGACCGGCGAAGAGACCGGCGACGTCCTAGAGTGGGTCAAGTTCTCCGGCGCCAGCTGGGTCGGCGACGGCTTCTACTACAGCCGCTACCCGGCCCCCGACGGCAGCGAGTTCAGCGCCGAGAACACCTTCCACAGCGTGTACTACCACAAGCTGGGCACCCCGCAGAGCGAGGACGAGCTGGTCTTCCGCAACGACGACGAGCCCAACCGCTACCACTTCGCCTACGCCACCGAGGACAACCGCTACCTCATCCTCAACTCAAGCACGGGCACGGACGGCAACAACCTCCACATCAAGGACCTGACCGACCCGAACGCCGACTGGCAGATGGTCGTCGACGGGTTCAACACCCGCTCCAGCATCGTCGACCACATGGACGGCAAGCTTCTGATGATGACCGACATCGACGCGCCGAAGTACCGCCTCGTCGCCATCGACCCGGCCAACCCCTCGGACCGCACCACGTGGACCGACGTCATCCCCGAGTCGGAGCACCTGCTCGAGGGCGTGAGCACCGCGGGCGGCCAGCTCTTCGCCACCCACCTCAAGAACGCCTGCAACGCCGTCACCCGCTACGACGCCGATGGCTCCAACCCCCGCGAGATCGCCCTGCCCAACGCGACCGGCTCCACCGGCGGCTTCGGCGGCAAGAAGGACGCCACCGAGCTCTTCTACGCGTTCACCTCGTTCACCTACCCCACGAGCATCTTCCGCTACGACATGGCCACGGGCGAGAGCACCCCGTTCTACATCCCCGAAGTCGACTTCGACCCGGCCGGATACGAGAGCAAGCAGGTCTTCTATCCCTCCAAGGACGGCACGATGGTCCCGATGTTCATCGTCCACAAGAAGGGCCTCGAGCTCGACGGACAGCGCCCAACGATGCTGTATGCCTACGGCGGGTTCAACATCTCCCTCACCCCGAGCTTCTCCACCTCCAACATCGTGCTGCTCGAGCAAGGCGGCGTCTACGCCATGCCCAACCTGCGCGGCGGCGGCGAATTCGGTGAGGATTGGCACGAGGGCGGCATGCTGCTGAAGAAGCAGAACGTCTTCGACGACTTCATTGCCGCAGGCGAATACCTCATCAGCGAGGGCTACACCAGCCACGACCGCCTCGCCATCGCCGGCGGCTCCAACGGCGGCCTGCTGGTCGGCGCCACCATGACCCAGCGCCCCGACCTGGCCAAGGTGGCCTTCCCGGCGGTGGGCGTGATGGACATGCTCCGCTACCACAAGTTCACGATCGGCTGGGGCTGGATCCCGGAGTACGGTTGCTCCGACAGCTCCAAAGTCCACTTTGACAACCTCTACGGCTACTCCCCGCTCCACAACCTGAAGGACAGCACGGACTACCCCGCCACGATGGTCACCACAGCCGACCACGACGACCGCGTGGTCCCGGCGCACAGCTTCAAGTTCGCCGCCCGCCTCCAGGCCGCCCACAGCGGCACTGACCCCGTCCTGATCCGCATCGAAACCAACGCCGGCCACGGCGCGGGCAAGCCGACCGGCAAGATCCTCGACGAGCAGGCCGACAAGTGGGCCTTCATGCTCAACGCGATGGACTTCGAGCCACAGTACTGAGCGATAGGCTCCCGGAACAACCGCCTTATCTTGAGGGGTGATGCGAAAGGCCTTGTTTTTGATGGCGATGGTGCTTGGTGCCGGGAGCGGTGCGGCGGGCCAGATCGTGATGGATGGACGGTTTGAGGATTGGGCGCAGGTTGAGGGGATTGGCGATGCGACGGGGCCGGAGGGCAGCGTCGATTTGCTCGAGATGAAGGCGGCGCACGATGCGGAGAACCTCTACGTCTACCTGCGGCTCGGGGCCGACCTCGACCTGACGGATGTGCTCTACCCGCACAACGTGATGCTGCTGATCGACGCGGATATGGACGCCGCGACCGGGTACACCCCGCGGCCCGGATTCGGGTCAGAGCTCGGCATCGATTTCAACGACCTCTTCGCCTACTACGACGTCGTGCCGGCCACCACGGTCAACTTCTCCGAGATCGGATTTCACCCCGCCCCCACCGTGACCAGCAGCGAGTTCGAGATCGCCCTGCGCCGCGATGCCGTGCCCGACGGCGTGCACCCCCTGTTTCCGCAGGACACCATCCGCCTGCTCTTCCGCGAGACCCTCGGGGCCGACTTCATGCCCAACGCCGGCGCGGACTTCGTGTACGTATTCGACGACGACGTGGCCCCGCCCGTGGCGCCCCTCGGCCTGGCGCGGCCCGGCCTGCCGGTGGTGCGGACCTGCGCCTACAACGTCCTGGGCAATGGACTGGTCAATGGCAACCGCCAGCCCCGCTTCGAGCGCATCGTCCAGGCCATCGACGCGGACGTCTACCTGTTCAGCGAGTGCGGCAACACGTCGGCCACGCAGGTCAAGGACCTCCTCGACGACTGGCTGCCCACCGGCACCGCGGAGGGGTGGCACACCCACAAGGACGGCGACCTCGTGACGGCCGCCCTCTGGCCGCTGCTGGAGACGTGGAGCGAAGTCAACAAGCAGGCGCCGGTACTCGTCGACGTGCCGGCCGCCCTCGGCGGGCCAATGCTGTTCGTCAACAGCCACCTCTCGTGCTGCGCCAACGACGCCGGCCGCCAGGACCAAGTCGACGAGATGATGGCGTGGATCCGCGACGAGACCGCCCCCGGCGGTGCAGTGGCGCAGGGCACGCCCATCGTCTACGCCGGCGACCTCAACCTCGTCGGCTACGCCCAGCAGCTCGAGACGCTGCTGTCCGGCGACATCGTGCAGACCGACGTCTACGGCGCCGGCGCCCCGCCCGATTGGGACGGCACCGCCTGGGCCGACGCGTTGCCGCGGCAGACCCACGACCCGTTTACCTACACGTGGCGCGACGACGGCGACGGCCACTACCCGCCGGGCCGCCTCGATTTCCTGCTCTACTCCGATGCGGTGCTGTCGCTCGAGCACGGGTTCGTCCTGCGCTCCGAAGCCCTGCCAGCGGACTTGCTGGCCGCGACGGAGATGCTGGCCGACGACACCGGCGTCGCCTCCGACCACTTCCCGGTCGTCTGCGACCTCATGGCCACGGCAGTGGCGTCGGTCGACAGCGATGGCGACGGGCTGGACGATGGGGACGAACTGGCGCTCGGCACGGATCCCTTCGATGCCGACACCGACGGCGACGGCCTCACCGACGGCCTCGAGGTGGCGGCCGGCACGACCAATCCCTTGGCCGCCGACTCCAACGGCAACGGGTGCCCGGACGGCGAGGAAGCCCTCGGCCTCTGCGGCGGGTGCGTGGGCGACCTCAACGCGGACGGCATCGTCACCGTCGCCGACGTCCTCCTCCTCCTCGGCAACTTCGGCTCAGTTTGCCCTTGAGACGGGAGGGGTCAATTGGAAGGGAGAACACACCGCACCGAAGACCCCCGACGCCAGTCCACAATCGTCGAAGACATCTCCGAACCTCCGGACGTGAGACGATAGCGATGGGCAAAAAATCCGAAGGGCGTCCGGCTCCACCAATGGCCGTTCGAACCCGCCCCTGAAAAATTGCCGTTCTCACCGCGCACACCGCCGGGAAGGGCTCCGAATCCAAATGGATCTTCTCCATTGCCGTCTTCGGCAACACCATCTGAGTTCACATGCTGTGCCCAACCGGCTTGCGATTTCAAAGCCGACCCCGTCTGAAACCCTTCCCCCGAGACATAATCTAACAAACCGTCCCACTGGGCATTGTTGGG
>JAYYEI010000051.1:0-35690 GCA_036159995.1 Bacteroidota bacterium
TGAAAAAGACGGAAGGCCCCGTCATGGAAGGCTGCTGACGCGGCCGACGGCATCCAACACCTGTTCGACAGACAGGTCCACCCCACACCGGAAGTGTGCTTCCGGACACCGGCGATGCCCATGAAGGCCGCAAGGCTTGCATGCCAGCGTTTCCGCCGACACTTCCACCTCCACACCACGACCGGACGCCCGATCTCCGGGCAGGACGCCGAAACCGAAGGACGGCGTCGTGCTGCAAAACACCCCTACGACCGGACACTCCACCGCCCCCGCCATGTGCAAGGGCGCGCTGTCGTTACTGACCACCACCGCGGAACGGGCCATCAACGCCGTTGAGCCGAGCAGATTAAGATCGCCAGCACAGACCCACGGTGCTGCCTGATGGCAGCGAGCGCGCACGGATTCCAACAGCGGGGCATCCGAGAGCCCACCGAGCAACAGAATCGGACGCTCAGGCCATCGCCGGGCAATGGCATCGGCCAACCGAGCCCATTGCTCGGCCGGCCAGCGCTTGGTCTCCCAGACGCTTGCTGGAGCCAGAATGACGCCCCCCTCGGGCCAGGCCTCTGCCGCCGCTTCGTGGCGCCGTCCCGGCCTCAAGCGCGGCCGGGTGGCTAGATCGAAGGGCCCGGCGATGTCGGCAATGAGGGCATGGTTCCGTTCGGTTTCATGTCGTCCGTCCCCGATCGCGTGGGGCCAGGCGCTCACGCCCCACCTGCCCTCCAGGGGTGTGCCCTCGAACACGGCAGTGTTGGCGGCCCCGACCCGACCGGCGAGCCAGGCCATGCTGCCGAACCGGTGCAGGTTGACCACCCGACCAGGGCCCTGCTTCCGACAGGCGCTGGACAAGGCCAGCAAACGGGGGTATTTCGACCACCCCCTCCGGTCCCAGACGTGGACCTGCTGTACGAAGGGATGCTCCTCGAAGAGGCCGGCGGCTTCCTTCCGTACGAGCACCGAAATCGGGTCGTCGGGCCGGGCCGCGTGCCAGGACTCCAGCACCGCCGTCGACAAGACCACATCCCCGAGGAAGGCCGGCTGCAAGAGCAACAGCCCTCCCGTTCCGGGCGGGGTGGTCCGGGCGGCGCTCATACGGCGACGGCGTGGGTGCGCAGGGCGTCGTTGAGCGAGGTCTTCCGGTCGGTGCTTTCCTTTCGGTGGCCCACGATGAGGGCGCAGGGCACTCCGAACTCTCCGGCGGGGAAAGACTTGGGACGGGTTCCCGGGATCACCACCGAACGGGGCGGCACGGTGCCGCGGAGTTCGACCGACTCCGCCCCGGTCACATCGATGATGCGGGTGCTGGCCGTCAGCACGACCCCGGCGCCGAGGACGGCCTCTCGGCCGATCCGCACGCCTTCCACGACAATCGCCCTAGATCCGATGAAGGCGCCATCCTCGACGATGACCGGCGCCGCCTGGAGCGGCTCGAGCACGCCGCCAATGCCGACGCCTCCACTGAGGTGGACATCCGCCCCAATCTGGGCGCAGGATCCGACGGTGGCCCAGGTGTCCACCATGGTCCCCGGTCCGACCCAGGCGCCGATGTTGACATAGCTGGGCATCATCACCACCCCTTTGCCCAGGAAGGCACCGTATCGGGCAATGGCATGGGGCACGACCCGCACACCGGCCTCGGCGTGGTTTTTCTTCAGGGCCATCTTGTCGTGGAACTGGAAGGGTCCGACCTCTTCCACCTTCATCTCCCGCATCGGGAAATAGAGGACCACGGCCTTCTTGACCCATTCGTTCACGATCCAATCTCCTTCGCCGGGCTCAGCGCACCGCAGGACACCGCGGTCGAGCGCATCCAATACGGCCTCCACCGCCTCCCGCGTCGCGGCCTCGCTCCTCAATTCCGGCTGGTCCCATGCGGACTCGATGATGGACCGGGCCGAGTTCCATTCCGCCGCAGTGGCGATGGTGGTGTGCAGTGAATCTAGCATGGGGCGAAGATACCCGCGCCCGCGGCTCCTGCTTCCGGTAAATTCGCGCCATGGCCCGCTACATCGCCTTCGACTATGGCACCCGACGGATCGGCATCGCCGTGACCGACTCCGGCGCCATCGTGGCCGCCCCGGAATGCACCTGCAGTCCGGAAGACCTGCCGAACGTGCTGAAGCGGCTGGTGGAGGCCGAGCCCTGTGCGGGTTTCGTGGTGGGCATGCCCGGCCTGATTCTCGGGACCACCACGGACAGCACCGCGCCGATCCGGGCCTTTGTGGACCAGCTACGCAAAGCCCACCCGGACCTTCCCGTGGAGCTCGTCGATGAGGACGACACGAGCCGGGAGGCCTCCCTCGCGATGGTGCAGTCCGGGATGCGCAAGTCCAAGCGACGCGAAAAGGGGCAGCTGGACCAAATCGCCGCCACCCTCATCCTGCAGCGGTTCCTCGACCGCCGTTGAGGATCAGTCCTCGACGTCCTCGTTGCCCCGGAAGACCTCGATTTCCTTGGTGGTCTTCACCAGCTCGGTGAAGCGATCCACGTAGCGCGTCGCCCGCACGACGTGATTGTCAATCCAATGGTAGTTGCCCCCGCGGGGCTTGCCCATCAGCAGGCCATGGTACTTGAACCCGTGCTTGTCGAACCACGCCTCGGTCACCTCGCGATGGGCCTCCGTGCGGCTCGTGAAGAAGGTGATGATGTGCCCTTCGTCGTACCAGCGGTTCAACGTCTCGAGGGCGTCCAGGAAGGGCTCGCAGGTGGCCATCCGCTCAGGCTGCTCGTTGGGGACATCTTCGGTGATGGTCCCGTCGATGTCAATGAGGAAATTCTTGATCTCCTCGGGCAATTGAGGCGATGCCGCGCGGCCTTCGGCATCCGTGGCCGCCTTCAAATGGGCATTCTTGTCTTGGGAAGTCATGGGCAATGGGGGCGTTCCTGGAAAGGATCATTGCCTTCCGAGACAAAATTAAGGGGCTCCCCCGAGCAATTCGTGCAGGACAGGCCTCCAATCTTCCCCACGATGCCCCTCGAGAAATGAACGATTCAGGGTGTCTTCCAAGGATTCTTCCTCCTGCCAGGCGTCCGCCAACACATGCACATTGGCCACCCTCTCCTGCGGATTCCCCTCCGGATAGAGCCATCCATGAAGGCGGGTGAGCTCGGCCAGTTCCTCCGCATGCTGACGGCGCAAGGCCCGTCTGCCCTGCCCTTCCAGCTTGTCCAGCAGCTTGTGGATCTTGGCCCGGGTCGCCTCGACACTGCCCTCGAGGGACGCATCCAACGCGGTGAAGCGTGCCCTCGCGGCATCCGCTTCCCGATCCAGTGCCGCCCGCCAGGAATCGGTGGAGGGCCCTCCCAATGCAGCCAGCCAACGGGCCTCCCACGCAGGGAGGGCCGCCCCGAATTCGCTCCTGGTCACGCCGAGACTCGCCGCCAACGCGGTCCACGGTCCAGGAACGACCCGCGCCCCATCCCGTGGGACCAGAGCGGGCCGGGCCAGACCGAACGCCGCATAGGCCGTGGTGAGTTGAAGCCAATACGCCACCTCGGCCAATCCCCCGACGACCGCCACATCCGGAAGCAGGTAGGCCTGATACAATGGACGAAACAGGGCGTTGGGCGAAAAGGCAGCGGGGTCAGCCTTCACCTCCTCGATCAACGCTTGAGAATCGGGCCATGCGCGGGCGCCCGCGGTCCAGCCGTCGCCGTGGGACACCAGGCGGTGGCGACCACCGGCGGTCAGGTGGAAGAGGTTGGTTTCCCGCACGTGGACTTGGGGCGCGTGTCCATTCTGGTCCAAAACGGCATTGACCCGGCCGACCTCTCGGAAGAGCACGCCCTCCTGAATCTCGCGAACCATTCGCTCGGCAAAGGCTCCCTTGAGTCGGGGATCGTCCCCATCGAGGATGAGGAGGCGGTCAGGCCCCACAAGGTGGTGTATCCATCGGCGCATCGCCTCGGACAGACTACCTGAGGCACCCCCGACGATGCGGTCCTTCCGCTCCGCCGTCAGACCGGCTGCATCCGACCAACGCCCCAACAGGTCTTGCGCGCCGCCCGCCTCCATGCGCCCGACGGCACCCGTTGACGGTTCCCCCTCTCCTTTCCACCGGTGCCACTCCGCACCGTCCCAAAGGGACTGAATCTCTTCGAAATCGTGGTCCTCCGAAGCCAGCCAGAACACGGGAACCACGGGCGTCCCCCACCGGTTTTCCAGCCACTGGGCCATGTGCACGGCCGTCAAGGCTTTGTAAAAGGTGAAGGCCGGACCTCCGGCCAGGCAGAGTTGATGGCCTGTGGTCACCGTTCTCGCTTCATTCGTCGCCAAACGTCCAAGCGCAGCGGGGACGGCCATCGAGGCACCGGCATACTGTTCGCGCGCGACCTCTACCAGGAGGTTTCGGTCCACCCGGTTCGCGCCGGCCGGCTCCCTCAGGGAATCCAATGCCGCGCGGTCCGGTCCGGAGGGCCATCCCCCGAGATCGCCATCCCCCTCGAGGCGTCCCTCCCACCACTGTCGGACTGGATGCGTCTCGGACAGGCCGTCAATCAGGGGATTCTGGTAAAGCTCCATGGCGGAATTGGAGACAGGAGGCGGAGACGTCCTCAACGGAGGATGGTCACGGCGCCCTGCTCGGAACGTGCGGCCTTCCCGGCAATCTGGGGCCACTCCATCCGCCAGACGTAGATGCCTGGGGCCAGAGGGCGGCCTTCCATGTCACGGCCATCCCACTCCGGATTGCCCGGATCCAGGTGAGCCAGACGCTCGCCCCAACGGGAATAGATTTCAAAGACCACGGGCATGGCGCCCTCGACTTCCGGTCGGAAGGTGTCGTTGAGCCCGTCTCCATTGGGAGAAAAGGCATTCGGCACATAGACAGGAGACTCCTCTTCCAGTTCCGGCTTGATTTCCGGCCCCTTGTCGACCAACTCAGCCGGCGCCAGCCCCTCCTCGGGGCTCATCTCCTGAAGTTGGAAATCATCGAAGAAGTAATAAGCCATCTGCGGATTGTCTCCCATCACCACCTCGGCTTCGAGGTCCTCATCCGGATCGAAGACCCCGATGGTCAGATAACGGGAAGGGCCCGCCACGTCGAAATTGAATGAAACGCGTTCCCACTCAGCGTCGTAGCGTGCGTAAGGAAACTGGAACGTCACCGGGAACGGCAAGGCACCGTTGCCCATCTGGACGGGCTCCTCGATGGAGAAGGCGATGCCCAGGCCGTTGACCGCCAGACCGGCGGAGGACGTGGGGAGCCACATGCCGTTGGTCACTTCGAACGACAGGGTGTACGCCTGACCGACGGTCAGCGGCTCGGCGAGCTCCATCACGAGGTATTCCCGGTCCAACGGTTGGTTGGGGCCGGTCCGCTTGATCGCCGCGATGCCGGCAATGCCCCTTCCCTCCGCAGGCTCGACCAGGGCAATCGGGGTCTCGGGCAAATCCCCGCCGAGGGCCCCGTCGAGGTGGAAGAAATCCGGGGTGGCCGATCCACTGCCCGCATTGGTCCATCCGGGGAGCAGGTGCCACATGCCGGGAGCCACCGGCATGGCGGTGGCGTTCTCGAACCCGGGGTTCACCAACTGTGCTTGGGCCGTTTGGGACACCATGGGGGAGACCACCATCGACACGATGGCGGCCACGCTCCACAAGAATCGGCGTTGCTGGGCCCTACACATTGTCTGCAATTTAACGCATTCAAAATGGGCCAAAAGAGAAGGAGCCCCGCGTTCGGAGCTCCTTCACCTTAACCAAAACAACTTGAACCAAATCTTCGCTGTACCAGCAGGCAGTTGCGACCTGCTGAAGAATAGACGCATGAGAGCCCGGGAATGTTGTTTTTGGGGTTCCCAACAGGTGCAAATGCCCGAAAAGGCCTCGTGCCGGTGACCTCAGCGGTCCAAACGCCGGCCCAGGTGGACCGCCCCCCACATCCCCGAGCGCTGGCCCGCCGTCCATCCTGCGCGCCATCCGCAGGTCCATCCCGAACCGAGCGCGGTGGACATGCCCGCATGGAGTCCGGCGCCGAGCGTCATGGAGTCGACCCAGTCCAATCGGGCCTCTCCCACCACTGAATCCGGCTCAGGCCGGCCGTTGACGGGCAACCTTTCCACCTCGGTGACGGCCCGGTTGAGCATCGCGATGCCCACGTGGACGCCTGCCCACCACCTGCCGGACTTCGCCCGGTGACCGAGTCGCCCCCCACGGTCCAACGAGAGCTGGAGTTCTTGCGCCAGATTCCGGGACACAGGCAAGGCGATGGTGTCAAGCTCGATGCCCAGTTCATAGGTGCGCTGGATCCACTGTTCCAGTTCGCCGGCCCCATTGCTCGCTACCGCGTAAAGGCTGTCGTCCAGGTCCTGGACATCGTAGGACCATACCTCCCGCACACCACCACGCAGGCCCAATCGGAGACTGCGATCGTCCTGACGCCAAATCCATGCCGCCTCGACCGCGACCGTAGGCCGGATGGAACGGCCAGCCATCACTTCCACCGGTGCTCCTTGGACAGACTCCATAGAGCGGACACCCCCGGTCCACAGGGAAAGCTCCAATTCAGAACGGGCCCAGGGGGACACGCCGCGCCCGGGGTCCGCAGTGCGGCCGGCTTCCTGCACATCCAGGTCCAACCGCAACGCGACGCCATCCACCGTGATCGTGTCCCGGGTTGTCGCGAGGGAAGTTTGGACGCTCACCCCGAGCAACAGGAGGACTAGGCCGACATGCCGGCCCAACAACACAATCAGCCGGCGGCCTTCAGAGACCACCTCCGGCGGGCAGGGTAATGGGCAGGGTCAGCACCGGGGCCTCTTCGGCGTCGGGCTGTTGCGCGTTCTCTTCGGCAGGTGCGGTGACCTCCTCCACCGGAGTCTCTATGATGGGCTCGGCCACCACCTCATCGGAGGCTTCTCCCTGCATGACTTCCGGGGTCACTTCCGGCGTTTCAGATTCGTTGACGTCCACAGCCGTAACCAGTTGAGGCTCCACCACGACCGGGGTCGATTCGATGGCCTCGGCGGATTCCGTCAATGGATTCGCGACTTCCGGTGCCGGTTCAGCGCTGGTCATGGCCTCCTCTACGGCCACCTCTTGCACCGCCGCTTCCTGAGCCGCGGGCGTCTCAACGACGACCGGGGCCACGCCAGCCGGGCTCTCGTGGGTCGACTCGACCGGGACCGGATTCACCGGGGCCTCGATGGAAACCGGAGCCGGCTCCGGAGCGGATTCATCCACGGTCCACAGGAAGCTGCCTGCGGCCAACAGGGCCACGGCTCCTGCGGCGAGGATGACCTTCTTGCCCGTGCCCATGGCGGGAGCGGCGGGCGGCACGAACGGCGGGGCCGGAATGGAACGTTGAGACAACACGTCGCGACATCGCGCGTCGAAGGCGTCATCAAACGATTGCGGGTCCTGAGGAGTGTCCTTCATGGTCGATGGGCCCCTTCATCCTGGGGCTCGCTTGGGTTAGACTGTGCTCGGGCGGAAAGGGTTGCAAGGACGCGTTGCAAATATTTCCGGGCCCGGCTCAACTGGCTTTTCGAGGTGTTCACATCGACCCCGAGCTTGTCCGCAATCTCCTGGTGCTTGAAGCCTTCGATGACATACATGCAAAAGACCGTTCGGTATCCGAGCGGAAGCTGGGCGATGGCGTGCTCGAGCTCATCCGCCGTGAATTCCAGGTCGGGATGGCTTTCCAGATCACGGGGCGTGGAATGCACCTCGTCGATGTCGTGGTGGTGACGGTGCTTGAGGTTGCGGCGGTAGTGGGTGATGGCCGTGTTGACCACGATGCGCCGCATCCACCCCTCGAAGGAGAAGTCCTGCCGATAGCTCTTGATGTGCTTGAAAATCTTGACGAAGCTGTCCTGCAGGACGTCTTCGGCATCCTCCCGCGCATTGGTGTGGCGGATGGCAGTGGCGAAGAGCTGACCGCTGAATCGGGCATACAACTCCCGCTGGGCGGAAGGCCGCTGGGCCTTGCATCCCTCGATCAATTGTTTGACGTCCTCACTCGATGCCATCGCGCTCTCAAAGAACGTGAAGGGAGGCGCATTCGTTGCCTTGGTTTCAGTCGAATCGGCTCCGGTCGACGCCGAGCCATTCGAGGGCCGCGCCATGGAACATCAACGCCCGGTCCTCCTCGGACAATTCCATGTCGGTTTCGAGGTAGCGTCCGAACTCGAGATCGCCCAGCGGAAAGGGGTAATCCGAGCCCATCACAATGCGCCCTGCGCCCTGCAGTTCCAGCGCGTACTGGGTCATTCGGGCATCGTGGGTGATGCTGTCCACCCAGAAGCGGCCCACGTAGTCCCGGGGATTGTTCGGGTTGTCCACCGCCACGAGGTCCGGTCGGCACCGCCACCCGTGTTCGATGCGGCCCAGCGTCGCCAGGAAGGCCCCGGAAGCATGGCTGAACATGACCCGCAGGTTCGGGTACCGATCGAACACACCGGAGAAGACCATGGAACAGGCCGCCCGAGAAGTTTCGGCCGGCATGCCGACCAGCCAAGGCAACCAGTATTTGGTCATCATCTCCTTGCCCATCATGTCCCACGGGTGGATCATGATGCACATCCCCAGCCGCTCGCAGGCTTCCCAGATTGGGTTGAACCGGGGCTCGGAGAGGTTGTATCCGTTGATGTTGGATCCAATCTGGATGCCCTGGAGTCCGATTGCCTTGCACCGCTCCAACTCCTGGAGACTGAGCTCGGTGTCCTGCATCGGCAAGGTTCCGAGCCCGATGTATTGACGGGGATGGTCCTGGACCGTGCGGGCGACATCGTCGTTGAGGAAGCGGGCGATGTCATGGGTGTCCTCCGGTTTGGCCCAATAGGCAAAGAGGACAGGAATCGTGCAGATCACCTGCACCTGCACCCCGGAACGGGCATACTCCTCGATGCGAATCTCCGCGTCCCAGCAATTGGCTTGGACTTCCCGGAAAAAGCGATCGCCCTGCATCATCCGGGCCGCACCCTCCTTGTGATGCTCGAGGTGGATGAAGGCCCCGTAGCCCAGCTTCCGGCTCCAGTCCGGCAGCGACTTGGGCATGATGTGGGTGTGGGTGTCGATCTTCAGCATCCGGCCGGAAGTTAAGGGCGGACCTCCGAGCGCCGCTCGACATGGCGCAAGTCGAGGCGGTTGTTCGGGGTCACCCTCCACCCCGACCACGCCGTCGACACGAGGTGCAGAACGTCGTCATGCCACAGGGGAATGACGGGCATCGCGTCCAGGACCAGGCCCTCAGCCTCCCGCAATAGGGCCATACGTTCCTCCCCCGTCGGGAGCAGGCTGGCCGCGCGCAGCAAGCTGTCGACCCGCTGGTCCGCATGGCGGGTGTAGTTGGGGCCGCCCGGCGTCCACCGGACGCTGTCGAAGAGGCCGAGGAAATTCTCGGCGTCGGGATAGTCTGCCAGCCAGGATTTCCGGAACAGCGGCACCTCGCTTCTGGCCACCCGTTCCGCGTCGATTCCGCTCGGGGCCACGTCGATGTCGAGGTCAAGGCCATATTCCGACCACGCGTGCTGCAGGGCGGCAGCGAGCTCCGCCGTGGCCGGCTTGGTGCCCAATGTGCCCACGGACCGGCGGGTCAAGGGGGGCTCGGTTCCGATGCCCACTTCGACGAGGAGCGCTCTCGCCGCCTCCGGATCGTGACGCAGGTGTGGATGGACCGGGCGTTCGTCCGCCGTGAATCCCGGCATGCCGTGGGGCACGAATCCCCGGGCCACCGAAGCCCCGCCTGCCCGGAGCTCCTGGACGAGCAGCCGCCGGTCGAGTGCCAAGCTCATGGCCCGCCGCACCCGGGCGTCGATGGGCGAAAGACCGAGGCTGGCGCACGAGGCCGAATCCATAAGGAGGCCGATGTAGTCCGTCTTGAGGAAAGGGACCGAGTGGCGTTCGAACCGCCCCTCCCACTCGGGCTTCCATTGTCCATCCTCCTCGAAGAAGACGTCCATCCACTCGGGCTTCGGGGCCGACACGAAGTCATAGCGTCCCTGACGGAACCCCAGCATTTCCGCCCCTTCCTCGCGGTTGAACTCGATGCGGACCCCGTCGAGCCGGGGCAATCGGCGCCCCCCCTCATCCCGCATCCAATACTGCGGGTGGCGGTGCAGCACCATGGCCGTCTCGGCCAGCCACCCCTTGAGGAGGAACGGACCGGTGCCGAGGTCGTCCACATTGGGATCCCCGTCGAGTCCGCCTCCCTTCAGGATGCTGGCCTGGGGCGTGGCCAGCAGGCTGGGGAATACCGGGTTGGGGGCCACCAGCCGAAGGACAAGGCTGTCCTCTCCGATCCCTTCGATCCCGTTCTCCTTCCGGAGTCCATCGAGGACCCAGCGGCCCGGCAGCGCCTCGGCCGGGTCGAGCATTCTAGCAAAACTCCGAACCACATCCTCCGCACGCAGCGGAGAGCCGTCGTGGAACACCGCGTCCGACCGCAGCCGGAACCCGAGGGTGAGCCCATCCTCCGAAACGGACCAGGATTCCGCCAGGGCGGGCACCACGTGCAGCGCAGCATCGAACTCGAGCAATCCCTCGTAGAGCTGATCCACGATCCACAGGGTCTCGAGGTCGGTGGCCCGGGCCGGATCCAGGGAGCGGATGCCATCGGCCGCGTTGTAGACGAAGAGGTCCAGGCCATCGCCTGTTCCTTCCTCGGAACAGCCGGCTAAGACGACCACCCCCAACAGAATGGACCACGCCCATCCCCTGCCTTGCCTGACCTTCTGCGGGAACATGCGGAAAAGTTAAACCTCAGGGGACGTGCGCGGTTCTACATTCGCCGCCCGATGCCCACCGCGATGTCCACCACGCGCCTTCTTCTTCTTCTTCTTCTCGCCCTGCCCGGGCTGCTCCGTGCCCAGAAGGTGACCCTCAGTGGCCGTGTCATCGATTCCGAGACCGGCGAATACATCCTCGGGGCGACGGTCATTGTAGAGGGAGAACCCATTGGGACGTCCACCAACACCTACGGATTCTACAGCCTGACCCTTCCGGCTGGAGAGCGCCGGCTCAACTGGTCGTTCATCGGGTACGTCACCGAGACCCGGACGCTGTCCCTCGACCAGAACCAGACCCTCGACATCGAACTGCGGCCCAACGTCATCGCGGTGGCCGCCGCGGAGGTCGAGGCCGAGCGCTCGGCCCACACGGAAAGCACCGACATGGGCAAGGCCAACGTGGGCGTGGAGACGATCAAGTCCCTCCCCGCCCTGCTCGGTGAGGTGGATGTGCTCAAGGTGATCCAGTTCCTTCCGGGCATCCAAAGTGCGGGCGAGGGCAATTCCGGCTTCTACGTCCGAGGCGGGGGACCCGACCAGAATCTGGTGCTCGTCGATGACGCCGTTGTCTACAACGCCTCCCACCTGTTTGGCTTCTTCAGTGTGTTCAACGCCGATGCCGTCAAGGACATCGAGATCACAAAAGGCACCATGCCCGCCCGGTTCGGGGGCCGGGTCTCCTCGGTCTTGGACATCGGACTGAAAGAGGGCAATGCCCGCCGAACGGCTGTCAGTGGCGGCCTCGGGCTGATCAGCTCCCGCCTGACCGTGGAGGCCCCGCTGGTCGAGGACACCGCCAGCTTCATCATCAGTGGACGCAGGACCTACATCGACGTGCTCGCCAAGCCGTTCGTGAATCCGGAAAGTGCCTTCTCCGGGTCGGGCTATTATTTCTATGACCTCAATGCCAAGGTCAATTGGAGGGCCTCGGCCAAGAACCAATTTTACTTGAGCGGATACTTCGGTCGGGACGTGTTCGACTTCCGGTCCAGCGCGAGCAACTTCGGCAGTCGGATTCCCTGGGGCAACGCTACCGTCACTGCGCGGTGGAACCACGTCATCAGCGACAAGGCTTTCCTCACGACGACCGCCACCTACAGCGACTATGAGTTCGCCTTCGAGGCCCGCCAGGACAGCTTCACGTTCGGATTCCGGAGCGGCATCGACGACCGGGGACTCAAGACCCGCCTGACCCTCTACCCCAATGTTCGCCACACCATCCGGGCCGGAATGGAGTACACCTACCACACCTTCCTGCCCACGGAATTCTATGCAACCTCCAACAATGTCGACTTCGACCTCGGCGAGGCCATCCGCACCCGAAGCCACGAGCTTGCACTGTACGTGGAGGATGAATTCGATGTGTCCGACGCCCTGCGCATCAATGCGGGACTCCGGTGGAGCGGCTTCGTCCAGACGGGCCCCTTCACCCGCTATGTTCCGCCCGAAGAGAGCGACCCATTGGCCTCCACCCAAGAACCGGAAGAAATCCGCTATTCCTCCGGGGACATCGTGGCCGCGTACGGCCTGTTTGACGGATCGATCTCGGGCCTCGAGCCCCGACTCTCCATGCGGCTGAAAACGGGGCCGAGAAGCTCCTTCAAGGCGGGCGTCGGACGCAATCTGCAGTACATCCACCTCGCCCAGCTCGCGCCCACCTCCCTGCCCGGCGACATCTGGCTGCCCAGCTCCGACCGGGTCCGACCGCAGGACGGCACGCAGGTATCGGCGGGCTGGTTCCGTGACTTCGGCGCCGACCGCAACATCGAGGGCTCCATCGAGGTCTACCACAAGTGGCTGAACAACCTCGTCGCCTACGCCGACGGCAGCGCGCCGGAGGACAACATCCGCAACAACGTCGACAACAACCTCGTCTTCGGGACGGGCACCAGCTACGGTGCCGAATTCTTCCTCAAGCGCCGGCGGGGAGAATGGACGGGGTGGCTGGGGTACACCTGGAGCCGGACCGATCGCCTCTTCGCAGACCTGAATGACGGCCTGCCCTTTCCCTCCCGGTATGACCGCCGCCACGACCTCAGCGTCGTCCTCGAATGGCGGATTGACGACCGCTGGAAACTGGGGGGCACCTTCATCTACGGAACGGGCAACGCCATCACGGTGCCGTCCCAGCGCTACTTCGTGGACGGCAACTTGCTCGATGTCTACGGGCCGCGCAACGGATTCCGCATGCCGGCCTACCACCGGGCGGACTTCGGGGCCACGCTCGACCCGCGGGTGAAGCCCGGCAAGAAGCGCCGTGGCCAGTGGGTGTTCTCGGTCTACAACCTGTACAACCGCCAGAACCCCTTCTTCATCTACTTCAACAACGATGGCGACCTGTCCGAAGGGACGTTGGACATCCAGGCGTACCAGGTGAGCCTCTTCCCGATCCTTCCCTCGGTGACCTGGAACTTCAAGTTCTAATTTCGCCGGCATGGGCGCACTCGCCGCATTGAACCCCTATCTGTGGAAGTACCGCGGACGGCTCTTCCTCGGGTTTGTCTTCGTCTTCCTGACCAATGCGTTCGCCGTCTTCGCCCCGGTGGTCATCGGCGAAGGGGTCAATGCACTGCAGGAGGCCTACACCCGGTTCCTGCTTCCGCTCTCGGAAGACACCCCCGCGTCCGAGGTCTTCCGGGACGCCACCCTCTCCCTGCCCCCGACCCTGTCCCGCCTCGCGGAATGGCTGTCCTTCGACCCGTCCGGTGTCAGTGCCCCGACCAGCCGGGAGGAGGTCATCCGCGCCGTCGGCCTCATCGCCGGACTGCAGGCCCTCCTTTACCTCCTCGCCTACCTCCTCAAGGGCATCTTCTCCTTCATGACCCGGCAGACCATCATCGTGATGAGCCGCCTCATCGAATACGACCTGAAGGCCGCCATCTACGACCATTACCAGTGCCTGCCGCTCTCCTTCTACAAGGTCAACGCCACCGGAGACCTGATGAACCGGATTTCCGAGGATGTCTCCAAGGTGCGGATGTACCTGGGGCCGGCCGTGATGTACGGATTGACCCTCGTGACGATGATGGCCCTGACGGTGGGTGTGATGGTTCGGATTGACGCCACCCTGACCCTCTGGTCGCTGGCGCCCCTGCCGTTCATGAGGGTTTCGGTCTACTTCGTCAGTGCGCGCATCCATCAGAAAAGCGACGCCGTCCAGGCCCAACAGAGTCTGCTGAGCGCCATGGTGCAGCAGGCCTATGCCGGCATCCGTGTGCTCGTTGCCCACCGGCGCGAGGCCCGCGCGGAGGAGCGTTTTGCGAATGAGGCCGACCTCTACAAAACGCGCACGCTGGACCTGGTCAAGGTCGACGCGCTCTTCATGCCCATCATCGTCATGCTGGTCGGCCTGAGCACCATCCTGACCATCTACGTCGGCGGGCTCCGTGTTCTCGCCGGTGACCTGGAGCTGGGCCACATCTTCCAGTTCGTCTTCTACGTGAACCTGCTCACGTGGCCCTTCGCCTCGATCGGCTGGGTGACCTCGCTGGTGCAGAAGGCGTCGGCCAGCCAGGCGAGAATCAACGCCTTTCTCGAGGTGGAACCGGACATCGCCAGCCCGGAGAACCCAGCCGACTCCGGCGACATCCGGGGATACATCGAATTCAAGGGCGTCGGCCTCACCTATCCCGACTCGGGCATCGTCGCGCTGGACGGGGTGGATTTCACCCTCGAACCCGGCCAGACCCTCGCCGTGATCGGGCGGACGGGCAGTGGAAAGAGTACCCTCGCCCAACTCGTCGCGCGGCTCTATGACCCAACCGTCGGACACGTGCTCGTGGACGGCATTGACCTCAAGGAGCGGGACCTGCACGGACTGCGCGAGGCCATCGGCTATGTCCCCCAGGACGTGTTCCTCTTCTCGGACACCATCCGGGCCAACATCGGATTCGGCGTCGATGGTGCGGAAGAAGCGGACATCCAGCAGGCAGCGCGCGATGCGGATGTCCACGACAACATCACGGGATTCCCGGAAGGGTACGACACCCTCCTCGGGGAGCGGGGCGTGAACCTGAGTGGAGGCCAAAAGCAACGCGTCTCCATTGCGCGGGCCATCCTCAAGCGGCCACGCATCCTCATCTTCGACGACTGCCTTTCCGCGGTGGACACGGAAACCGAGGCCACCATCCTCGGCAACCTCCGGCGCATCATGGAAGGCCGGACCTCCATCCTCATTTCCCACCGCGTCTCCACGGTGCGGTCAGCTGACCTCATCCTCGTCCTGGACGAGGGCCGGGTCGTGGAGCGGGGACGGCACGATGACCTCGTCGAGCGCGACGGCCTCTATGCCGAGCTCCACCGGAAGCAGCTTCGTTCGTCCGAAGAGCAATGAGGCTCAGCAGTCGTTGCCGAGATAGCCGAGCATGAGCAGCAAATCGGCCACGCCGACGTGCTGATCGAAATTGAAATCCGCCTCGAGGAAGCCGGAGCTTCCGAAGTAGTTGAGGAATTCAAGCAGGTCCTGGATGCTCACCAAGTCATCTCCGTTGAGGTCGCCCGGACATCCCCCGCCCAGCTGCTCCAAACCGAGGATGTAGCCGTTGCAATCGTTGTCCACGCCCGCCAGCGTTGGAGGTGCGCCCGGGTACATCGTGGCGTCCAGGTCGTTGCAATCCGCACCGGGTTCTGAGAACGCTCCGACCGGTGGGATGCAGGATTCGAACACTGTCACGCCCGCCACACCGTCCCCATCCAGATCCAGGTAGAAGGGCAGGGACTCACCGTCCTCGTCAATGCCCTGATCACAGTCATTGTCCACCCCGTCGCAGGGGTCTTCCAGGCCCGGATGGATTTCCGGGTCCGCATCGTTGCAATCGCCGCCGACATGGGCATACCCGGGCCCGGGACTGCACCCGAAGACCACATCGGAGAACACCCCGTATCCGTCGCCGTCTGCATCGGGATAATGCGGTGCATCAGGCGTCACATCCACGTAGATCTGGTCCGCGTGCACCACGCCTTGGCCTTCCACGCGGAGGGTGACGCCGCGCATGTCGGTCCATTCGAAACCCGCAATGGCCAACTCCCACTCCCCCGGACCCGGAAGGCTGTCGATGGACGCCCACGACACCCCATCCGGCAAATGCACCGACAACGGTCCTTGCACGCACTCGTCCAACGTCAGGTGAAGATGCAACGTGTCGCTGGGGCAGACAGCCGAGAATCCCGGCCAGGCGGTCATGAACTGGGTGCGAATCAGGAACAGGCCGTTCTGCTGGTCGGACACGGCGATGGTGCCGGAGTCGAAATAGGGGTAGTTGCTCCAGCTCCCATCGAAACTGGGACCGGAGACATCCGGACGGGTGTCGAAGTGGGCTTTGGCCTGAAGCAGATCCGGAGAACCGGGATCGAACGTCAACAGGCGCCATCCGTCGGCATAGTTGCTCTGGTGAACGAAGTGGCCGCGGGTGTAAAGGTTGTGGTCGGCCCCCTGTGTTCCGTGGCCATAGCTCGAAATCCATTGGGGATTGTCGAGGTCCTCCAAATCGAAGATGTAGGTCGTCGTCTCGGACACCACGCCACTGCTTTCATCGGACTCATCCCCGAGGAAGAAGAACCGCTGGTCCTCGGACAGCCATCCCTGGTGGATGTAGCCGTAGGGGTCGGGGCCGGCGATGGACAGCTGGACGATGTCGGCCGGGTCGGTCACGTCCAGCACCCGGAAGTCATCCGAGCAACTGGCGAGGAGGATGCGCCGTCCGGTGTGGGCCGTGTCGGGACCGGCATAGGTCACCACTTGGGCGTCGTGGACATACGCCTCACTCCAGCTCCCGAGCAGGGCGGGATTGCCTGCCTCGGAGAAATCATAGATGAGCAGGCCTTCGATGGCATTGGGACCGCAGACATAGACCCTCTCGTCCTCCTCATGGACGACCACGTTGTGTGCCCGCGAAAAGCCCCCGACCAGCGTGTCCGTGCTGAAGGTGTACGCTGGACCAATGGAGGTGAAATCCCGGAGGCGGGTCAGGTCAAAGACCTGCAGTTTCGAATTGATGGTCTCGCTCACGACCACCATGTGGTGGCCCACCACCTTGATGTCACGCCAGAGGCTGTTGGCCAATCCCGTCGTGGGCAGCTCTCCGACGATGCGGGGTTGGGCGGGATCGGTCACCTCGATGAACCAGGTTCCATCGCGTTTTCCGAAGAGCACGTACTCCCGGCCATCCAGTGGGTCCGTCCATCCCCACAGATCATTGGCCGCCATGCCGCCCGTGTCCTCGATGGGCACATGCCCGAGAAGCTCCACATTGGAACAGGGCCATTGTCCGTCCACCATGCCATTGATGCAGGCACCCTGGGCCAGGACCCCTTCAGAAGGAAGACCCAGCCCCGCCCCGAAAAGGAGCGAACAGAGGAAGAACAAAGACAGGCGGCTCACGGCTCGACAGATTCCCTACAAGATACGAATTCGTCGATAATAATTCGCGTTTCGTCGAATACTTCGGCCCATTTTGGGACTTGAAGCATCGAACCTTTGTCCGCGGGCAGCGGTTCTTTGGTCGTGATTGAGCAGGCAGACTCCTCTTCTTCGCGCTCCCTGAGCACGGTTCTCGTGACCGGGGCCTCGGGTCTGGTGGGGCGTTCCGTCGTTCGGCGGCTCCACGAAGAGCACCCGCTCGCCAAGATTCACATTCTCGGCCGCAACGCCTCCGGGGTGCGCGAGTTGGATGGCATTCCCGTCCTCGGATTCCATTGGGACCCGGACGTGGGCCAGCTCGACCCGAAGGCCCTGCTGGGTGTCGATGGCCTCGTCCACCTCGCCGGCGAAACCGTCGCCCAACGGTGGACCTCCAGCGTCAAGACACGCATCCGATCCAGCCGCATTGACTCCCTCTCCCTCATCGAGGCCGCCTGTCGGGAGCACGCGCTCGCTCCGCGGGTGGTGTCGGCCAGTGCCATCGGATGGTACCCCTCGAAAGACGCCGCGCAAGACGAATCAATGCCCGCCGCCACCGACTTTCTCGCCGAGGTGGTGCAGGACTGGGAAGCGGGGGCCGCCGCCCTCGGCTCCTTGGGAGGGGGCCATGTCTCCTTGCGAATTGGACTGGTGTTGTCGGCCGGCGGCGGTGTCCTGGGCAAGTTGTTGCCCCTCTACCGTCTCGGACTCGGCTCTCCCCTCGCCCCGGGAAGCCAGTGGCAAAGCTGGATTCACGTGGACGACCTGACGGACATGATCCTGCAGGGACTGTCCGACAATACCTGGGAGGGCAGCGTGAATGCGGTCTCGCCCAATCCGGTGGCCCAACGGGAATTCAGCCGCACCCTTGCCCACGTTCTCCGCCGGCCCCATGTGCTGCCGGCCGTTCCCCGATTCGCCATCCGACTGCTGTATGGGGAAGCGGCCCACGCCCTGCTCGCTTCCCACCGAATCACCCCGGCCCGGGCCCTCGCCAGTGGGTTCGCTTTCCGCCACGCCAACCTCGAGGAGGCCATGCGCCACCTCTTGATCTGATACCCCCCTGAAGCCCATCCGGACCCGTGCTGGAGTGCCTCAGGACATTTTTTTTCGATTCCGTGTGAACATGACACGGCATGCCGTGTTCCAATTCCGACCCCGAACGAGGGGTTCTTGATCAGTAAGGTGTTAATGATCACGTTTGATTTGCTGACGGCCCGGGTTCACGCCCGGGCTGTCTCATTTTCCGCCCCTTCACATTCTCTCCCTGCATGACCCCCATTTCCCTGTTCTGGCACCGGCGTGACCTGCGGATCACGGACAACCGCGGACTCGCCGCCGCACTCGACACCGACCTCCCCGTCCTCGGCTTCTTCTGCTTCGACAAGACCATCCTCGATGTCCTGCCCAAGGTGGATGCCCGAGTCGGGTTTATCCACACCGAGCTCGACGGGATTGCGACATCCTACCGGTCGGCCGGCAGCCAGCTCATTGCCCGACATGGAGTTCCCCTCGAGGAAATCCAATCGCTTCGGCAGGCCCTGCAATCGGCCGGGTATGACCTCCGCCAGATTCACACCAACCGGGATTATGCCCCGTACCCCGTCGCTCGGGATGGAGAAGTGCAGACCTGGTGCGAAAAGGAAGGCATCGGCTTCCATGCGCATGATGACCACGTCATCCTGCCCCCCGAAGCCGTCCTGAAGGATGACGGCACGCCTTACACGGTGTTCACGCCATACAGCCGGAAATGGCACAAGGTCCTTGACGCCCAGAACGGCGATCCTTTGGCCGAAGCGGTGGTGGCCCTCGACGGCAGGGGCATCACGCCCTTCCCGGACGAGGAACTCCCCTCCCTCTCTTCGATGGGGTTTGACGAGGCCTCGGCCGACCCCTCCGGATGGGCGGCCTTTGATGGCCGTCAGCCCAATGCGGACGTGCTCCACCGCTATGCCGAGCGTCGCGACACGCCATCCGTGGTGGGGACCGCCAGGATGAGCCTCCACTTGCGGTTCGGCACCGTCTCGGTGCGGTCCCAAGCCCGGTTGGGCTTTGCCCACAGCGACAAGTGGCTCACCGAGCTCATCTGGCGCGAATTCTATCAGGCCATCCTCCACCATTTCCCCCACAGCGCCAAGGATGCCTTCCGGGCCAAGTACGACCGGGTCCCTTGGCGCCATGACGACGACCATTTCGCCGCCTGGTGCGAGGGCAGAACAGGCTATCCCCTCGTGGATGCCGGCATGCGCGAACTGAATGCCACCGGGTTCATGCACAACCGCGTGCGCATGGTGGTCGCGAGTTTCCTCTGCAAGCACCTGCTGCTCGACTGGCGGCTGGGGGAGCGCTATTTCGCCGAGAAGCTGCTGGATTTCGAACTCGCCTCCAATGTCGGGGGATGGCAATGGGCTTCGGGCAGCGGATGCGATGCCGCCCCGTATTTCAGGGTCTTCAATCCGGAGAGCCAACTGAAGAAGTTCGACCCCGCCGGAACCTATGTCCGCCGCTGGGTTCCCGAGTGGGGAACGCCGGCCTATCCCGCTCCCATCGTAGAGCACAAGTTCGCCCGGCAGCGGGCCATCGACACCTACAAGGCCGCCCTGACAGAGGCCTAACTTGCGGGCATGGCCCCGCATGATGTCCCTCCCCCCCTTGGGGATGACCGCCCCCTGGAGGGCCTGAAGGTCATCGAGCTCGCCTCGGTGCTGGCCGGGCCCTTGGTGGGCACCTTCCTCGCCGAACTGGGCGCGGAGGTGGTCAAGGTGGAAAGGCCAGGCATCGGGGATGTCACCCGCAGTTGGCGCCTCTCCGGGGAATCGACGGACGGACCGAGCGCCTATTACGTCGCGGCCAATGGCCCCAAGCAGGGCCTCCGCCTGAACCTCAAGACCGAGACAGGCCAACGGGAATTGGACGCCCTGCTCGCCGAGGCGGACATCCTGCTCCAGAATGCCCGCCCGGATTCACTGGAGGCACTGGGGCTGGACCCGTCGCGTCTGGCGGAGCGCCACCCCCGGCTGATCCATGTGCACCTCCTCGGATTCCTGGATCAGCCCGGGCGGGCCGGCTATGACATCGTGGTCCAGGCCGAATCCGGCTTCCTGTCCATGAACGGCGAGCCCGGGGGCTCCCCATTCAGGATGCCCGTCGCCCTCATGGACGTGCTCGCCGCGCACCAGATGCGCTCGGCCCTCCTTCTCGCCCTCTACGACCGGGAGCGGTCGGGACAGGGGGCCTACGTGGAGACGTGGCTGGACGCGTCCGGATTCAGCGGCCTCGCCAACCGGGCCACGGAGCACCTCGTCGCCGGCCAATCCCCGCAACCACTGGGCGCCCTGCACCCCCAGATCGCCCCCTACGGCGAGCTCTTCCAGTGTGGCTGTGGCGGATGGATTGTGGCCGCCGTTGGCAGCGACCGACAATTCCAGGCGCTGTGCCACCTCCTCGGCCTGGACGGTCTTGCCGAAGACAGTCGGTTCGACACCAACCCGCATCGCGTAACGAACCGACTGGCGCTCGCCGGGCGGTTGGCCCCGGCCTTTTCGCAGCAGGATGCAGACGCCCTCATGGACGGGTCGATTGCCGCCGGCATTCCCCTCGGCCGGGTCAAATCCGTGGAAGAAGCCCTCTCGTCGGGAACCGGACGCGCCATGACCGCGGAGTTTGCCCTCGACGGGACCCCTGTGCGCCACGTCCGCCAGGTGGCGTTCCGGCTTCACCGCAACGGCAGCCGAACGACGTAATACTGATCGTGGGGAATGGGCAATTTGCCCGACCGCAACCACGGGTTGAGGGTCTTCAACGCGTTGTAGCTGACCCCGGCCTGTCGGGCGAATACGGCCAGGTCGTCCACGGAGTCCACAAGGATCGTGTCCCGACCGGGAACCGGCGAATACCAATCGTCCGCCGCGAGCATGAACCCGTGGGCCTCCGGGGCCTCCATCACCTGCTTGGTCGCATACAACCGGTAGATGTAGCGGGCGGTCTCGTCGTTGAGCATCAGGTCCCAATAGGATTCGCCCTGCTGCTGGTCCAGGCGCCGGGACAGTCCCGACATCCCCATGTTGTAGCTGGCGGCCGCCAGGATCCAGTCGCCATAGCGGCGATGCGCCTCGTTGAGGTAAGCGCAGGCGGCGCGGGTCGCCTTCTCCACGTGGTAGCGCTCATCCACGTCCCGGTCCACGCGGAGGCCGAACTCCTCGGCGGCAGGTTCCATGAACTGCCAGAATCCACGGGCATCGGATGGGGACACCGCATTGGCCAGTCCCGACTCGATGACGGAGAGGTATTTGAAGTCCACCGGTACGCCTGAATCCACGAGAATGGGCTCGATGAGGGGGAACCAGCGGCCGGACCGCTTGAGGGTCAACAGGCTGCTGCTGTGCCGGAAGGTCCCGATGAGCAGCTCCTTCTCCATCCGTTCCCTCACACCGAGGCGCTCGAGGGGCAAGGGAGTACCGGCGAACTCGAGCCCTTCCGCAATGCGGGGCGGGGTGACCGTCTGTGGCACCGTGTCCACGCGGGCTTCCATGGTGGTGGGCGCGGACTCACCGACCGCTCCGGTGAGGGTGAGGGCCAGGAGAATGAGGCTCCCTGCGCCCAGCAAGACGAGGCTGCGGAGGTGGACCCGGGTCGCCATCAGAAGGGGGAATCGAAATCGGCAAAGAGGCCCGCTGCGGCATCCTTCGGAGAGAGCAGGGGATGCTCGACGCCCCAGTCAATGCCGAGGTCGGGATCGTCCCAGCGCAGGGAGCGCTCGTGCTCGGGGCTGTAGACCTCGGTGCACTTGTAGCAGAAGACGGTGTCGGGTTCGAGCGTCACGAATCCATGGGCGAACCCCTCGGGCACCCAGAACTGCCAGTGATTCTCGCCGGTTAACAGGACCATCTGGTGCTGTCCGTAGGTGGGGCTGTCCGCGCGGAGATCCACGGCCACATCAAGGGCGGATCCGCGAACTACGCGGACCAGCTTGCCTTGCGCCCGGTCGGGCACCTGGAAGTGGAGTCCGCGCAGGACGCCCTCTCCCGAGACGGACTCGTTGTCCTGGACGAATTCGACGGAGCGACCGAGGGCCGCTTCGAAATGGGAGGAGCGCCACGTCTCGGAGAACCGCCCGCGGTCATCGCCGAACTGGCGGGGCCGGATCATGAGCGGTCCGTCGATCGGACCGGATTGGAGGTCGAGCGGATGGTCCATGGTTCAGTTGCCCGAGGCGATGCTGATCAGGGCGATGAAGCTGCTGATGGTCGAGAGCAGGCTGAGGATGGGGGTCACATCGGCAAGGACCTCACTGGCCAACTGAGGAAGGGGCTCCACGTAAATGATGTCGCCGGCCTGAACAGTCGTGTTGGCGTACTGGAGGCCGTCCATGGTCGAGAGGTCGAACTGGTGGATGGTCTGCCCCTTCTGGCCGCGCCGGATGAGCTTCACCTTGCGGGCATCTCCGCGCGCCCGGATGCCCCCGCTCAGGGCGAGCACCTCGAGCAGGCTCGTGTTGGGATTCGTGAGTGGCACGACCGAGGCCACGCCCGCCTCTCCCGGGAAAATGAGGACCCGTTGGTTCGTCACCTCGATGAGGGCAAGCGGGTTGATGTAGTTCTCACTGTAGGCCTCCTCCAGCTTGGTCTCCGCCTCGTCGATGTTGAGGCCGGCCAACTGGACGGGACCGAGCTCCGGGAGCTCTACTGTGCCATCGGGCCGCACCTCGTAGACGAACCGGTTGTTCTGGTTCATGGCCTGCAGGTTGCCGCTGCCATTGCCATTGACCCCTCCGGCGGTGGTGCCCGCGGTCATGGACAGGAGTCGCTCCCCCTTGTTGGAGTAGAGCTGGAAACTGAGGAGGTCGTTGGGCGCGATGCGATAGTTGACGTCGCTGATTGGATTGAACGGATCGAAGGCGAAATCCGAGGGGGTCCGGAACATGATGTTCCGGTTGATGGTGCAGCCCGTCCAAGACAACGTGGAGAGCACCAGCAACAGGGGCAAAAGGCGTGTCAGGGGTCGCATCATGGTTCAAAATTAACCGCCTCTTCCCGCGTCCGGGAGGGGACGAACCGACTTTGTCCAAGTATTTTCGACCGCCCATGGCCCTCCCGTCCGATCTGCTCCACAATGGCTCCACCCGGCTCCGCGCTCTGGAACCCTCCGATGTCGACCAAGTCGTGCAATGGGAGAACAACCCCGAGCACTGGGCTGTGACGGGCACCTCGGCCCCCTACTCTCGGGCGGCACTCGAGGCCCTGTGCCAAGGCCATCAGGATTTGTACACTGCGGGCCAGCTCCGCTGGATCATCGAAGAGAACGGGCGCGTCGTCGGCGCGGTCGATCTCTATGACTTCCGAGCGCGGGACCAAAGGGCGGGGATCGGCATCCTCGTCCACCCGGACGCCCGTGGCCAAGGCGTGGCCCAGCGAGCCTTGGAGATTGCCCTCCGGCATGCCGAGCTGGCCTTGATGCTCCGCACCGTGCACGCCGAGGTGCACGCCGACCACACCGGCAGCCTGACCCTCTTCGAAGGGGCCGGATTTGTCCGGGCAGGAGAGTTTGCGGACTGGACACGCACGCCCGAGGGATGGAAGGACGTTGTGCTTCTGCAATGCCGGTTTGCCGATCGCCCATGAATTCCCGCCGCGTTTTCCTCCTTACGGTCGTGCTCGTGCTCATCAGCATGGTGGGTGGGTTCGTGACCCGGACTGCGCTCGGTCCAAACAGCATCGCGCAGGACGGCCGATTCGTCGTCGAGCCCGGCCAACCGGTGGACAGCGTCGTCGCCCAGCTCGACCGCGAGGGCCGCATTGCCCAACCTGTCGCCCTCCGGCGTTACCTGTCCTGGCGGGGATGGACGGAACCCGGGACCTTGAAGGCCGGCCGCTACCTCATCCCCGAGGGGCTGGACAACCGCACCCTCGCCCGGCTCCTGATGTCCGGCTCGCGGGAGGCGGTCCGCGTCCGCTTCACGGGAGGCCGATCGGTCGAGGATCTGGCGGAAGCCGTCGCGCCCCAGGTCGCCTTTGACGCCGAGGACCTCATCCAGGCCATGCGCGATCCGCTGCTGGCCGCCCGGAAAGGCACGGATGTGGAGGCCCTCCGGACCCGGTTCATCCCCAACACCTACGAAGTCTGGTATGCGCTGTCCGCCGCGGAGTTCGTCGACCGCATGGTCGGGGAATGGGACCGGTGGTGGACCGCGGCCCGCCGGGCCCAGGCCGAGGCCATTGGACTGGACCCCACCGAAGTCGGCATCCTCGCCTCCATCGTGAAGGCCGAGACGAGCAAGATGGACGAGGCGCCCACCGTGGCGGGCCTGTACCTCAATCGGCTCGAACGGGGGATGCGGCTCCAGGCCGACCCGACCCTGATCCACGCCTTGGGAGACCCCTCCATCCGCCGGGTCCTCAACGTCCATCGCGAGATTGACAGTCCCTACAACACCTATGTCCACCAGGGCCTTCCGCCCGGCCCCATCAATTTCCCCGAGCCCGCCTACCTCGAGGCCGTCCTGAACGCCGAAGAACACGACTACCTCTTCATGTGTGCCCGGGAAGACTTCAGCGGTTACCATGCCTTTGCACGGACCAACCGCGAGCACGAGCGCAACGCGCGTCGCTACCGCAAGGCCCTCGATCGCCAAGGCGTCTACCGCTGACCGAACACAACGGCCGGCCGCAGTGTAATTTTGCCGGCCGATGAACCGTCGCTCCTTCCCGTTCCGCACCCGTTGTGCAGGGTTCATCCTGCTCTTCGCGTGGCTCTGCCTTCCAGCGGAGGGCGTCGCGCAGGCTTGGCCGGAGGGACTCCCTAGGAAACCTGAGGCCGAAGCCATCCGGGTGGAGTTCGGCTCCATTGAGATTGATGGACGGCTGGACGACGAAGGCTGGTCCTCCATCGCCCCCGAAACCCAGTTCCGTGAATTGCGGCCGGTCCCCTTTGCGTTGCCCAAACAACAAACAGAGGTTCGCTTCGCCTATGATGACCGGGCCCTCTACGTCGGTGCCCGCCTGTGGGACACCGCCCCCGACAGCATCCTCCATCAGCTCATCCAGCGGGACGGTGATGGCAACACGGACGTCTTTGGCATCTGGTTCAATTGCTTTGACGACGGCGTCAATGGCGTGCGTTTCTCCGTCACTCCGGACGGCGTGCAATCGGACGAGCTCCTGTCCAACGACGACGCGGACGGCAGCTGGAACGCGGTGTGGCAGGCCGAATGCCGCATCGACGACCGCGGTTGGGTCGCGGAATTCGCCTTGCCCTGGTCGGTCTTCCGATTCAACGACTCCGGCGACGCGCCCCAGAATTGGGGCATGAACTTCTACCGGTACATCCGCCGCTACCGGTCCGACTACGTCTGGCGCGCAATGGATCCCAACCAGGAGGGCCTCATGAACCAAGGCGGCTTGCTCACCGGCATCCAGGGCATCACTCCGCCTCCCCGATTCAGCCTGTACCCGTACGCCAGCGCCTACCTCGATACCGAGGGGTCCGAGTCAGTGACCCGCCTGAACGGAGGCCTCGACATGAAGGTGGGCATCGGCGACGCCTTCACCTTCGACATGACGCTGGTGCCGGACTTCGGCCAGGTCGTCGCCGACAATCTGGTGCTCAACCTGAGCCCGTATGAGGTCCGGTTCAATGAGAACCGTCAATTCTTCACCGAGGGCACCGAGCTGTTCAACAAGACCGGCACCTTCTACAGCAGGCGGGTCGGCGATCGCGAACAGCTCCTCAACGCCTCCAAGGTGACGGGCCGCACCCAAGGCGGGACCGGATTAGGGTTGCTTAATGCGGTCTCGCGGGACGGCAACGGCTCGCTCACGGATTTCTCTGTGGCGGTGGTCGACCAGAACCTGCCCAACAACGGCTATGTGTCCGTGCAAAGCGGGCAGGTCATTCGGGGTGATGGCCGCGCAGACGACTGGGTCGGAAGTGCAGCGTTCCAGGTGCGCGACTCCCTGCAGCGGTGGTCCTTGAAAGGGCAAGGTGGACTGAACCGCCACTCCGAATCCATCGACGGTTCCGGCGAAGGGCACACGTGGGGCATGGAGTTGAGCCGGCTCAAAGGACGCCTCCGCTGGTCCGTGGGTCACTATGTGGAATCCCCGGAGTACGACCCCAACGCGGTCGGCTTCCTGCGGGCCCCCAACGCCGTCGCGGAATACGCCAACATCGAATACCGCATCCAGACCCCTTTCGAGGTGCTGGGCCTCGGATTCAATCGAATGTCCTGGGAACTGGAGGTGAACCGGGAAATGCTCCACACCCCGCGCTCCTTCGTCAGCCAGACCTACGACCTTGAGTGGCGGCTCTTCTTGGCGAGCTTCGACTTCATCAAGTTCGGCGCCACGGCCATGCCCTACGACGGCCGGGACTACTTCGCGCCGCGGCTCGAGGGCCGGTTCTGGCGGGTGCCGAAATGGTGGTCGTGGGATGCCTTCATGAGCACGGACTACCGCCGGGAATTCGCCATTGACATCGGCACTTGGAATGCCGGCGGGGTCCTCTACCCGGATTGGAAGGAGCGCAACTTCCGCATCGAGCCGATTTGGCGGCCGAACGACCATTTCCGGATCAGCCACGTCTACAGCCACCAGGACAAATACAACGAGCGCGGTTGGTCCTCGCTCGTGGACAGCCTGCCCAATGGAACGGCCCTAGACGCGACACGCAGCCTCTGGGCCAAGCGCAACAACTACTCGCGCACCCACGTCCTCAACGCGAGCTACGTCCTCGACAACCGCAAGGGCATCACCTTCCGCCTGCGCCATTATTGGAGCCGGGTGGAGAACAGCAGCTTCTATTGGCTCGAGGACGACGGACTGCTCGGTCCAACCAATGAGGTCACCTTGACCGACGAGGGCACCTCACCGTACGACATCAGCTACAACGCCTGGTCCATCGATTGTGTGTTCCGCTGGGTTTTCGCGCCAGGCAGCGAGTTGTCGGTGGTGTGGAAGAACCTGCTGGAAAGCCAGGGAGACTTGTTGCCGGACACCTACGCCGACAATTTGGAGGATGTCCTCCGAGTGCCCCACCGGAACAGCTTTTCCTTCAAGGCCATCTACTTCCTCGATTACGCGGACCTCACCGGCCGCCGCTGAGGACCCTGCTTTCGGGAAGGGTCACTTCAAGGGCCAGGTGAATTCCCGGTGCCCGAGGTTGCCGACTTCGTCCACCGCCCAAACCTTGATTTCGGAGCCCTCCGTCAGGATGCCATCCTCAATCGGGTGCACGAGCACCCCCTTGTCCCAACCGAACCGCATCCACCGCCCATCACACCGGCCTTCCCACCGCTCCACGCCCGACAGGTCGTCCGCAATGGACAGGCGCAGGGTGCCCTCCTTGACCTGCGGCGTACCCAGGGCAGGCGGTACCGTGTCGGGCCGAACCTCGAACAGGCCGAACTGCTTGACCTTGGCCCCAATCATGCCGCCACGCTCATCGGCCACCCACGTGCCGTCCACCTCGCCCTCGTCATCGAGGCCACAGAGAACGAGCGGCTCACCGGACCCGTTCCAGGCAGCTGGCACCGGGACATTCAGCTGGTAGGCCGACCGCGTGACCCTCGCCTCGGACCGCACGGCGAACCGTCCAGTCGAATCGTCGAGGAGCTCGATGGCCGCGTCGCCGTAGAGGGCCCCGGGCGGCACCTCGATGCCCATTCGGCCATGGGTCAACCGGTGCCGACGCCGGTGGTCGAGCAGGACCTCGGGAGCGACCGAATCGCCCGGCAGACTGTCGCCGACGAGCAGGACGGACGCCCGGGAAGCGTTGTCCATCAGGTCGAGGACGACCACGTCGAGGCGGGCCGTGTCCCCGGGCACCACCACCAGCGGGTCCATGTCCCCGGTGCGTTGATAGATGTCGAGCCGATTGCCGGGCAGTCGATGCAGCCGGTGGACGCGTGTCCGGCGATCCTGCCAGGCGGCGATGTCGATGTGGGCCGAGACGTCCTTGTTGGTGGAGAAGTCCAAGGTGTCCATCCGGTGCCGGTGGATCAGACTGTCATTCAGGAAGACGTCGAGGCCATAGGGGCCATGGGTGAAGGCCTCCCCGTCGAGCTTGTCAAAGGCCTCCACGCCCAGCCGGAAGGGGCCCGCCACCCGGACCGTCTCCCCATAAGCCGGACTCCACCGGAAGCGCTCCCGGGCGCCCTCGGCCATCGCTCCTCCGACGGGCAACACCCAGACGGCGCGGAACTCCGGAGGAACGTCATCGTGGGTCATCCCCTCCCCGACCAATGTCCAGTGCAGGGGATTGATGGGCCATTGCGTGCGCTGATCCCGGACCTCGAAGTGGAGGTGGGGACCGAAACTCCGGCCGGAATTCCCGCTCCAACCGATGGTATCGCCGGCGTTGAAGCTGAAGGTCGCGGTGGGCGGTCCGTCAAAGGCCCAGCGCTCATTGGCATACTGGGTTTCGCGAAGCCAGGCCTCGATGTCGGGATGGAAGCGGGACAGGTGGGCGTACACCGTGGTCAGGCCCCGGCCGTCCAGGTACAGTGCGAGTCCGTATCCGGCATTGGAGACCTTGACCCGGCTGATGCGCCCGGTTTGCGCGGCGAGCACGGGCACTCCCTCTACACCACCGGTCCGGATGTCCATGCCGGTGTGAAAGTGACCGGTTCGGATTTCGCCGAAGTTGCCGCTGAACCTCAGGGGGATGGACAACGGAGAATGCAGGGTATCCTGGGCCATCAGGAATCCGGAAACGAGCAAAATCCCCCCCAAACAAAGCCAACTGCGGCGGATCCACCCGCCATTTCCGTTCATACCCCGTCGCATGTTCGCAAATTACCCACCGGTCTTCAGCCCCCGTCCTGCGCGACGTAGATTTGGATTCGTGGATATGAACCAGCCATCGGAACAAGTGCTCCTCGGCACCATGCTGCAGGAGATTCGGGAGAAAGCGGCCGCGCTCATCGCCGAGCGGAACCGCCTGATGGAGGAGAAGAAGCGTCTGGAACAGGAAGTCGATCGGCTCAATGCCCGGCTCACCGAACAGGATGCCCGATTGGCTGAACTCGAGTCCACACCCCAACCCCAACCCACCCCTGCTCCTTCCGCCGACCCCGTCGTCGGCGAGCGCATCCGCGCCCTCGTAGAAGAAATCGATGCCTGCATCGCGCTCATGCCGCACACCCGCGACATGGCCACCGTCGAACTCCTGTCCGCATGAACGAATCCTCCATCCAAGTCACGATTGCCGGAAGGACCTACCCGCTCACCGTAGCGGAAGGAGAGGCAATGCGTGTCCGGGAGGCGGCGGGCAAGATCGATGAACTCGTGCAGCGCTTCCAGCGCGACTACGGCGTATCCGACCGCCAGGACTTGATTGCCATGGCGGCCTTGCAATTGCTCAGCGACTCCCCCTCCGACATCCGGTCGGAAACGGTGGAGGTGCCGGTCATTCCCGCCGAGGTCTTCGATGGCCTCGAGGAGGTCCGTTCGCTGTTGGCCCAGGCCGGCATTGCTCCGGAGGAGACAGGGGATGACACCCCCTGACCCCATGGACCCCACCCCCTATATCATCGGCGGCATCGCCGGACTGGTCGCCGGCGGCGGCGTGGCTTATGCCATCCTCAACGGCGTGCTCAAGGGCAAGGCTTCCACCATCATCAAGGAAGCGGAGCAGAAAGGCGAGAACATCAAGGAGAAGAAAATCCTGCAAGCCAAGGAGAAATTCCTCAAGCTCAAGGAAGAGCACAGCAAGGAAATCAAGGCGCGCAATGCCAAGGTGCAAGCCCTCGAAGAGCAGCTGAAGAACACCGAGCGCAACCTGAAGCGCGACGACCAGCAACTGAAGGACCGCCGCAAGCGACTCCAGCGTGACGAGGAGACCCTCAAGGCGCGCCTCCAGTCCAACGAGACGAAGCAGAAGGAACTCGAGAAGACGCAGGCCCAGGCGGCCAAGCTCCTCTCGGAAGCCGCCGGCATGTCCGTCGACGCCGCCAAGGAAGAGCTCAAGGAGCAGATCCTGGGCGATGCCCGCGCCATGGCCGCCCAGGAGGTGCAGGACATCCTCGATGATGCACGGGGCCGGGCCAATCAGGACGCCAAGAAGATTGTCATCCAGACCATCCAGCGCGTGGCCACAGAGCACGCCGTGGAGAACAGCGTGTCCGTCTTCAACATCGGAAGCGACGACATCAAGGGCCGCATCATCGGCCGGGAGGGACGGAACATCCGGGCCCTCGAGGCCGCAACCGGCGTCGAGTTCATCGTGGACGACACCCCGGAAGCCATCATTCTGAGCTGCTTCGACCCGGTCCGCCGAGAGATTGCCCGACTCAGCCTCCACCAGCTCGTCAGCGACGGCCGCATCCACCCGGCCCGCATCGAGGAAGTCGTGGGCAAGACCACCCGGAAGATCGAGGAGGAGATCCTCCAGGTCGGCAAGCGGACGGTCATCGACCTCGGCATTCCCAACATGGCCAACGCCCTGGTGCGGATGGTCGGCCGGATGAAGTATCGCTCCAGCTACGGGCAGAACCTCCTCCAGCACAGCCGTGAGGTGGCCAATCTCTGCGCCACCATGGCCGCTGAACTCGGTCTCGATACCAAGGCCGCCAAGCGCGCCGGCCTCCTGCACGACATCGGCAAGGTCAGCGACGAGGAAAGCGAGTTGCCGCACGCCATCCTCGGCATGAAGCTCGCCGAGAAGGCCGGCGAACGTCCGGATGTGCTCAACGCCATTGGCGCCCACCACGACGAGATCGAGATGACCTCCCTCATCTCCCCCATCGTCCAGGTGTGTGACGCGATTTCCGGGGCCCGTCCCGGCGCCCGTCGGGAAGTGGTCGAGAGCTATATCCAGCGCCTCAAGGACCTTGAGAACATCGCCCTCGAGCAGCCCGGCGTCACCCAGAGCTATGCCATCCAGGCTGGCCGCGAGCTCCGCGTCATGGTGGAGAGCGAGCAGGTCAACGACGAGATGGCCGAGCAGATCAGCTTCAACATCTCGCAGCGCATCATGAACGAGATGACCTACCCGGGCCAGGTCAAGGTGACCGTCATCCGGGAGACCCGGGCCGTGAGCGTCGCCAAATGAGCCAGGGCCAGGACGGCACCTTTTCGCGCTCAGTTCAATGGCAGACCCTGAATGTCGGGGTCCAAATCCTCATCCAGCTCGCCTTTGTCCGGGTCCTTGGCGAGTTCCTCTCCGAATCCGAATGGGGTCTCGTCGGCGTGGTCCTCGGCTTCGCTGGACTGCTCGAAATCTTCGCCCAGCTCGGGGTCGGCCCCTCCCTCATCCAACGGAAAGACCTCAGTCGGGACCAGGTCTCGGCCGCCTTCTGGTTTTCCCTGTTCCAAGGGGCCGCCTTCTGCGCCTTGGTCTACTTCACGGCGCCGGTCATCGCGCACTGGTTCGAGAAGCCGGACATGGAACCGGTCATGCGCTGGGTCGCCTTCAGCTTCCTGATTGCCTCGGTGGCACTCGTCCCGCGCTCCCTGCTCATCCGGCGGATGGATTTCCGGAGCCTATTCTGGTCCTCCCTTCTCGCCATGGGACTCGGCACTGCCCTCTTCGGCATCTGGGCGGCGACGCAGGGCTGGGGTGTCTACGCCTACATCGGCGCCTTGCTCGTCCAGAACGCCCTGCTTGGCCTGAATTACTGGTGGCGGACGGGACTGCGCATCTCCTTGCGGCCGCACGTCCGTCAGGCAGGGAGCCTGCTTCGTTATGGTGCGGCGAGTACCGTCTTCAATTTCCTCAACTATGCCGCCACCAAGCTTGACTTGCTCGTGCTCGACAAATTCCTGCCAGCGGCCAAGGATGCCACGGTGGGCCTTTATGAACGCAGCGTCTACCTGATGAACACGCCGGTCACCGTGCTCGGCAAGCTCTCCGACAGTGTCCTGTTCAGCGGCATGAGCGGCGTGCAGGACGAGCAGGAGCGGTTGCGCGGCATCTTTTATGGGGGCACCTATGTGGTCACGACCCTGGTCATTCCCGGGGTGATCCTGCTCGAACTCTTCATGGAGGACGTCGTCCTGACCCTGGTCGGGTCCACCCTGCTCGGGGTCGTTCCCTATGCCCGCATCCTCGTGCTGGCCATCCTGTTCCGCAGCTGGATCAAGGTCTGTGATGCTGTCGTGCGCGCAGTCGATGCCATCGTCTCCGCCTCGGTCATCAAAGCTGGCTTCTGCGCCATGGTCGGCCTGTCCGCCTGGTACGGAGCACAAGAAGGACTGGAGGCCCTGTGCCTCGGGATGGTTGTGGCCACCTCGGTCCAAGCCGTGGCCATGCTCCTGCTCACCCACCGCCGCATCCGCTTCGAATGGAGCATGCTCTTCAAGTTCTCCCTCCCCGGCCTGCGCGTCGGACTCGCCGCCCTCCTCGGCGCCGTCCCGGCTCTGCTGCTGGCCGACGCCCTGCACTGGTCCCTCCATCTCCTTCTCGGCGCTGGCGGCATGGTCCTCGGTGCCTTCGTCCTGGCCTGGTTGCGGCCTCAGGGACTGCGGGTCGGTCCCTACGACCTCCTCGCCCAGCTGGCCACACGCCTGCCTTCCGCTGCACTTCGCAAGCGTTGGGCGTCCGGCGACTCCCGTTGAGCGGGCCCCGTGCTACTTTCGCGGCCCGATGCACCGCGCAATGCTCTCCTTCTTCGTCTTGGGCTTAGGGCTTCTGCTGTGCGCCGACGGATGGGGCATGTCGCAGCGGGACAGCCTCTGGGTCCGAGGCGGACTGACCTTGGCGGACTCGATGGCCGTCGACGTGGAGTGGCGCCTTGGCGGGCAGGATCCGGAGGGCGAAACCGACACGGTCTGGACCCGAATTTCCCGATCCGACGCCCTGTTGGCCTGGGCCCGGACCGACTCCACCCAAGTCCAACTCGAGGCCCCCTGGCCCACCTGGGTGGACAGCGCTGAATTCCAATTGGCCTTGGACTCCTCCGGATTGTCTCTCCGCCTGGTCCGGGACACCCTTCGCGCACCATGGGGACCGCTGGAATCCGGCTGCTTTCCGACCACCCCTACCCATGAGGTGAACCAACTCCTCCATGACCTCGGGGACCTCCCCTTTGAGTCGAAACGGCTGGACGCCGCCGTGCCCTGGCTGCGCCGCCACTGTCTGTCCATTCCTGATGTGCGCCGCATCGCCAACCTGTTCGACGATGACGGCAGGCGCATGTCCATTGTGCAGGTGGCCCGCATCACACGGCCGGAAGTCATGCCCTCTCTGGTGGACCTGTTCTTCAGCTCGCGTCACAAGGCCCAATACCTCGAGTGGCTGAAGGGCGACGAATGCCCGAATTGAGGACGCAGACCGGCCTCGTCTTCCGTGTGGAAAACGCGGTCAAACCCGAATTGAACGGAATGAGGCCGCCGGTTGTTTTCACAGCAACTTCGCACCATGATGTCCACCCCGACCCAGACCATCCACAACTTCTCCGCCGGTCCCTGCATCCTGCCGCAGTCGGTGATGCAACAGGCCTCCGATGCCGTTCGCGAACTCGACGGATCGGGCCTCAGCCTGGTTGAAATTTCCCACCGGAGCAAAGCCTTCGTCGACGTCATGGAGGAGGCGCGCAGCCTCGTCCGAAGCGAGTTGAATTTGCCCGACCACTACGAAGTGCTCTTCCTGCAGGGCGGCGCCAGCCTCGGCTTCCTCACCACGGCGATGAACTTCACGCCGGAAGGCAGCAGCATGGACTACGCCGTGACCGGCACCTGGGCGAAGAAAGCGCTGAAGGAGGCCCAGAAAATGGGCGCGGCCCAGGCCATCACCTCCAGCGAGGAGACCGGCTTCGACCGCATTCCGGCGCTTCCGGCTACCAGCAACGCGGGCGCGGTTCACATCACGACCAACAACACCATTTTCGGCACCCAGTACGCCGGGGACCCGACCATCGACACGCCGATGGTGGCCGACATGAGCTCGGACATCTTCTCCCGGCCGGTGGACATCGAGAAGTACGCCTGCATCTACGCCGGCGCCCAGAAGAACATGGGCCCCGCCGGCACCGTGCTCTACATCTACGACAAGAACAAGGCCGGACAGCACGGCAAGGACCTACCGAGCTACCTCGACCTCGCCGTCCACGCCGACAAGGACAGCATGTTCAACACCCCGCCGGTCTTCGCGGTCTACACCAGCATGCTCACGCTGCGCTGGCTCAAGGCCGAGGGCGGTGTCGGCGAAATGCAGAAGCGCAACGCCGCCAAGGCCGCCTGCATCTACGGAGAAATTGACCGCAACCCCCTCTTCAACGGGTTCGCCCAGGCCGACTCCCGCAGCGTGATGAACGCCACGTTCACCGCCGCCGATGACGCCCACACGCCGCTCTTCCTCGACGCCTGTGCTGCCGCCGGCATCAACGGCATCAAGGGCCACCGCTCCGTTGGCGGCTTCCGGGCCTCCATGTACAACGCCCTGCCCCTCTCCAGCGTCGAGGTCCTCGTGGACGTCATGAAGGAGTTCGAGCGGACCCACGGTTGATCTGATCCACACCCCTCCATTCCCATTGATATGAAAGTCCTCGCCAACGACGGCATCTCCGCCAAGGCCAAGGCCGCCCTCGAAGCGGAAGGCATCACCGTCTCCACCGACCACGTGGAGCAGGCCGACCTCATCGACACCCTCAACCGCGAAGGCTACGCGGGCATCCTCGTCCGCAGCGCCACCAAGGTCCGTCAGGACCTCATCGACGCCTGCCCGGACCTCCGCTTCATCGGACGCGGCGGCGTCGGCATGGACAACATCGACGTCGACTACGCTCGTGGAGCGGGCAAGGTGGTGTTCAACACACCCGCGGCCAGTTCTCAGAGCGTGGCCGAGCTGGTCATGGCCCACCTGTTCGCCATGGCGCGCTCCCTGCACCGCAGCTACCCGGCCATGCCGGAGCGGGGCGCGGAGGAGTTCAAGGTGCTGAAGAAGGCCTACGCCAAGGGCATCGAACTCCGCGGCAAGACGCTCGGCATTGTCGGGTTTGGCCGCATCGGCACCTCCGTGGCCGAGTACGCCCTCGGATGCGGCATGCACGTCATCGGGGTCGACCGCGAAGGCACGTCTCGCACCGTCGACGTCAAGATCCAACTCGGCGGAGGCAATGTCCAGGAGGTCACCGTACAGATTCCACTGGTTTCGATGGACGAGATGCTCGCCCAGGCCGACGCCGTGACCTTCCATGTGCCCGCCCAGGCGGACGGCTCTCCCGTCCTCGACGCCGCGGGCGTCGCTTCGATGAAAGAAGGCGCCATGCTCGTGAATACGGCCCGCGGCGGCACGGTCGATGAGGCCGCGGTCAGCGCCGCCGTCACCTCCGGCCATCTCCGCGCTGCCGCCCTCGACGTCTTCGTCGGCGAGCCCACCCCCGACCCGGCCCTGCTCCAAGTGGACGGCCTGGCCCTCACGCCTCACATCGGCGCCGCCACCCTCGAAGCGCAGGACCGCATCGGCGACGAACTCGTCGAGCGCATCCTCGAATTGCGTTAATTCGAACACCCCACCGGACCCCCGGTGCGGCGCTGCGTTCAATGACCACGAAGCCCGCCCTCCTGAAGCCCTTCTGCGGGGTGTTGCCACCGGCCGACAAGGCCCATCTGGTGGCCACCCGGAGTTATGT
>JAYYEI010000052.1:0-7401 GCA_036159995.1 Bacteroidota bacterium
TCCCAAGCCTGCCTTGAGATGCGGGCCAACTGGGACGCCCAGACCGCCTGACCCCGGTCAATCCGGGCAGAACTCGCCAAACTGGGCGAGGAACAGCAGGATGTCGGCGGATCCGACGAGGCCATCCCCGTCGAAATCTCCCGGGCAACTCAAGCCAGCACAACCGTAGGCGCCGAGCACGACGAGCATGTCCTCCACGCCGATGAGGCCGCTGCCGTCAAAGTCGGCGGGACAGGCTGGAGCGTTCTCGCCTTCGACCAGCATCAGCCGCTGGTTGGTGGCCAGATCGTAGAGGGTCTCCTCCTGTCCCATCGGCCACCGCACCACGAGCGAGTCGATGGTGGTCGTGGCGCCAAATCCGAAATGGAGCCAGCGTGAATTCTGCTGCAGCATGCCTTCCCCACAGGAAGCCTGACGCACCCGCGACACGACCGCTCCAGTGCTGTCCGTCGTGTATGCGATGACCTTCGTTCCGATGCCATCGCGGTTGCTCTCCGTCCCACGCGGCAACACCTCCAGCCAATGGCCCTCCTGAGGCTCCCCCTCGAGAAGGAGCGCTTCCGTCCCAATGGGCAGGGCGGCCAGATCCACCGTTCCGTCCTGGTTCCAGTCCGCTTGAACCATCACATAGATCTCCGCCAGCTGTGCGTCCCCGGGCAGCTCGAGGCTGCGGTCCGTCCAGCCTGTGCCGCCTTCGTTGTAGAACCACTTGTTGGGCTGTGGAGTGTACCAAGACGGCAGCGGGTATTGGTAATGGATGAAATCGGCCGAGTTCACGAAGAGATCCTCGTACCCGTCGTTGTCGAAGTCGGCCCCGATGACCGCCCATCCCGTGGTGGGCTCCGGCGGCATGCCATACTCAGGCGCCACGTCCACAAAGGACAGGTTGCCCGTGTCCTTCATGAAGAAAGCCTCGTCGAGTCCGGTGATGTACACCTCCCGGCGCCCGTCGAGGTCCTCGTCAATCCAAGCCGTACCCATGGCGTCCGTCACCACATCCAGCCCGGTCTCGGCACTCTGGTCCACGAAACCGGAATCGGTGCCGATGTAGTATTCGTTGATGTAGTCCTTGTCGTTGATCACGTACAAGTCCAGTCGGTCGTCGTCGTTGAGGTCGATGAACTGGCCCTGATGCGTGGGCGAGAAGAGGTCTTGGGGAAGACCCCAATCAGTCAGGGCGAAATGCCCGGCGCCATCCCCGAGGTAGAACTCGTTGGCGCAGAGGGGAAGCGAACTGGCGTAATTGGAAATGAACAGATCGAGGTGACCGTCGAGGTTGATGTCGGCAATGCAGAGGCCATAGCCCTTGTGCGCAGCCTCCACCACGATGCCGCAGGAGTCGGTGATGTCCTGCATGACCAGCCCCCCGAGATTGCGGTAGATGCGATTGGGCCCCACACGGCACGTCAAGAACAGATCTTGGTCCGCGTCGTTGTCCATGTCTGCCCAGACCACACTGCGCGGGGTGCAGTCTCCGGGTTCAAGGCCGAGCTCGACCGGATGCACCTCAAAACCCACGCTGTCGCGGAGATAGAGGTCGATGCCATGGAGGTCATTGCCAAAGGTCAGATCCTCCCAGCCGTCCCCATCCACATCGACCGCACTGACGCCGGGCGAGTACGTACCACCCAGCATGAACGTCGGCAACACGAGGCTGTCCCCGATGGAATTCCATTGGGCGTCCAAGCCAATGGGCAAGGACAACAGACTGAGCAACAGGACGATTCGGTTCAAACGCACCAAATAAAAGATAAGGCCTCCCTGGAAATCCAAGGGATGGAAAGTGGGGCTTCCCGGCCTCCGATTTGCAGGCGGGACAATCACCCCATGCCTGTGGGGTCCGAATGCTCAGGCCAGCTTGTCGGGATGCTTGTCCTTGACGTGCTGGGCGATGGGCAGCGAATTGCCGTCCTCATCGATGCGCACAAAGACCAGCCGCGTCGTGGTCACCACGCTCTCCTCGTGGCTATAGACATTGAATTTCCGCGCTTCGACCGCCACCGTGATGGACTTGTTGCCGATGCGGACGACCTCCCCGTAAAGCTTGATCAGGTTGTTTTCCTTGACCGGCGACTTGAACAGCACCTCCTCGACCTTGAGGGTCACCATGTTGGGGCTGTAGCAGACTTCGTTGACGAACGCCACCGCCACCTCGTCAATCCAGCCGAGCATGGTGCCGCCGAAGAGATTGTTGTGGACGCCGAGGTCGTGCTTCTTGCACACTTTGGTACCGAGCAATTGCATGCCACAAAGGTCCATCTTTGTGGTCTGATCCACAGCATCATGTCCGGCCGACACCTCTCCCGCCTCCTTTCCGCGCTCACCGCGCTCCTCCTGCCCTGTCTCGCCGCCACGGCCCAGACCGGCATCGCCATCGACCACGACTTCGGCGACTGGAATCCGGCCGGCGACCTCGCCGCCTCCGACACCGTCGGCCCGCTGGTGGCTGCGGGCTTCACCACCGACGCGGAAAACCTCTACTTCCACCTCGTCTACGACCGGCTCATCGCCCTCGACGAGTCCTGGGAGCCCCACGGCACCCGCCTCGGCGTGGACATCGACGGCAACGCCTCCACCGGCCAGATCGTCGGCGGGTTCCAGGGCGCCGACATCGTCGTCCACCTGCAAGACCGCTACGTGAGCGAGAGCAACACCGACGGCACCACAGAGCAACACAGCCTCAACGATCGCTATGTCCGCATGGCGCCGACCTATGGCGGCGAGGAGCACGAAGTCTCCTTGGGCCGCGCGGTCAACGGCGTCCCGGTGGCCGGCACGGTCCGGTGGACGGTGCGCTGTGCCTCCGGCCAGCAGGTCAGCGGCGAGGTCGCCCTCGACAACACCCCTGCCCTTGCCATGGCCACTCCGCTGGAACGCGCCGAGGGCGCCGAGGTCCGAGTCGCCTTCTGGAACATGAACCGCCGCCTCGACGAGGCCCCAGCCCTCGAAGCGATGGGCCGCATCCTGCAGGCCGTCCAGCCCGATGTGATCGGCATGAGTGAAGTCGAGGACTTCAGCGCCGCCCACGTCCGGGACCTGCTCGACAGCTGGCTTCCCCTCGACGGCGGCTCCTGGCACGTCGCCAAGGACGACTGGGACCTGATGGTCTGCAGCCGCTGGCCGATCACCGCGGAATACCCGGACATCTACCGCCAGTTCCCCGTGCTGGTGGAGGCCCCCTGGGCCGGCGACCTGATGGTGTCCGCCAGCCACCTCAAGTGCTGCAACGGGGCCGAACAGCGACGCACCGAAGCCGATGAATACATGGCCTTCCTCCGCGACGCCATGACCGAGGGCGGCGACGTCGATCTGCCCTACAAGACCCCCGTCGTCTACGGCGGCGACCTGAACATGGTCGGCCCGGGCTGGGCCATGCAGACCCTGCTCACCGGCAACATCCACGATGAAGGGGCCAACGGTCCCGACTTCGCCCCCGACTGGGACGGCACCACCCTGCGCGAGCTGACCTGCCTGCAAAGCGACCGCGCCATGGACTACACCTGGCGCAACGACAACAGCAGCTGGGGAGCGGGTAAGCTGGACTACATCATCGTCCAGGACGGCGTGGTGGAAGTGCTGCGCGAATTCTCACTGGAGACCTCGTCCATGACCGCCGAGCGTCGCGCCCAATACGGCCTCGAGCCCGGCGACGACCTGCAGGCCAGCGACCACTACATCGTGGTGGCCGACCTCAAGCAGCGCGACCGCCGTCCGGGCACCAAGCCCGTCAAGCTCAAGAAGGCGAACTGAGCCCCCCGGGAATCACCGACGGTCTCCCACCTGGAATACCCGGTTGATGTTGAACCCGAAGTAGAGGTCCCCATCGAGCCAGCGGCCGGCGGTTTCCGCGAGGAAAGACCGTTCGAACATGCCGCGGCTGTTGGTGATGTGCAACTGGAACACGTGGCCTCCGGTCTCGATGTCGAGGCCGAGGCTGAGCGAATTCTGCAGGTCATCCGCCACCGGACGCGGCAACAAGAGGTGGTATTCCCCGTTGACCGAAAGCCGGGAATTCAACTTGTACCGAAAGCCAGTGCCGATGGTGGCCACATCGTTGGCCTCGGCGGACAGCTCCACGAGGTTGCGGTGGATCAGGGAGGGAATCACGGCGAGGGAGAAGTCGGGCGAGAACTTCCGGGCCACCACGACCTGGTGCACATAGCTCAGGCGGTGGACGCCGAGGCGCTCGAGGCCATCCTCCGGGAAGCGCATGCCGTCCCGCATGGCGACGGAGTACGCCGTCAGGCTGACTGGAGATCCACCCCCACTCTGCTGTTCCACGAACCGCCACTTGACGTTGGCCTCAAGGGTCTTGCCGAAGGTGGACCGGGCCACTCCGACCTGCAGGCGGTCGGTCAGGCCGTAATCGAGCCCCATGCGCATCTGGGCATTGTCGAGCCCCCACAGGGCATAGGCCCCATCGCTGATCCGGCCGAACCGGTGGGCGATGATGAAGTTCATCTCCCCGCGGCCGCACGTTTCCGGGCTCTGCACATTGATGATGCGACCGGCCTTGAAGGTCGAGGTGACGACCTGGGGACCTGAAGGCTCATCGAAGAAGTCCATCAGGTCATCCTGGGCAAGGGCGGGCTGGGCGGACCAAACCCCGAGGCAGGCCAGGGCGGTGAGAAGGCGTCGGGTCATCGGGGAGCGAGGGTTGCGGAAAGCGTCACATCGATGACCTCGGCGATGTTTTCCGAGACCACCTTGGGGATGTCGATGTCGTGGTCGGTGCAAGGCACGGAGAAGGCCGCCTCGATGGACCAGCCGGTTTCCGTGCGGACCATGGTGCCCGTGACCTCCCGCTCCACGGCCACACCGTGCATCTCGAGCGTGCCCTTGGCCGTCACCTCCTGCGTCCCGGTTGCGGCCGGATTCAAGCCGACGAGGGTGCCGCGGAAGGACGCCTTGGGGTGCTGTTCCGACTCCATGTAGTTCTCGTTGAAGTGCTCCTCCATCAGCGCCTTCGGAAAATGGAAACTGAGGATGGGCACCTGAAAGGCCAACCGGCCGGACGCCACATCAAGGATGGCCGACGCCTCGTGACTTTCGGCCCGAATGTCCTCGATCGGAGTCTCCGACAGGAAGGCGATGTGGGCGTCGCGTGTGGCGAATTGCTGGGCGGCGGCGGTCCAGCCGAGCCCCAGAAGCAACAGGCCGAGGGAAAAGAGGGTCTTCATCAATTGTTGGGTTTTCCGGCGTCAATCCAGGCCGAGAAGCGGACAATCGAGCAGCTGTCGAGCTTGCCGGATTGAGGCATCAACAGATCATCACCAGGCTCCCTGTCCATTCGATCCAGCATGGTCTCGGCAAACAGGGCGATGTCGGCGTGCTCCTCAAAGGCAATCCCGGCGGACGGCGTGCTTCCCGAGTGACAGCCCTGGCAGTGGTCCGCCACAAGCGGGAGAATGTCCTGGCCGTACGACACATCGAACACGTCGCAATCGACCGGCGACCCGATGGTCTCGAGGTCATCGTAGGTGCACCCGGACATCAGGACCAGCAGAATCAGGCATCCTGCCGCAGAGGTGAATCGCATCATCATCGTTAAGTTAATCCGCATCGCCCTTTGTGGGTTCACTCCTGCACGGAAGATGGTCGCCCCGCTTCAGGGCGCGTTCGATCACCACCAGCGGCCAGACACAGGCCAAGGTGAAGGCCGAATAGAGCACCAGCTGTCCAGTGTCGAGGGTCGCATACAGCGTGAACGGCACTGCCGCCGCCATCAACGGCCAGGCGTACATCGCATAGAGGTCAATGCTCCGCTGGTTGGCGTAGGCCCAGGCTTCCGGCGACGCCATGGAGCGCCTCGTGCGATAGCCATAGGTCTGACTGGGCACAGGGCCTGGCGGAAACCGGCGCACCACCGCCTGGATCACCCAAAGCAACGCCCCCGGTAACAGGTTGAGTCCCAAATTGACCCACGAAAACACGATGCCTTCCTCCATGACTGCCAAGATGAAAACGCCCGTCTCCCCCGCCAAGTTGTCCGGGCTTTCCCTTTCCACCCTTCTGGTGGCCGCGATTTGGCTCACCGGTTGCGGGCGATCGGCCGAACCAAGTTTCTGGGAGGCCGATGGCAGCTGGCGCGCCGTGGAAGCCGTCTCGGCCTCCGAAGCCTGGTTTGCTTCCTCCAACGGAGAATGGCTGAGGGTCACCCTCGATGAGGGGAGCACCCGACGGACGGCCTTCGGAGGTCCCGTGCCCGACCCCACAGATTCTTCGGTGGGCACCCACTTCCGGGGACTGGCGCTGATTGATGGCGCGCTGGTGGGCACGGCCGTGGGGAGTCCGGCCATGATCCGTCGAGGGGAACTCGATGCAGAGGGAGCCGTGACCGGGCGCCGAGCCACGGTCTGGCAGGAAAGCGATTCATCGGCCTTCCTCGACGCGGTGATCGCCTTGGACGACACGACCCTCGTGGCGATGGGTGACCCCATTGACGGTTGCCTGTGCGTGGTGCGCTCTGAAGACGGCGGCCAGTCTTGGGCCAAGGTGCCCTGTGCCGTGAAGGACAGTCCGGGCGTGCCGGCCAGCCGGGAGGGCGAGGCCGCCTTTGCCGCCTCCAACGGCAACCTAAGCTTCGCCGGCGACACCGTCTGGATGCTGTCTGGAGGCGGCGCCTCCCGCGTCTACCGAAGCCTCGACCGCGGCCAATCGTGGGCCGTCTTCGACACCCCGCTCCAACAAGGCGGACAGATGACGGGCGGGTTCTCCCTGGATTTCGCCGACGCCCGCCACGGCATCGCGTGGGGCGGCAATTGGGAGGCCAAGGACGAGAACACCGCCCGCGCCGCGGTCACCTCCGACGGCGGCGAAACGTGGACCCTGTTGGCGGACGGCGCCGGTCCGGGCTACGGGTCGTCGGTGCGTTACCGGCCAGCTTCCTCCGGCCAACAACTCGCCCTGGTGAGCACACCGGGTGGCGTGGACGTCAGCGACGATGGCGGCACCACCTGGCGCCACGTGAGCGACAGCAGCTTCTACGCCGCCCGCTTCAGCCCGGACGGTTCTGTGCTGTGGGTGTGTGGCAACGGTCAGCTCGGCCGCTATCCCGCCGCCACCCTCGGTTGGTGACCGGCTTCAGAGCGGCCTGCGGGCCACAAGGCGCGTGAGTTCAGCCCGCCCTTGGTGGTAGGGGCCTTCATCCAATACCGCCTCTTCCGTCACGCACAGCTGCACCTCGAGTTCGGCGAAGTCCCCCTCGAGCATGGCTGTCGTGAACAGCATATCGAGCGCCTTGGGGCCACCCGAGGTGAACGCGAGCTGACCGGGACCGAATCCCTCGAGGATCAGCGTTCCTCCCGGCTTGAGCCAACGGGCCACGCGGGGATGAAAGTCGGCCCGCAAGGGCGGCGGCAGGTGGAGGTAGCAGAGGGCAATGGCATCGAACGCCTCTCC
>JAYYEI010000053.1:0-39677 GCA_036159995.1 Bacteroidota bacterium
GCTGGTTCGGCCGGACGGAGGCCTCTTGTCCCCTGCCGGAGGACTCACAACGATTCCTTCTTTGAACCTCGAAGGCCCTCACCGGTCATAGCTTCGCGGCCCTAGAACCGATGCCGACCGTCCAAACCGAGATCCTCCCCACCCCGGAGACTGCTTCCGCGCCCGATCTCCTCGGTGCGGCGTGGCGGTGGTACGACGACATGGCCACCGTGCCGTGGGATCTGTGGACGGCGCTGCCCGGCGGCTCCGCCTACCTCGACCCCCGCTATTTCCAGGCCATGGCCGGCCATAGCAAGGTCCAGTGCCGCCTCGGCCTGCTCATGACCGCCTCCGGCGACTGCGTGGGCGGCCTCCAGATGCAATCCGTCCTGAGCGAATCCCGCACCCCGGAGGACCACCTCGAGGTCTCGACCGGCGTGCGGCTGTTCATGGGCATCCTGCAGCCCGGTGGGCGGCCCTTCCGGTTCCGGACCCTCGTGGCGGGCCAGGGCCTCGGCACCGGCGAGCATGCGTTCCGTTGGCACCACGGCATCCCTGTGGCCGACCGCGTCCGGTTCACCGAACAGGCCTTTGAAACCTGCGCCCGAGAGTGGGGCATCCGCGTCTGGATGGCCAAGGACTTCGGGCCGGAACTCGACGCCGACCTCGGACCCCATTGGTCCCGGAAGTGGCAGCGCGCCACGTTTGACCCTCTGATGGTCACTCCGATCGATCCCGCCTGGACCGGCCCGGACGATTGGATGGACGCCCTGCGCACCAAAGCCCGGACCAAGGTCCGCAGCATCCTCGCGCGCAACGTCGACGTGACCCTCGAGCGCCTCACCGACCCGACCCGACTCCGGGAGCTCGGCCCCGCCCTCATCGACCTCTACGACAAGGTCTACGGCCAGGCCAGCATCGTGATGGGCGGGCTGGAGGCCGGCGATTTCGCGCGGCTCGCCGAGCAGTGGGGCGACGACTTCCTGCTCGTCACCCACCACTTCGATGGGCGCCTGGTCGGATTCCATTGTGGCCTGCACCACGCCGAGCCGGAGGGCGGCACCGTTGAGGCCTACTTCGTCGGCTTCGAGCCGGAGCTGAACAAGGAATGCGCGCTCTACCAGCGGATGCTCATCGAGTTCATCCATTGGGGCATCGGAAAGAACGCCCGCCGCGTGGTGATGGGCCGGACCGCCATGGAAATCAAGAGCACTTTGGGCGCGCTGCCCGTCCCAATGTCGACGTGGGTGCACATCCGGCTGCCGCTGGCCATGCCGGTCATCCGCTGGATGATCCGCCGCAGCCCGCCGCACCCGTTCAAGCCGCGCCGAGCTTGGCGCGCCGAATGGCTCGACCGCTGGGAAGCGGACGGGTTCCGGTTCAATTGAGCCGTTAGGCCTCTTCTTCGACCGTGCCCCGGCCGGTGAAGGCCGCCCACAGGCTGTCGAGCAGAGCGAGCAGGATCAGCACACTGCCCGCCGACGCCACCGTCCGCGCCGTGCCCACCGCGGGCACATCGAAGGCCATCTCCACCTCATGGTTGCCCTGCGGGACGACCACCGCGCGGAACGCGTAGTTGACGCGGAGCATCTCCGCCGGCTCGCCGTCAATGGCGATGGACCAGCCTTCCGGATAGTGAATCTCGCTGAAGACGAGCAGCCCCTCGGCCGGCGTCTGAACCTGGTAAGTCTGCCGGTCCGGCGTGAAGGACACGAGTTCGGCGCGGCCGCCACCCGCCGCGCCCGGCACCACACCCGTCAACGCATCCGCCATCGATTCCGGCACAACGGCGGCGCGGGAATCCGTGAGCGACTCCAGTGCATCCATCTCGGCGTCGGCCCCGTCGGCCATCGTCCAGCCCGTGGCAAACCAAGCGTTGCCAAGCGCCCCCGCGTTGGGGATCGGCTGCTGGTTCGGATCGAAGACGATGTACTGCGTGTTGAGCATGTGGTGGACCGGCATGCCGGCGAGCGCGGCCTCGAGGCCCTGCGCATTGGCCTTGGCGGCGAACTGCTGCTGCTCCGGCTGGAGCACACGCTCGATCAGGTCTTGGTAGCGGCGGAGTTTCGCGCCGTGGTAGCCGCCCACACTGCGGTGGAAGTAGCTCGTCGTGGCATCGCTGAAGGCGCCGCGGAGGTTGAGCACGCGGAAATGGTCCACCGTCTGCAGGCCCGCAAAGCGGGCGGCGTCGAGGACGCGCTCTTCGCGCTTGCCGATGCGGCCGTCATAGGACGAACGGACGCGGGCGACCTCGCCCTCGATGGCCTCCTGGACGACCGGGTTACGCCGCACGCGGTCGGCGAGGATGGCCTCGTCAGCGGCCGATGGCGTGTAGGGAAACTTGTACTCGACGGTGCGGATCCAACCCTGGTCGGCGGGCTGGTAGCGGCGGTCCACCGACTGCATGTCGGCCAGCGTGGCCACGGCGAGCACCGCCACGGCGATCTGGGCCGCCCGCGGCTTCTCCGGCTGCATCGCGCGCAGGCGAACGATGGCCAGCAGCCCGCCGACGGCAAGCAGCACCAGCCCAAAGCTCCGCCAAACGTCCGCGCTGAAGACCTCGAGCCGCTGCTCCAGCGCCCGGGCGGCCCCGAGTTGCTCGACGGCGCGGTCCGGGCGGACGTGGCTCTCGAAGTCGAAGACGAGCGTCGGCGCCAGCGCAAACAGCAGCATCAGCGCCACCGGCACCCCGGCCGCGATGAACAGAGTCCGCCCCCATTCGATCTTTCCGGCCAACGCATCGCGGAGGAGGAGCCCGACGCCAATGGGCAGCATGCATTGGATCAGCATGAGCATCATCTTGGTGTCCCGAAACTTGGCAAAGCCCGGCACGCTGTCGAGGAAGAAATCGGTCAGACCCGACGCGTCACGCCACGAGAGCACGATGGCCAGCAACGCCACCACCAGCATCGGCCATCTTAGCACGTCGCGCCGCAGGATGAGCGAGACCATGAAAAGCGCCATCAGGATGGCCCCGAAGTAGAAGGCGCCCCCGCTGAAGAGCTGTTCACCCCAGTACAGCGGGCTGTTGCCGCCCTTGACGTCCGGGACGAGGATGCTCCAGAATTCTCCGCGGCCCATGGAGTATTGGAGGATGTAGTCCTTGTCGAGGCCGGACTCGCCGACCTCCACCCCACCGGTCGGCGAGAGCAGGACCTCGCCCCGCGTGGTGTGGGGCGTGTAGTCGAGGGTGGGCCCGATGAGCGCCGCATTGGGCACCACCGCCAGGCCGGCCGCCGCCAGCAGTACTCCGCCGGTCACCAACGCCCGCCGGGTCGCACCGGAGCGCACGAGCCGCACCGTCTCTGCGATCCCGAATCCCCCGACGAGGAACGCGAGGTAATACGTCATCTGCAAGTGGTTCGCCGCGAGGTTGACCGCAGTGAACGCGCACGCCAGGCCCGCTCCGAGCCACAGGTTGCGGCGGTAGGCCACGAGCACCCCCGCAAGGATGCCGGGCAGCGTGGCGATGGACATCACCTTGGCCGCGTGGCCCGCCCCGAGGTAGAGGATGTTGAGAGAACTGAATCCAAAGCCGAGCGCCACCAGGACCGAGACCCAGGGCCCACAGCCGAGCAACGCCGCGAGCAGGTAGGCACAGAGCAAGGCGACCAACAGGTGGTCCGCCGGACGCGGGAAGCCGAACCGCAGCACCTTGCCGAGCCATGAGCCCGCGTTGACGTCCTGCGTCCGCATCCCGAGCTGGAAGGTGGGCATGCCCCCAAACTGGCTGTCGGTCCAGAGCGCCTGCTCGCCGGTGCGGTCGCGGTGGTCGTTGACCTCCTTGGCCGTCGCGGTGAAGTGCTCGATGTCCGGCATCCTCAGGCGGTACCCGTCAAACGACTTCGAATAGAAGGAGCCCGCCACCGCAGCCAGCAGGGCCACGGCGATGAAGTGAGGCAGGAAGGAACGGAGGAGCTGGGCAGGGTTCGGACGGTCGCTCATGCGGCTCAAGTTAGGCCCGGCACACCGGCCTGCCACAGACGAAAGCGGTCATTCCTTCCCATCGTCCACTTCCTCGAACTCGACGTATTCGCCGAGGTGGTCGTCCTTGGCCGGCTTCTGCGGCCCGGTGCCTGAATCGGCACCCGCGCCCCGTCCCGAGGCGCTCCCACCCCGCGACGCAGAGGCCCGACGGCGCCCGCCAAACAGGCGGTCCAGGAAGCGGAAGACGAACCACGCCACAACGAGGCCGACCAGCGTCCGGAACAGCCCCGGCAGCATCACTTGGACAGGTAGAGGTTCCGCTCGGAATAGATCTTCCGGAAGAACGGATCGCGCAGGGTGTCGATGAACTGGATGGCCTCACCCGTGGACTTCATCTCCGGGCCAAGCTCCTTGTTGACCTCCGGGAATTTCGAGTAGCTGAAGACCGGAATCTTGATGGCGTAGCCCCGCTTGCGCGGCTGGAAATCGAAGTCGGCCACCTTCTTCTCACCGAGCATGACCTGGGTAGCGTACTGCACGTACGGCTCCTGGTAAGCCTTGGCGATGAAGGGCACCGTACGGGAAGCGCGCGGGTTGGCCTCGATCACGTAGACGGTGTCGTCCTTGACGGCGAACTGGATGTTGAGCAGGCCCTTCGTTTCCAAAGCAACGGCCACCTTCTTGGTGATCTCCTCGATCTGCTCGAGAACGAGGTCGCCGAGGTTGTACGGCGGCAGCACCGCGTAGGAGTCGCCGGAGTGGATGCCGGCCGGCTCGATGTGCTGCATGATGCCGATGATGTACGTGTCCTCGCCATCACAGATGGCGTCGGCCTCGCACTCGATGGCGCCCTCGAGGAAGTGGTCGAGCAGGATCTTGTTGTCCGGCATGTCGCGGAGGATGTCCACGACGTGGTGCTCGAGCTCGGTCTCGTTGATCACGATTTTCATCCGCTGTCCGCCGAGCACGTAGCTCGGGCGCACCAGCAGCGGGAAGCCCAACTCGCGGCTGAGCTCGATGCCCTGCTCCGCGGAGGTGACCGAACCAAACCTCGGGTACGGCACGCCGAGCTCCTTGAGGAGCGTGGAGAAGCGGCCGCGGTCCTCGGCGATGTCGAGAGCCTGGTAGCTCGTTCCGAGCACGGGGATGCCATAGCGGTCGAGCTTCTCGGCAAGCTTCAGGGCCGTTTGGCCGCCGAGCTGGACGATGACGCCCTCTGGCTTCTCGTGGCGGATGATGTCATAGATGTGCTCCCAGAAGACCGGCTCGAAGTAGAGGCGGTCGGCGGTGTCGCTGTCGGTGGACACCGTCTCCGGGTTGCAGTTGATCATGATGGCCTCGTAGCCGGCGGCGCGGGCCGCCATGACGCCGTGGACGCAGCAGTAATCGAACTCGATGCCCTGGCCGATGCGGTTCGGGCCGCTGCCAAGCACGACCACTTTGCGGCCTTCGGTCTTCGGCGACTCGTTGTCCTCGCAAAACGTGCTGTAGTAATACGGCGTCTGCGCCACGAACTCCGCGGCACAGGTGTCCACCAGGCGGTAGCTGCGCTCGATGCCGAGCTCGACGCGGCGGTCAAACACCTCGCTCTCGAGGCACCGCATGAGGTGCGCGATCTGGCGGTCGGCGTAGCCCTTGAGCTTGGCCTCCTTCATCAGGTCGTACGAGATGTCCTCCAGGCGGCACGCTTCGATGCGCTTCTCGACGTCGAGCAGGTCCTCGATCTGGCGGAGGAACCACGGATCGATCTTGGTCTTCTCCCAGATGGTCTTCATCGGGATGCCCAGCTTGATCGCGTCGTAGAGGTGGAACAGGCGGTTCCAGGACGGGAACTCGAGCGAATGCAGGATGGCGTCCTGGTCGCGGAGCTCCTTGCCGTCGGCGCCGAGGCCGTTGCGCTTGATCTCCAGCGACTGGCACGCCTTCTGGAGCGCCTCCTGGAAGCTGCGGCCGATGCCCATGACCTCGCCCACCGCCTTCATCTGCAGGCCGAGCTGGCGGTCGCAGCCGTCGAACTTGTCGAAGTTCCAGCGCGGAATCTTGACGATGACATAGTCGAGCGTCGGCTCGAAGAACGCGCTGGTGGAGCCCGTGATCGGGTTGGTCAGCTCGTCGAGGTGGTAGCCGATGGCCAGCTTCGCAGCAATCTTGGCGATCGGGTAGCCCGTGGCCTTGGATGCCAAGGCGGACGACCGGCTCACGCGCGGGTTGATCTCGATGGCGATGATGTCCTCCTTCTCATCCGGCGACACCGCGAACTGCACGTTGCAGCCGCCCGCGAACGCCCCGATGGAGTTCATCATGTGGATGGCCATGTCGCGCATCCGCTGGAAGGTGGTGTCCGACAGCGTCATCGCCGGCGCCACCGTGATGGAGTCGCCCGTGTGGATGCCCATCGGATCGAAGTTCTCGATGGAGCAGATGATGACCACGTTGTCGTTGGCGTCGCGGAGCAGCTCGAGCTCAAACTCCTTCCATCCCATCAGCGCCTTGTCGATCATCACCTCGTGGATCGGCGAGATGTGCAACGCGCGGGTCAGCAGTTCATCGAACTTCTCCGGGTCGTGCACCACGGACGCCCCCGCGCCCCCGAGCGTAAACGACGAACGGATGCACAGCGGGAAGCCGAACTTCTGCGCGGCTTCCTTGCCCTCGAGGAAGCTCTTCGCGGTAGCCTGCGGCGCCATTGGCACGCCGATTTCGCCCATCAGCTGGCGGAAGCGCTCGCGGTTCTCGGTGATGTCGATCGCGTCGATGTTGACCCCGATCATCTTCACCCCATACTCCTCCCAGATGCCCATCTCCTCACAGGTGATGGCGAGGTTCAACGCGGTCTGACCACCCATCGTGGGCAGCACCGCATCGATGTCGTGCAGCTTAAGCACCTCCTCGATGGAGGCCGGCTCGAGCGGCTTGAGGTAGATGTTGTCCGCCACGACCGGGTCGGTCATGATGGTGGCGGGGTTCGAATTGATGAGGGTGACCTCAATGCCCTCTTCGCGGAGGGAGCGCGACGCCTGAGATCCGGAGTAATCGAATTCGCAGGCCTGTCCGATGACAATGGGCCCGCTGCCGATGATGAGGACGGACTTGATGCTCGAGTCTTTGGGCATTTTTTTTTTGCCGGTCGGCCTTGATGCCATCCGGAAAATCCGCCCACAAAGCTACCCCGGACCTTCTACTCCCCCGAACCGCGTTTTCCACAGGCTTTCCCGATTTGCTACCGATTCCATGGCTGAACTTCGCACCATGAGCCTCCCACCCGATTCCATACCCACAGGACTGCCTCCGGGGATGCAGAGGAGCACGTTCGAACACCACGGAATCACCCTTGAATTCACCTTGCTCAAGGGGGAGGGAGATGGCCGAAGCACCAGCATTGCCTTGCACGGTTTCAGCCGGCCCATGGAAGACATGGTTGCCGTCCAGCCTCTGCTGGATGCCCAAACGAACTGCCTGATGGTGCACCTCGCTGCGCACGGGCGGTCGTCGGGCCACCACCGGCCGCTGGAACCGGGCGACTGGTTTGCCGCCATCGATTCCCTGCTGGCCGCTGAAGGCCTCACCTTCGACGGCATCCTCATCGGGTACAGCCTTGGTGGGCGGGTGGCGTTGTCGTGGTGGGCGCGGGAGCCGGAGCACTTTTCCCGGGTCGTGCTGATGGCCCCGGATGGCCTCGTCAAGAACCCCGGTTACCGCTTCGCCGTGGACACCGTCCTGGGCCGGGCGTGGCTCGGTCAAAGCGAGCGCCAGCGCGAGCGCATCGTCCGCCACATGGGCTGGCTGCGGCGGCGCGGCCTGCTCCCAGAGCACTTCTACCAGTTCTCCCTCTTCCACCTCGAGACCGCCGAGATGTGGCAAATGGTCATCAACTGTTGGCTCTCCCTCCGCCGCTTCTGGCCGCCAGGCCGACAGGCACTGAAGCGGCTGGCCACCGCCCACCCGGGCGTGTTGGAGGCCCACTTTGGGGAGCGCGACAAGGTCATCCCTCCTCGCAACACGCGCGGGCTGGACGGCGTTTGCCCCGTCCACTTCCACCCCTGTGGACACGGATTGCTCCGGCCCGACATCGTGGAACGCGTCGCTGACCCATCTTCGAAGTCCTGATGGACGCCTTGCACACGCCCTCACCCCGGTGGATTTCCGCCCTCGAAACCGACCGCGCTGCCGGCCGCAAGGGATTGGCTGTGCTCGTTGATCCCGACCACGCCCGCACGCCGGACGACCTCGCCTGGATGGCCGACCCCGCCTTTGCCGCGGTCCACACCGTCCTGCTTGGAGGCAGCCTCGTCACGGAGGGCTCCATGGACCTCACGGCCGCCCTCATCCGAGAGCGCACCGACCGGCCCATCGTGCTGTTTCCCGGCGCACCCAGCCAGCTCACCGCCGAAGCGGATGCACTCCTCTTTCTCTCGGTCATCAGCGGCCGGAACCCCGAGGCGCTCATCGGCAAACACGTCGAAGCCGCACCCCGCGTCCGCGAGCTCGGGCTCGATCCCGTCGGCTGCGGCTACCTGTTGGTCGATGGCGGCCGGACGACCACGGCCCACTACATGAGCGGCAGCCTGCCGATCCCGGCCGACAAGCCGGACATCGCCGCCGCCACCGCGATCGCCGGGCATTGCCTCGGCATGCAAAGCATGTACCTGGACACCGGCAGCGGCGCCGACCAAACCGTGCCCGCCGACATGATTGCCGCCGTGCGCCGCGCGGTCCCCTGCCCCGTCATCGTGGGCGGCGGCCTCCGGACGCCCGACGCCGTGATGGACGCCTGGGCGGCCGGAGCCGACCTCGCTGTGGTAGGATCGGCCATCGAGCGCGATCCGGACTTCCTCCGTGCCTTCGCCACCTCGGCTTCCGCGCCCACCTCGGCCTGACCCCGTTTCTGTTTGTATTAGAAACTGTACGTGAGCGCCATGTTGATGTGGCGCCCCGCCTGCGGATAGTAGAAGTTCTCCAGCGCGTAGAAATCCGACCCGTAGAAGTAGCTGTACGTGTAGCCGTTGGCGCTGTACTCGGCATCGAGGGCGTTCTCCACCCACACATCGAAGCGCGTGCGGTCGACCACCTGGCCGTCCTTGACCGTCGGCAGGTGCAGGCTCGCCCGGAGCTGGGACACCGTGTATGCGGGCAGGATCGCCGCCTTGCCGGTGTTGTCCATGAACTGGTCGCTCACGTGCTGCGTCGCCCACTCGAGGTCCAAGGCCACACCCGACGGAGTCTCCGGGCGCACCGCGTGCCACAGGAGCTGACCGCCCCAGAGGACACGCGGGCTGAAGGCGATCTCCGTGTTCTGGTGCACAATCTCGACCGTGCTGTAGTCGAGGTAATCGTAGATGACCTCGGTGAACTCGTCAATGCGGCTGCGGGACAACGTCGCCTGGGCGCCGAGCTCGAGGGCGTCGGAAATCTGCCAACCAAATTCCATCTCCACGCCCGTCCGGCTGCTCTTCGGCACGTTCTGGCGGATGGCCGCCCCCACGTCGTTGAGTGCGCCCGTCGGGATGAGCTGGTCGGTGTACGCCATATGGTAAGCGGTCAGGCCCCATGCGTAGGCGTCGGTGTTGCGGCGCCATCCGAACTCGAAGTCGGTCAGGCGCTCGGCGCGATCCGCAAACCCCGCGGGGGCATCCACAAAGTCGTTGCGGCCCGGCTCCTTGTGCGCGATGGCGACCGAGGCAAACACGCGGTCCTCGTCGTTGAGGCGGTAGTCGAGACCCACCTTGGGGTTCAGGAAATCAAACGTGGCGCTGTCGCGGGGCACGTTGATCGCCACCTGGTCGTTGTCCGTGCCCATCGTCTCGAAGCGCACGCCCCGGTACTGGAGCTCGGCCTGCGTCTGCAAGCGGCCGTCCTGCGAACGCTGCACGAAGCGGGCAAACACATTGCGGTCCAGCTTCAAGCCGTCGCTGTCGTAGTAGGTGTAGTTCGGCGTGCCGGCGGTGGAGGCGTTCTCCGCCCAGATCACCCGGCCAAAATGGTCGCCCTCGTAGCGGTTGGCGGCGGCGCCCAGCGTCAGGGCGGCGCGGTCCCAACGGCGCTCCGCCCCGAGGACGGCGCCGTAGAAATCGTTGTCGAGCCAGCGGCGGCGCACCAAGTCGGTCGTCGTCACCGTGTCGTCGCCTACCACCACATCGGGCAGCAGGTAATCGGCGAGGTCCTCGCCGGATTTGAACTGCTCGAAGTAGCCCTCTCCGTGAGTGAAGTGGCCGGTGGCGGACAGGCGCCAATCGCCGAACTGGTGCTCGAGGTGGAGCTGCTGATGGTCCTGGCCATAGTTGTCGACCTCATCCTCGTAGGTGTAGTAATTGGCCTGGCGACCGTACTGGATCAGGTCGTCGATCTGGCGCTGGCTGTAGCCGTTGGCGTCGCCCCAGGCTTGGATGTCCTCGGCGCTTCCGTTCAACGCGACCTCCGGGACGCCCCACCAGCTCTGGTAGGTGCGCTCCCGGCCGCTCAGGATCGTGTAGGTCATGGAACCGCCGTCCCAGGCGCGGTTCAGGCCGAGCTGGAAGCTGTTGAGGTCGCTCGAAGCGCGGTCGACCCAGCCGTCGCTCATGACGGTGCTGACCCGGCCCTCGGCCGCCCAGCCGCTCGCACTGCGGCCGCTGTTCCATTGGAGGTTGGTGCGGAAGGTGTTGAAGCTGCCGCCGCCCACCATCATGGAGCCCCCGGCCTCCTCGGCGATGTCGAGGGTATTGAGTGAAATGGTCGCCCCGAAGGCGCCCGCCCCCAGCGTCGACGTGCCGACGCCGCGCTGCACCTGGATGTCGTCGGTGGCGCTGGCCAGGTCGGGCATGTTGACCCAGAAGACGGCCTGCGACTCGCTGTCGTTGATTGGAATGCCGTTGAGTGTGACGTTGATGCGCGTAGGGTCCGTACCGCGGATGCGCAGGCCGGTGTAACCCACGCCAGCCCCGGCATCGGAGGTGACGACCACCGACGGCGTGTACCGCAGAACGTAGGGCAAATCCTGCCCGGTGTTGCGGTCGGCGATTTCCTCCGCGTCGAGGGTCTCGGCGGCGAAGGGCGCGCGCTCGGTTGCGCGGACAGCGGTCACGGCGGCCGGCTCGAGGAAGCGGCTCAGCGTATCGGACGGAGTTTGACCAAGGCCGATCAGCGGCAGGGTCAAGGCAAACAGGAAGAGGGTGTTGCGCATGGCGTTTCAGTTGTGGCCACGCAGGAATCCGGTGTCCGGATCCCACCGCTCGTGCGGTGTCTCGCTTCCTTCCCGGCATGACCCGGGCAGGTTCGGAGGGTATGATCTCAGCCTGTCGGCACCCCTGCGTACGGGGACAAAACTAATCGAGCCATCCACATGTTCACCCTGCCTTCGCCCCAGCCGCGGCCTGACCGGATTTACCTTTGTGCCATGGCCCTCGCCCCGAAGCCGGATACGCCCCTCGACCTCCAGTCGGTCCTCGACCATGCGCTCGGTGTGGTGCGCCTGGCTGCGGCCGAGTTGGCGCGGCTGTCCCACACCGAGCTCGAGGTGGAGCACAAGGGCGACGGCTCCCCGGTCACCAACGCCGACCACGCCAGCCACCGCATCCTCGCCGACGGCCTTGCCCCCTTGGGCATCCCCGTCGTGAGTGAAGAAGGCGGCCGCACCCCCCACGCCGAGCGCCAGACCTGGTCGCGGATGTGGCTCGTCGATCCGCTCGACGGCACGGGCTCCTTCATCCGCATGCGCTCCGGCTACGCGATCAACGTGGCCCTTATCGAAAGCGACGGCCACGATTGGCACCCCATCCTCGGCATCGTCGCCCTCCCCGACCTCGACCGCGTCTACTTCGGCGGCTGCAGCATCGGCACCTGGAAGGCGCGCATCGACGACGCGGCCCGGCCCCCACGCCCCATCAGCGCCGACGAGGACGTCACCCCGCCGTACAGCCTGCTCATCAGCTGGAACGAACCCGGTACGCTCAACGACCTCGTGGCCGGCACCGTCGACCCGACGCAGGTCCGCATGCGGCCCGCCAGCGGGGCGGCCAAATTTTGCCTCGTCGCTGAGGGCAAGGCCGACCTCCACGCCCGCTCCACGGGCTACTTCGAATGGGACTGCGCCGCCGGCGACGCCCTCTTCCGGTCGCAAGGCCTCGCTGTCTGCGACATCGTCACGGGCCGCCCGCTGACCTACAACGGCCCCACCCTTCGGGTCGGTGGCCTCATCGCCTCGCGCATCCCGCCAAGCTGACCCCACGACCGACTTCGGCCGAACTCAAATGCCTTGGTTGCCCCGTTTCCCGCCGGCGCGGTACGGGCCCTCGTCGAATTCCTCAACCATGTTGCGGTAGTTCCGATACCGCTCGTCGTCCACCTCGCCGGTCTCCAGCGCCGCCCGCACGGCACACCCCGGTTCGTCGAGGTGGCGGCAGTTGTGGAATTTGCAGTCCGGCAACAGGCGGAACATCTCCGGGAAGTGGTGGTGCAGCGTCTCCTTCTCCATGCGGACAAGGCCGAACCCCTTGATGCCCGGCGTGTCGATGATGAAGCCGCCACCGTCGCCCGGCAGCGGGAACATCTCGGCAAACGTCGTCGTGTGCTTGCCCTTGTCGTGGACGTCCGACACCTCGGCCGTCTTCTGGTCGAGCCCGGGAATCAACGCGTTGAGCAGCGTCGATTTGCCCACGCCGCTGTGGCCGCTCACCAGGTGAATCCCGCCCTTCATACGCTCCCGCACCTCTTCGAGGCCGATGCCCTCGGTCGCAGAAATCGGCAGGCATTCATAGCCTGCCTCGCTGTACATCGTCATCCACGAGGCCAACAGCTCCTCGGCCTCCTCACCGAGCTGGAGCAGCACGTCGACCTTGTTGAACAGCAACGTCGTCGGCACGCCGTACGCCTCAGCCGTCACGAGGAAGCGGTCCACGAAGCCGCTGCTGGTTGCCGGCTCCACGAGGGTCACCACGAGCCAGGCGCGGTCGAGGTTGGCCGCCACCACGTGCGCCTCGTGACTGAGGTTGACGCTGCGGCGGATGATGCGGTTGCGGCGCGGGGCGATCTCGGTGATGACCCCAGTGCCGTCTTCCTCCTCGGTCCACGTCACGTGGTCGCCGACGGCGATCGGGTTGGTCGTCCGGAGCCCCTCCATCCGGAACTTCCCGCGGAGGCGGCACTCCACGCGCCGGCCATCGGGCGCCTGGACGTCCGCCCATTTGCCCGTCGACCGAAACACCGTGCCTTCGTGTCGTTCCTCCATGGCCGCAAGTTCGCCCATCCGCATCCTACCTTGCGCATCCATGCTGCTCGAGGTTCACGACGTCACGAAGCATTACGGTCCGCAGAAGGCCCTCGACGGGGTCTCCGTCTCCGTCCCCAAGGGACAGGTCGTCGGGTTGCTGGGGCCCAATGGCGCAGGCAAATCCACCCTCATGAAGTCCATCCTCGGCTACCTGCCGACCGATGGCGGGACCATCGCCTTCGACGGGACGGAAGTCCGCGACGGAGGCGATGCGATGCGCCGCCGGATGGGCTACCTGCCCGAGCACAACCCCCTCTATCCCGAGATGTACGTCCGGGAATTCCTCGACTTCATCGCCGGGCTGCACGGCATTCAGGGCAAGGCTGCCCGCGCCGCGAAGGTGGAGGAGACCATTGAGCGCGTCGGCCTGACGCCCGAGGCGCACAAGCCGATCTCCGCCCTCTCCAAGGGCTACAAGCAGCGCGTCGGCCTCGCTCAGGCCATCCTGCACGACCCGGAGCTGCTCATCCTCGACGAGCCCACCTCAGGCCTCGACCCGCTCCAGCTGAAGGAGATCCGCACCCTGATCAAATCCTTCGGCGAGTCCCGCACCGTCATCCTCTCCACGCACATCCTGCAGGAGGTCGAGGCCATGTGCGACCGGGTGGTCATCATCAAGCAGGGCCGCATCGTAGAGGACGCCCCCCTTGGGGACCTCATCGCCCGCGGCGGCCTCGAACAGGCCTTCGACGCACTCGCCGGCTGAAACGCAAAGCGGCCCGCCCCCAAGGGAGCAGGCCGCCGCGATTCGTTTTGCAGAGCAGAAGGGCGCCTCAAAAGGCGCGCACAGGACGGATCTTGTTGTCATTGGCAAACTCAGCGTTCCCGTGCATGAACACGAGCCCTCCAAAATTCATGATGAACGCCCCGAGCCCTCGAGTCGCATCGAACTCGGAAGAACTCCAGTAGCTGCCCGACATGGCGGAGTGGGCCACGGCACCGCCACCACCACCGCCACCACCGCCACCCACGAGGATGACCTCCCCGGAGGGCAAGTCATACATCGCCTGGGCCATGACCTTGAGTTCCCAGAGACTGGGAATGTGGAAGTCACGGTATCCGTTCTGTTGGAAGGAGAGCACCTGCCTCGCCACGGATTGCTCACAGGTGTTGTAATGGGCCAGTTCCTGGGTGTTGATCAGGCCCGTCCCGATGGCGGTGCCTCCGGCATTCCGGATCCGGTAGCCTACGGCCAAGCTGGCGTCGCCACCCCCACCGGCCACCGCCGCGAAGGTGGACTCCTCTCCAGACTCATCCACTTGGGCCTCCCCTGTCCCAGCCGCCATGCCTGCGGCGACTGAATTGGACCCCGACAACAGGATCACGGTGGGCGTGCACTCCAGATTGAAGAGGTCCGTCGGCATGCCAAACGTGGTGGCGCCCACGAAGTCGTGGTTGGCCGCCTCGAGGTAATCAAACCCGACGTGCACATCAAACGTGTCCACATAGACGATGATGCCTCCGGCCGGACCGACGTCACCCACGGCGTAATCGAGTCGCTCCAGGTGCAAGTCCGGAGAATTCACGCAACTGAGGTAGGCCGATTCGCAAATGTCATCCCACGCCACATCGATGCAGATGTCGTCCGCATCGACCACGGACTGAACACAATCGAAATGGGCCTCACGGTATCCGAACGGGGTCGACGTGGCCAGGATCGCCGGACCGAAGTCGAGGACCAAAGGGATGTACCACTTGTTGTACTCACAAGCGGCATTGCCCACGTTGTAGTTCGCGGCCTCCGTGTCAGTGCAGGCATCGACCTGGTCACAGATGCCATCCGCATCCGCATCGAGAATGCACCCAACGTTGAGCAGCGTCCCATCGGTCAATTGCACACCCAGTGCACCCGACCCATTGAGGCCAATCGTGCTAATGCCGACGCCATCCGCACCATCGTTACCGTCAGCACCATCCGCGCCGTCTGCACCAGGAAAACCGGGAGCACCATCGGCGCCATCCTCCCCATCGGCGCCGGCCTCGCCGGCCGGACCCGTGAGGTCGCCGGTGATGACCGCGGTGCCATCCGTGAGCGCAATGGTCAGGGTACCGTCGCCATTGTCGGTGATCGACGCAATGCCGATCCCATCCTGGCCATCGGCGCCATCGGCCCCGTCCGCACCAGCGGTTCCGGCCTCAACGGCCTCAATCGCCTCGTTGAGTTGGATCAGATATTCCTCGAGCGTGATCCCGTCCACCGTAATCGGTTCCGGGTCAAACTCGGTTTCATAGACGGCCAACACTTCGAGGATGTCGGCCGTGTAAATCAGATTGTCCCCGTTGCTGTCGGGGTTGAAGGGGTATTCCACCGATTGGGCGGAAGCGGACCCCAACACAAGAAAGGAGCACAGGAGAACGCCCCAGTGCTTGGGATTCATGAAGGTCATGGACAAGTGGATTGAAGGTGAATGGACACCCGGCTTTCCGGGCACCCACCCAAGTAGCCTCCACTTGACAGGATTTCACGCGAGAAGAATCATCCCGAAGGATGACATCCCGCATTTGATCTGTCGAACGCTCAGTGCTGGACCAGCACGCGGACGGCCCAAGAGGTTGTCGCCGGGCACGAAAAAGCCCCGCCGAAGCGGGGCCTTTCCTTGCGTTGTGTGGGCGTGTGAACCGCAGGGAAGCGATCACATCATGCCGCCCATGCCACCGGCACCGGCAGCAGCCGCAGCGGCGGCGGCCATCTCAGCGGGATCCTCCACGTCGGCGATCACGCACTCGGTGGTCAGGACCATGCCGCTGATGGAAACGGCGTTTTCCAGGGCGACGCGGGTCACCTTGGTCGGGTCGATGACGCCTGCGGTGTGCAAGTCCTCGAACACCTCGGTGCGGGCGTTGTAGCCGAAGTCTCCTTCGCCCTCGCGGACGGCATTGACCACGACAGCGCCTTCACCGCCGGCGTTGGCGACGATCTGGCGAAGCGGCTCCTCGATGGCGCGCATGACGATCTGTACGCCCGTGGCCTCGTCCTCGTTGACGGTGTCCACGGAGTCGAGCACGTTGGCCGCGCGGATGAGCGCGGTACCTCCTCCGGGCACGATGCCCTCCTCGACGGCGGCACGGGTGGCGTGCAGGGCGTCGTCGACGCGGTCCTTCTTCTCCTTCATCTCCACCTCGGTGGCGGCGCCCACGTAGAGCACGGCGACACCGCCGGCGAGCTTGGCAAGGCGCTCCTGGAGCTTCTCACGGTCGTAATCGCTGGTGGTGGACTCGATCTGCGCCTTGATCTGGCCGATGCGGGCCTCGATGGCGTCCTTCTCCCCGACGCCGTTGACTACGGTGGTGTTGTCCTTGTCAATGGTCACCTTCTCGGCGGAACCGAGGTCGGCGAGCGTGGCGTTCTCGAGCTTCAGGCCGGTCTCCTCGGAGATCACGGTGCCGCCCGTGAGGATGGCGATGTCCTGGAGCATGGCCTTGCGGCGGTCGCCGAAGCCCGGGGCCTTGACGGCGGCCACCTTGAGGGCGCCGCGGATCTTGTTGACCACGAGGGTGGCGAGGGCCTCCCCGTCGACGTCCTCGGCGATGATGAGCAGCGGGCGACCGGTCTGGGCGCTCTTCTCGAGGACCGGCAGGAGGTCCTTCATGTTGCTGATCTTCTTCTCGAAGATGAGGATGTTCGGGCTCTCGAGCTCGGCCTCCATCTTGTCCGGGTTGGTCACGAAGTAGGGGCTCAGGTAACCGCGGTCGAACTGCATGCCCTCCACGGTCTTGACCTCCGTCTCGGTGCCCTTGGCCTCCTCGACGGTGATCACGCCCTCATTGCCCACCTTGGCCATGGCCTCGGCGATGAGGGTGCCGATGGTGCCGTCGTTGTTGGCGGACACGGTGGCAACCTGTTGGATCTTGGCGTTGTCGTCGCCCACCTCGCGGGAGATGGTGCGCAGCTCAGCGACCAAGGCCTGCGTCGCCTTGTCCATGCCCCGCTTGAGGTCCATGGGGTTGGCGCCGGCGGCCACGTTGCGGAGGCCGGCGTTGATCATCGCTTGGGCGAGGACCGTGGCGGTGGTGGTGCCGTCACCGGCGACGTCAGCGGTCTTGGAGGCGACCTCCTTGACCATTTGGGCGCCCATGTTCTGGATCGGGTCCTTGAGCTCGATCTCCTTGGCGACGGAGACGCCGTCCTTGGTCACGTTGGGGGCGCCGAACTTCTTGTCGATGACCACGTTGCGGCCCTTGGGGCCCAGGGTGACCTTCACGGCGTTGGCCAGCGCGTCGACGCCAGCCTGCAGCTCCTTCCGGGCTGCGGTGTCAAAGGTGATTTCCTTCGGCATGTTGAATGGATTGGTTGGGTTTCAATGAAATCAGAGCACGGCGAGAATGTCGCTCTCGCGCATGATCATGTAGTCCTTGTCCTCGAGCGTGAGCTCGGTTCCGGAATACTTGCCGTAGAGCACGGTGTCCCCGACCGTGACGGTCATGGGCTCATCGGGCTTTCCGGCGCCGACGGCGACCACGGTGCCGCGCTGCGGCTTCTCCTTGGCGGTGTCGGGGATAATGATGCCGCTGGCGGTCTTCTCTTCCGCGGCGGCGGGCTCGACCACGACGCGGTCGGCCAGGGGCTTGATGTTGACGGACATGATATGTTGGGTTGTGATGTCTTTGCCTTGGGCGGTCAGCCCAGAACCAATCCCGTGCCAGTCCTTCCGACACCGGAAATCCCTGCCAATTCCGTCAGGAGACCTGACAAAATGAGGCCCGGGGCGCAAAAAAAATGTCAGCCGTGACAGGCTGACATTTCGAATGCGTTCGACTCGCGGTTCACTGAGCCGGGGAAGCCGGGACCTCGGTCGCGGCCGGCGGAACGAACTCGTCCTCGGAGAAGCCATTGTCGGCTCCCGTTCCGGCGGAGAAAGCGCCCGTGGCGGCGATGCACAGCACGAAGAGGGCGGCGGTCAGATACCAGGTGGCCTTCTCGAGGAAGTCGGTGGTGCGCTGGACGCCACCAATCTTGCCGGCGGACTCGAAGCCGGCAGCGAGGCCGGTGCCCTTCGGGTTCTGGACGAGGATGACGGCTCCAAGCAGGATGGAGATGATCAGGATGAGGACGAGGAGAACGTAGCCCATGGTGTCGTGTGTTGGTCCCTTCCAATCGGCCCGGAAGCGCCCGTCTTTTGCGGGCTTTTAGTCGTCTTCCGACTTCCGTCCAAGCGTTTTGGATTGGGCGGCAAAATAAACGCTTTTCTCCGGGTATTTCAAGGCCAGCAGTTTGTAGGCACGGCGAGCGCGGCCCAACTGCCCCTGTGCGGCGTAGATGCGCGCCATCGTCTCGGTGATGAGCGAGGTGTCCTCGACGAGGCTCTCCTTCGCCAGTTCCTTGATCGCCGGGCGCTCCACATCGGGCTGGATCGGGCTGATCACCGGCTCGTTGCGAATGAACAGGTCAATGAGCGCGGCCTGCTGCTCGAGCCGGCCCTGGGGTTCCTCCCCCGAGGGAACTGCATCGCTCGACAGCACCTCCTCGACATGCTCGGCCGCCTGCTCCACACGGAGGGCGGGCGTGCCGGCGATGGCGGACTCGACGAAGCCGGTCTGCTGGGAGCGCTCATAGGCCCACCGCGCCAGGGGCGACAGGTTGGCCACATCCACGCCGGACCCCTCCGGCTTCGGCTCGGCCGCTGCCGGCGCTTCCTCGACCACCGGCTCCGGATTGGGCGCCTCGGCCGCGCGCACGGCCTCGATCTCCTGTTCGATGCTGCGCTCGATTGCGCCAAGCACCACCTCGCGGGCCAACGACCCTTCCGGCGGCACCTCGACCGCGATGCGCTCTTCCGCTTCTTCGGCCTCCTCCCCTTCCGCGCTGGGCTTCTGCCCCTCGGGATCCGGCTTCGGCTCGACCGGCTCGGGATTCCACCGCAGGCGCAATTCCTCCTCGAGCTCCGGCTCCAAGGCCTCCACGGCCCGGGCAAACGTCGCGATCTCGGATTCGATGCCCGCCCGGAACAGCAAGTCGAACAGGCGGCCCGGCACCGAGGCGAACACAGCCGCCTCCACGAGGTGGTCGGCCGCCTTCATGTGGCGCCCGTCTCGGGAGGCTTTGGCCCGCAGGAGCCGGCCGGCCCCGAACGCCGGGTAGGCCTCCACCCACTCGCCCAGCGTGGACGACCACGAGGACCAGCGCTCGGCGTCAAACGCCTGCGTGTCGCCGCGCACCTCACTCAGGAGGGCGTCAATCGGATCGGATGGAGAATTGGACTCGGCCATGCGGAAGCGCAATATGCAACCGCACTCACCAGTTGCCGAGGCTCGCGTTGAAGACCTCTTGGGTCAGCTGCTCGTTGATCTCCTCGACGAGCTGCCCCTCCACATCGAAGAGGTCGCTGGTTGCGGGAAAATCCGCAAACCGGCTGAAGGTCTTCTCGAAGTCCAGCGTGGGATCGAGCGTGTGGACGTACCGCAGTTGGACCTGCATCGTCAGCCGGTTCTGAGAGGCGACCTCCTGGCCCCCGGCGACAGCACTCGTGCTCACGTCATAGCCGACGATGCGGCCGGAGTATTGGATCTCGCCACCTTCCCGCACCCAGCGCAGGGTGCTCTGGCGCTGGATCAAATCCTTGAGGGCCTCGGTGAACTCCTGTCCCACCTCGGGGCCCGCCAGCGGCGCCACTGGGGTGAAGTACTCCACCGAAAACGTCTGCGCGCCTCCCGTCTGTGCGCCGTACGGCGTGTAGACGCCGCAGCGGGTGAGTCCGAGGAGCAATGCGGCTCCGAGCAGAAGGGTCCACGTCCTCATTTGAGTCCGAATTCCTTGATTTTGCGGTAGAGCGTCCGCTCCGAAATGCCGAGTTCGGCAGCCGCCTGCTTGCGGCGGTGGCCATGCTTGACCAGCGCCCGGCGGATCAACTCGCGCTCGCTCTCCACGAGCGACAGCGTCTCCTCCACCTCACGCGCATCGGCAAACCCGTCGCCCTCGGCCGGGGTGGACCACCCGCCCGGAGTCGACTCGACCGGGGAAGGACGTCCGGCCCGCTCGGGCAAGCGCAGCACCTCCGATCCGCCCTGCTCACCGAAGACCCGATTGACCAGGGCGTGATCCTCACTCGACGCGGTATCGATGCGGCCATCCTGGATCATTTTCAGCACGAGCGACTTGAGGTCGCTCAAATCCGACTTCATCTCGAACAGCAGCTTGTACAGGATCTCCCGCTCGTTCATTCCGGGGCCGGCATCGGCCTCGTCCACAGGCAGCGTCGTCAAGCTCCGGCGCGGCAGTTCCGGCAGGTAATCGAGCAGCCGGTCCGCATCTACGCTCCGCTCAGTCTCGATGGCGCTGATCTGCTCCGCGATGTTCTTCAGCTGGCGCACATTGCCGGGCCACGGGTAACGCACAAGGAGCTCCACGGCTTCTGGCCCGAGCCGGATCGGCGGCATGTGATGCCGGTCGCTGAAGTCCGCCGTGAACTTGCGGAACAGCAGGTGGATGTCGTCTCCGCGTTCGCGCAAGGGCGGCAGCAGCAGCGGCACTTGGTTGAGGCGGTAGAACAGATCCTCGCGGAACTTCCCGGCCGCCATGGCCTTGTCGAAATCGAGGTTGGTCGCCGCCACGACGCGGACGTCAGTCTTGCGCACCTTGGAGGAGCCGACCCGGAGGTATTCGCCGGTCTCGAGCACCCGGAGCAGCCGCGCCTGGGTGGCCATCGGCAACTCCCCCACCTCATCGAGGAAGATGGTGCCGCCGTCGGCTTCCTCGAAATAGCCCTTGCGCGCCTCGTGGGCACCGGTGAAGCTGCCCTTCTCGTGGCCGAACAGCTCCGAATCGATGGTGCCTTCCGGAATCGCCCCGCAGTTCACAGCGATGTAGGTCCCGTGCTTCCGCGCGCTGTTGTGGTGGATGATCTTGGGCAGGGCCTCCTTTCCCGTGCCCGACTCCCCACGCACCAACACCGTGATGTCGGCCGGAGCCACCCGCACCGCCGTGGCGAGCGCGCGCTCCAGACCGGGGCTGTTGCCCACGATGCCGAACCGGGATTTGACGGGCTGCAGGTTCATGCGATGAATCCTTCCTCTTGGGCCTCCGCCTCGTCAACCAGCTCACCCCGCAAGGTGATGGACGTGTGGTCGGTGGTCCGGACATAATGGTACTGACCCGGCTCGACGTCGCCTTTCGGGAAGACAATCATCGTGTTATAGGTGTTCCGGCCCTGGAACTCCTCGGCGTTCTTCTTGGACGGGCCCTCCACCAGCACGCGATAGATCCGGCCGCACTGGGCGGCGGTCCGCTCTTTGCTGTGCTCCTGCTGGAGCTGGATGATCTCGGTGAGACGACGGCCCTTCTCCTCCTCCGGCACGTCGTCCTCGAACTTCCGCTCGGCCAGCGTGCGGGGACGCTCGCTGTACTTGAACATGAAGGCCATCTCATAACGCACCTCGCGCATCAAGCTGAGCGTGGCCTCGTGCTGCTCCACGGTCTCGCCGCAGAAGCCGGCAATCACGTCCGTACTGATCGCGCAGTCCGGCATGATGCGGCGGATGGCGGCAATCCGGTCGAGGTACCACTCGCGGGTGTAGCCGCGGTTCATCCGCTTGAGCACATCGCTGTGGCCGCTCTGGACCGGCAAGTGGATGTACTTGCAGAGGTTGTCCTTGCGGGCCATCACTTCGAGGACCTCGTCGGTCATGTCCTTCGGATGCGAAGTCGAGAAGCGCACACGCAAATCGGGATCCACATCGGAGACAAGGTCCATCAGCTGGGCGAAGCGGACGACCGGTTGCCCCTCGTCCTTGACATTGCCCTTGGCGTCGACATTCCACTTGTAGCTGTCCACGTTCTGGCCGAGCAGGGTCACCTCTCGGTAGCCCTTGGCAAACAAGTCGCGGGCCTCGGCCACGATGCTCTGCGGGTCGCGGCTCCGCTCCCGGCCCCGGGTGAATGGGACGACGCAGAAGCTGCACATGTTGTCGCAGCCCCGCATGATGGAGATGAAGGCCGTCACGCCCTTGTCGTCGAGGCGGACCGGCTGGATCTCGGCGTAGGTCTCTTCCCGGCTGAGCAAGGTGTTGACCGCCTTCTGCCCGCCCTCGACCTCATCGACGAGGCGTGGCAGGTCGCGGTAGGCGTCCGGGCCGACGACCAGGTCGACCAGCTTCTCCTCCTCGAGCAACTGGTCCCGCAAGCGCTCGGCCATGCAGCCGAGGATGCCCACCTTGAGTTTGGGATTGTTGCGCTTGCCGCCTTTGAGGTGCTGCAAGCGATGGCGGATGCGCTGCTCGGCATTGTCCCGGATGGAGCACGTGTTGAGCAGGATCAAATCGGCCTCGCCCTCATTCTTGGTGGTGGCGTAGCCGGCCTCGGCGAGGATGCTCGCGACAATCTCGCTGTCGCTGAAGTTCATCTGGCAACCGTAGCTCTCGAGGTACAGCTTGCGCTCGCCCACGGCGCTGGATTGCAGGGCCTCGCCCTGGCGGGATTCGTCGATGGTGTGGTTGCCTGGTCTCATGGAGTTTGGACTGGGGAAAGGCAAATTTACGCCGAACCTGACAACGTGTCAGTCTGGGAAAATGTTTTGCAGACGTACCTACGGTAGGTCGGTCTGCCCACATCAAATGACTGACAACTGTGCCCTTGGGGTTCTCTCGCATCGGGAATCCCGTTTTCTTTGCCGCTCATTTTCCTGTCATGAGCAAGAACCTCGTCATCGTCGAGAGCCCCGCCAAGGCCAAGACCATCGAAGGATACCTCGGTGGGGACTACGTTGTCCGATCCAGCTATGGACACATCCGGGACCTGCCCGGGGGACAGCTGGCCGTCGACGTCGAAAACGGGTTCATGCCCACCTATGAGGTGACCGCCGACAAGGGCCGGTTCAGTGAATTGAAGAAACTCGCCAAGTCCGCCCAGACCGTCTGGCTCGCGACGGATGAGGACCGCGAGGGAGAGGCCATCAGCTGGCACCTGCAGGAGGCGCTCAGCCTGCCGGAGACGAAGACCAAGCGCATCGTCTTCAGCGAGATCACCAAGAAGGCCATCCTCCGCGCCATCGACAATCCCCGCCAGGTCAACATGCCCCTCGTGATGGCCCAGCAGGCCCGCCGGGTGCTGGACCGCCTCGTGGGCTACGAGCTTTCCCCGGTCCTCTGGAAAAAGGTCCGCCCCTCGCTGTCCGCCGGCCGGGTCCAGAGCGTCACCGTCCGCCTCATCGTGGAGCGCGAACGGGAGATCCTCGCCTTCCAGCCCAAGGGCTACTACAAGGTCACGGCCCAGCTGGCCGCAGGTGGCCAAGGCTTCAAGGCCGACCTCAACAAGCGCCTCGACACCCCCGAGGTCGCCACCGAGGTCCTGCAGTCCGCCCACGGCGCCGCCCTCAAGGCCGACCGCGTGGAACGCAAGCCGACCCAGCGCAAGCCCGCGGCTCCGTTTACCACCTCCACCCTCCAGCAGGAGGCCTCCCGGAAGCTGGGCTTCTCGGTGTCCCGCACCATGCAGGTCGCCCAGCGGCTGTACGAGGCCGGCCGCATCACCTACATGCGAACGGACTCGACCAACCTGTCCGACTTCGCCCTCGACGCCGCCCAGGCCCACATCACCTCGAGCTACGGGGAGAACTACCATGAGCGCCGCGTCTTTAAGACCAAGAACGCCGGCGCCCAAGAGGCCCACGAAGCCATCCGTCCGACCGACATGTCCGCCGCCACCCTGCAGGGCGAGAGCGACGAGCGCCGGTTGTACGAGCTCATTTTCAAGCGCACCCTGGCCAGCCAGATGGCCAACGCCATCATCGAGAAGACCACGGTCGACATTCACCTGCCGGGCCGCGAAGAGATGCTCGTCGCCAAGGGCGAGGCCATCCAGTTCGACGGCTTCATGAAGGTGTACCTCGAGGGCACCGACGACGAAAAGGAGGACCGCGGCATGCTCCCCCGCATGGAGCAGGGCCAGTCCCTCGACCTCAAGGCCATGCAGGCCATCGAGCGCTTCACCAAGCCGACGGCCCGATTCAGTGAGGCCGCCCTGGTGAAGAAGCTGGAGGAGCTGCAGATCGGCCGGCCGTCCACCTACGCCTCCACCATCGGCACCATTCAGAAGCGCGGTTACGTCGTCAAGGAGGACCGCGAAGGCAAGGAGCGCGCCTTCCAGACCCTGCACCTGCAGGATGATGGCACCGTTCGCGCCGAGGAAAACAAGGAGATGGCTGGATCGGAGCGGTCCAAGTTGTTCCCGACCGACATCGGCATGGTCGTGACGGACTTCCTCCAGGAGCACTTCCCGTCCATCATGGACTTCCAGTTCACCGCCAAAGTGGAGCAGGAGTTCGACGACATCGCCGCCGGCAAGGACGATTGGCAGCGCATGGTCAAGGCGTTCTACACCCCGTTCAACGCCCAGATCCAGGACACCACCGAGAACGCCGAACGCGCCAGCGGAGAGCGGGAGCTCGGCGTGGACCCCTCCTCCGGCAAAATGGTCCTTGTCCGCATCGGCCGCTACGGCCCCCTCGCCCAAATCGGCGCGCCGGACGATGAGGAAAAGCGGTTTGCCTCCTTGCTCAAGGGCCAGACCCTCGAAGGCATCACGCTCGAGGAGGCGCTGAAGCTGTTTGACCTGCCCCGCGACCTCGGCCAGTTCGAGGACAAGAAGGTCGTTGCCGCCATCGGCCGCTTCGGACCCTACGTGCGCCACGACGGAAAATTCGTGAGCATCCCCAAGGACAGCGAGTACTCCCCGTATGACATCCCCCTCGACGTGGCCATCGAGATGATCAAGGCCAAGCGCGAGGCCGACGCCAAGGCCCTGCTCCGCACCTACGATGAGGATCCGGACACCCGCGTGCTCATGGGCCGCTGGGGACCGTACATCAAGTCGGGCAAGGACAACGTCAAGATTCCCAAGGGCGAGGACATCGACAGCCTCGACTGGGACCGCGTCCTTCAGCTCAAGGCCGGCATCATCAAGGCCTTTGCCGAAGACGCCAAGTGGACCATCCGCCTGAAGGGCCGCCAATACTACCTGGTGTCCGAGAAGCAATCCGTCCGCATTCCCGTGGGCGAGAAGATCCTCGAGATGACGTGGGAGCGCGCTCAGGAAATCATCAAGGGAAAGCCGAAAACCTCCCCAAAGAGGAAGAAAAAGGCCTGACCAGGCGGGGTAGATTTACCCTATGGAATCCATTTTCGACTGGCTCGAGCCCACCGAGGCCGGGTTGTTCGACATCTCGGACGGAACCGATCGGCTGCGCGACGTCCTGCGCATCCACCGCGCCGGCGAACGTCCCGATCTGGACGGGTGCGTGGCGGCCTTTATCGGCGTGATGGACCGCCGCGGCAGCCTCGATGGCGCCCAGACGGACCGGGCCGCAGAATGGGTCCGCGGCAAGCTCTACGGTCTGACCGTGATGGACAAGTGGGCCCCGGTGGCCGACCTCGGCAACATCATTGCCGCCCCCACCCCGGAAGACACGCGCGCCGCCCTCGACGTCGTCTGCCAGGAGCTCATGGCCCGCGACATCGTGCCGATCGTGGTCGGCGGATCGCAAATCCTCACCGTGCCGATGTACGCGGCGTACGCCCGGCAGGAACGGCCCATCAACGTCGTCAACGTCGACTCGACCCTCGACTTCGGGGGCGACCCGCAGGAGATCGACGGCCGCAATTGGCTCAACGCCCTCATCCTGCCCGAGGGCGGCCACCTCTTCGACCTGACCCACCTCGGACACCAGCGCTACCGCACCGACGGCGACACCCTCCAACTCATGGAACGGATGCACTTCGACGCCGTGCGCCTGGGCCGCCTGCGCGCCGACATGGCCCAGGCCGAACCCCTGCTGCGGGATGCCGACCTCGTGACCTTCGACCTCGGCGCTGTCCGGGTCGCCGACCACCCGGCCAGCCCGTCCGTCCAGGCCAACGGCCTGACCGGAGAAGAGTTCTGCCAGCTCAGCCGGTACGCCGGATACAGCGACCGACTCAGCGCCATCGGCTTCTTCGAGCACGACCCCTCCCGCGACGGGGATGGGCGCGGAGGCCAACTCGTGGCCGAGGCCATCTGGTGCTTCCTCGAAGGGGTCATGCACCGGATTGGAGACCACCCCCGAGGATCCACCGACGACTACCTCCAATACCGGGTCGTCCTCGAGGATGCCGAGCACGAAGTCGTGTTCTACAAGAGCCCCCGGAGTGACCGATGGTGGATGGACATCCCCACGCCCGGGGCCGGCAACCGCAAAGGCCGCCTCCTGCTCGTTCCCTGCTCCTACGAGGACTACCAGACAGCCGCTGCGGGCACCCTGCCGGACCGGTGGTGGCGGACCCAGCAGAAGCTGGCCTGATTCCCTGAAAATCAGGGCGCCCCGGCTTCAGCCCCCTGCGTAAAAGGCTGGATTTCAACCTATTCACATGAAATCCACGATGAAGCTTGGATAATCGGGCCTGCAGGCGCAAGCTGCAGCATTTTGGGTATATTAGCCGCTCACCCTCGGGTGACCCATGCAAGGAACCGTTTGAAAATCAGCTGTTTGGAATGAACCGCCTTCTGCTCGCTCTGTCTGTCCTCCTGTTCAGCACCGTCGCCACGGCCCAACAGGACCCCCAGCTCACGCAGTTTTACCAGGACCGCCTGTCCTTCAACCCGGCCTTCGCCGGTGCGGAGCGCCTGCAGTACGTCAATGCGTTCTACCGCAACCAGTGGAGCGGTCTGGACCTCAGCCCGACCACGGCCCTGTTCCAATACAGCGGTAAGCCCGGCTTCATCCCCGGCGGCATCGGCCTGAGCTTCTTCCAAGATGAGCTCGGCCAGGAGCAGAATACCGTCGTGAAGCTGGCCTACGCCTACCATATGGAGCCGGACGCCAATGGCGGCATCCTGAGTGTGGGCCTCGCGGCCAATTACATGGGCAAGACCCTTGGCAACGAGTGGATCTACATCGACGATGGCGACGCCGTCATTCCCCAGAACTCCAAGAGCGGAACCACCATCGACGCCGACCTCGGCGTGATGTACCGCGTGCCCGGCAGCTTCTACGCCGGCCTCAGCACGACCCGCCTCGCCGCCACCGACCTGCAGGACCTCAACGTGTCGAGCGTGCGCCACCTCTATCTCCAGGCCGGCTACGAGCAGGCCCTCGGCGATGGCACCCTGCGCCTCCGCTCGCACCTCCTCGCCAAGACGGACCTCAACGCCACCACGGTCGACCTGCACGCCAACGTGCTCTGGAACGAGCTCCTCTACGGAGGCCTGTCCATCCGCCCCGGAGACGCCGTCGCCCCGGTGATCGGCTTCGAGTACGGCAAGACCAAGTCCGAAAAGCTGAGCCGCTCCGAGCAGATCTTCCGCTTCGGATACAGCTATGACGCCACGCTCAGTGAGGTGGCGAACTACAGCTCCGGTTCCCACGAAATCTTCGTCTCGTACATGTTCAACTTCGAACGGATTCCCATGCAGTCCCGTCACGCAAACCCCCGATTCCTCTGAGGATTGGGCAACAAATGACGAAACCTGCACGTTGACTTTCGCGTAGAGGGGAGTTCTGCAAGCCCCGCTACCGGACGGAAACCGTTCGACAAAGGATAGAAACCATGAGAAACGCTGCGATCATCGCCTTGTGCGCCATCACGCTGGCCAGCTGCTACGGCGGCCCTGCCGGAGAGGTGGTTGGCGTGTACCCGCGGGAGGACTGGGTGCAAGTGAATCCCTACGGGATGAACTACATCCACTACGGCTCCTACACGATGGGCCCGAGCGACCAGGACGTGCCCTACGCCCTGACGTCCCGCTCCAAGACGGTCACCATCCCCGCCTTTTACATCGACATCCACGAGATCTCGAACAACGAATACCGCCAGTTCGTTTACTGGGTTCGGGACAGTCTGTTCCGCGACGTGCTCCAGGAGAACGACTTCGAGGAGTACTTCCGCACGGAGGACGCCAATGGACGGGAACTGGATCGCTTCGTGAACAAGGGCTACGTCCTCAATTGGGACGAGCCCATCGACTGGCAGAACGAAGACATCTTCGACGCCCTGTATGACGAGTTCTACTTCCAGGGCTCCGACCGGTTTTACGATGCCAAGCAGATCGACACCCGGAAGCTGAACTTCAAGTATTTCTGGATCAATCTGCAGGCCGCTGCCCAGAAGGGCGGTCTCGATTACGAAATCAACGAGCCCAACCAACTCGGTCAGCTGAGCAGCATCCGGGGGCACAGCGACCGCGCCCAATTCGTGATCGAGGAGAACACCAACGTCTACCCGGACACCCTCTGCTGGATCCGCGACTTCACCTATGGCTTCAACGAGCCGCTGACGGAGACCTACTTCTGGCACCCCGCCTACGACGACTACCCTGTGGTCGGCGTGACCTGGGGACAGGCCCGGGCCTTCAACGCGTGGCGGACGCAGCTCCTCGCCACCTGGAAGCGCGAGAACGACGAGACCATGGTCCAGAAGTTCCGCCTGCCCAGCGAGGCCGAATGGGAATTCGCTGCCCGCGGTGGCCTCGACCTCGCTCCCTTCCCGTGGGGCGGTCCTTACATCCGGAACATTTACGGCTGCCCGTTGGCCAACTTCAAGCCGATGCGCGGTGACTATGTGGAGGATGCTGGCTGCCACACCGTGCCCATCGAGAGCTACAGCCCGAACGACTACGGCCTGTACCAGATGTCCGGCAACGTGGCCGAGTGGACCAACACGGCCTTCGACGAGACCGTGTACGACTTCAGCCACGACATGAGCCCGGAGTACGAGTACAATGCCAAGGCTGATGATCCCCCGAGCCTCAAGCGCAAGGTGATCCGCGGTGGAAGCTGGAAGGACATCGGATACTACTGCCAGACCGGCACACGTTCCTTCGAGTACCAGGACACGGCCAAATCGTACATCGGATTCCGCAGCGCCATGAGCTACCTCGGCCGCGGCAAGAATGTGGATCCGGAAGACTTCAATTAATCCCCAACCCCACTCGGTCTCCCCCATCACCAGCGCATGAAACCCGCCGGGGGTGAACCACCAGAACCTGCAAGCACTATGGCAAAGAACAAGAAGAGCCCCGCCGTCGGAGGCAAGAAGAAGAAGCCGTTCAACGAGAGCAAAGCCTGGAAATCAGGTATGGCCAAACTGTACGGCATCGGAGCCTCGATCGTGATCATCGGCGCCCTGTTCAAGATTGAACACTGGGAAGGTGCCTCTGAGATGCTCATCATCGGACTCGGTACTGAGGCCTTCATCTTCTTGATGTCCGCGTTCGAGAAGCCGCACGCGGATCCGAAGTGGGAACTCGTCTATCCGGAGCTCGCCGTCGAGGACGGAGAGCCCGCGCCAAAGAAGCCGGTCGACCAGCTGGACGACATGCTCAAGGACGCTGGTGTCGACAACGCTGTCCTCTCCCGATTGGGCGACGGCATGCGCCACCTCGGGGATCAGGCCATGCAACTCAGCGAGGTGACCGACGCGGCTGCCGCCACCAGCGAGTACGGAGGCGCCCTCCGCACCGCCACGGAGAAGGTGAACGGCTTGACCGACACCTACGCGCAGGTCAGCGAATCCCTCACGGGCCTCTCCGACAACAAGGACATGAGCCTTGCCGCCGGTGAGCAACTCCAGAAGATGAACGAGAACCTCGGCAGCCTCAACGGCATGTACGAGGCCCAACTCCAGCAGATGGAGACAAGCCGCCAGCTCTTCTCCGGCATGGGTGAACTGGTCCAGAACCTTAACGACAGCGTCGAGGACACCAAGAAATACAAGGACAACATCGCCGCGCTCTCCAGCAATCTGGAAGCCCTCAACACGGTGTACTCCAACATGCTCAACGCCATGGGCAACTCCCGCGGCTGATTTTCCTCCTCTCCAACACGCACTAGATCATGGCAGGAGCGAAGGAAACGCCACGTCAGAAGATGATCGGGATGATGTACCTCGTCCTGACGGCCCTTCTGGCACTGAACATCTCGAAGGAAATCCTCAACGGATTCGTCAAGGTGGAAAACGGTCTGCGCAAGACCGACCAGACCGTCCAGGGCAAGTCCCGGGAAACCATGCTGGAATTCGAGGCCAAATACATCCAGGACCAGCAGAAAGTGAAGCCGTACTACGATGCCGCCAAAGACATCGAAAAAAAGGCCGACGACCTCTACGACCACATCACCCAGCTGAAGGCCAACATCATGGCCGTCGCCAGTGGCGATCGGAAAGTGGTGGACGCCGGCGGGGACCTTTCCAAGTACATCGCTCAGGACAAGATCACCCGCCGAGACACCGTCCTCAGCATCCAGTACTTAGAGAAGAAAGACGAATACCAGGAAATCACGGCTTACCTCGTGGGCAGTGAACCTGGAAGCCCCAAAGACGGACCGTTCACGGCCAGCGAACTGAAGAGCAAACTGGAAGGCTTCCGGGAAGAGCTCAAGAACGTCGGGTTCACCGACTTCGTGGGCAATGAATTTGCCGTCTCCCCCGGCCTCAAGGCCTCCTTCGATAAGACGTTCGTTTACGAACGGGAAATGGAGGATGGCAAGGAAGTGCTCTGGGAAGCCGCCAACTTCTTCGACGTGCCGATTGCCGCCGTGATTCCGATCCTCTCCAAGCTGCAGATCGACGTCGAGAACGCGAAGTCCAACCTCATGTCCGAGCTCATCGCCGGCATCGAGGGCAAAAGCTACAAGTTCACGAACCTGATGCCGCTCGTCGTGCCGGAAAGCAACTACATCCTCCGGGGTGACAGCTTCCGCGCCAGCGTGTTGCTCGCGGCCTTCGACGCCACGAACAGCCCGGACATCTACGTCGATGACCGTGCCTTCGACGGTCGGGACTCCACCAACCTCGAATACGACGGCATGGATCCGCTCCGCATCGACGGTGGCCTCGGCCAGCTCCGCATCTCCACCAAGGGCATGCCCCTCGGCGAGCGGAACTACAAGGGCCTCATCCGTTTCCAGGGACCAGATGGCAATGTAGGAGACTACCCCTTCTACACGCCAGAGTTTACCGTGGCCGAGCCTGCCCTCGTGGTGAGCCCGACCAAGATGAACGTGTTCTACCGCGGCGTGCCGAACCCCGTGGAGATTTCCGTTCCGGGTGTCAGCAGCGACAAGCTCGACGTCCGGATCACCGGAGGCCACCGCATCAAGCCGGACGGAGAGACGTTCATCGTCGATCCAGGGGCCGGTGAGAGTGCCGAAATCGTGGTGACGGCGACGTTGCCCGACGGCAGCAAGAAGAGCCTGCCCGGCAGTGAATTCCGCGTCAAGCGGATTCCCGACCCCTCCCCGCGTTTCGCCGGAAAGAAGCCGTCCGACAAGACCATCACCAAGGTCCTCCTCGAGAACGCTCCCTCCGTGGGTGCCCTCATGGAGAACTTCGACTTCGACGTGGAGGTCAAGGTGAAGCGATTCAATGTGACCGTCACCAAGGGCGGCACCTTCGTCGAGCAAAGCAGCAACTCCAACATGGTGACGTCCAACATGAAGGAACTCTTCCGTTCCATCGGACGGGGCTCCGTCGTGTACATTGAGGACATCGTCGTCTCCATGCCCGATGGCACGGAGCGCGCGTTGCCCACCATGAAACTCAAAGTGATCTGATGATGAAAGCAGCACGCCATCTCGTGACCCTCCTCTGCGTTCTCGCCGTGGCCCTCTCGGCCGAGGCCCAGACGCAAACCGTCCTCGACGGTGCCTACGTGAAGGAAACCAACCTCACGAAGCGGGTCGTCCCCTATCCCTCCCTGCGTGAGGCGGACGTGATGTACGTGCGCCGCATCTGGCAGGACATCGACCTGCGCCAGAAGATCAACCAGATGTTCTACTTCCCGGTCGATCCGATCGAGGACCGGAAGAACCTCTTCGATGTGATCCGCTACGCCCTCGAGGTGGAAGGCTCCCTGACCGCCTATGGAACGGGTCCGGCCGGTGACGATGACGAGTTCCGCTACCCGTACACGGGCACTCAGGTGGACTCCGTTCTGAACCCGGTGGTGATCATCCCACAGTTCGATCCCGTGACGGGTGAGGTCATTGGTTCCATGGAGGCCCAGACCTCGATCAACAGCCAGGACATCGTCCGCTACCGGGTCAAAGAGGACTGGGTTTGGGACCGCCAGCGCAGCCAGCGTCAGGTGCGCATCATCGGCATCGCCCCCATCATCGAGAAGAAGGACGATGAAGGAAACTCCCAAGGTCTCGCCCCGCTCTTTTGGCTCTACTACCCGGAATGCCGGTACGTCTTTGCCAACGCGGAATGCTACAACTACGAGAACGACGCCCAGCGACGGACATTCGAAGAGATCTTCCAGAAGCGGTACTTCTCGAGCTACATCGTGAAGGAAACCAACGTCTTCGACCGGTCCATCGCCGACTACGCGCAGGGCCTCGACGCCCTCCTCGAATCAGAACGCATCAAGGACGAGCTCTTCACCATCGAGCACGACCTCTGGCACTACTGATCGCGCCCTGAAAGAACCCCGAGAAACGCCCACCTTTGTGGGCGTTTTTCATTGCCCCCGGCCCCCATGCTCAACCTGAACCAGATCGGCGTCCATTTCGGAGAGCGCACCCTCTTCGAAAACATTTCGCTGGCCGTGGGCAACAAGGACCGGGTGGGCCTCGTCGGACGCAATGGGGCGGGCAAGTCCACCCTCCTCAAGATCATCGCCGGCGTCCAGAACCCCAGCGAAGGCAACGTCGCCACCCCGAAAGAATACCGCATCGGCTACCTGCCCCAGGAGATGGAGCACAACGAGGAGGCGACCGTCCTCGAGGAAGCCCAGAGCGCCTTCGCCATCTACCAGGAGCTCGAAGCCGAGGTCGCCCGCATCTCCGCGGAGATTGCCGAACGCACCGATTACGAGAGCGAGGCCTATAGCCGGCTGATCGACCGCCTGAGCGAAGCCAACGACCAGCTCGCCCTCATGGGCACCGGCGCCAAAGAGGAACAAACCCAGCGCGTGCTCCAGGGCCTCGGCTTCCGGCCGGCGGACATGAACCGGAAAATGGGCGAATTCAGCGGCGGATGGAAGATGCGCGTCGAATTGGGCAAACTCCTGCTCGTCGCTCCGGACCTCCTGCTCCTCGACGAGCCCACCAACCACCTCGACATCGAGTCCATCGAATGGCTCGAGGGGTTTCTGAAGCACTACCCGGGGGCGATGATCCTGATCTCCCACGACCGCACCTTCCTCGACAACGTGACCGACCGCACCGTGGAAATCACCTCCTTCCGCGTCCACGACTACAAGGCCTCGTACAGCAAATACATGGCGTGGCGCGAAGAGGAAGCCGCCCGGCAGGAACAAGCCGCCAAGCAGCAGCAGAAGGACATCGCCCACACCGAAGAGCTGATCAACAAGTTCCGCGCGAAGAAGAACAAGGCCGCCTTTGCCCAGAGCCTCATCAAGAAGCTCGACAAGATGGAGCGCATCGAGGTCGACCAGTTCGAGAACGCCGAAATGCGTTTCCGCTTCCCGCCCGCCCCCCGAGCCGGAAAGGTGGTCGTGGAGGCCAAGGGGCTCGCGAAGCGCTTCGACGACCTTGAGGTCTTCCGCGATGTGGACCTCATGATCGCCCGCCAGGACAAGGTGGCCCTCGTCGGTAAGAACGGTGCCGGCAAGACCACCCTTACCCGCATCCTGCTCGGCGAGCTCGACGGCGACGGTGAATGTGGCCTCGGCCACAACGTCGACGTCGGATACTACGCCCAGAACCAAAGCGACGAGCTCGACGGCGACCTGACGGTCTTCGAGACCATCGACAACGAAGCCGAGGGCGAGGTCCGCAAAAAGGTCCGTGCCCTGCTCGGCGCATTCCTCTTCAGCGGAGAGGACGTGGACAAGAAGGTCAAGGTCCTGTCTGGAGGAGAGAAGGCGCGCCTCGCCTTGTGCAAACTCCTGCTCCACCCCTACAACCTGTTGGTCCTCGACGAGCCCACCAACCACCTGGACATGAAGGCCAAGGACGTGCTGAAGCAGGCGTTGATGCACTACGACGGCACGCTCATCGTCGTCTCCCACGACCGGGACTTCCTGACCGAACTCACGGAACTCGTCTACGAGGTCACCCCCACCGGATTGCGACAATACATCGGCGATATCCAGCAGTTCCTCGTCGAAAAGCGCTCCGACACCATCGCCGCCTATGAGGCGGGACGCAGCGACGGCCCCGGCGGCAACCCCGGCGGAAAGGACACGAAGGGAAAGGCCAAGGCCGCAGCCAAGACCGAATCCAAGGAGCAAGGGAAGCAGGCCTACACCGACCAGAAGGCCATCCGCAAGCTGAAGAACCGCATCAGCAAACTCGAAAAGCAGATCGCCGACCTGGAAGATCAGGAAAAGACGCTCAACGAGGAGATGGCCGCCCTCGATCCAGACGACCGCATGGCCACCATCGAGAAGGCCTACGAATTCGAAAAGGTGCAGACTGCGCTGCAGGAAGCACTCAACGATTGGGAATCCACCACCAACGAGCTGGAGACCCTTGAGTCCGGCAACTGATCAGGGAGCGGTCGTGGCGCCCAGGTAGCGGCGCCAGCGGTCGAGCACCGTCGTCATGTCCTCCGGCAGGTCACTCTCAAACTGCTTGAACTCGCCCGTCCCCGGATGGGTGAAGCCGAGCGACTTCGCGTGCAACGCCTGGCGCGGCAGGATCTCAAAGTTGTTGGCGACGAACTGATTGTACTTGCCGCTCGGCAAGCCCTTGACAATTTGCGCCCCACCGTACGTCTTGTCCCCAAACAGCGGATGACCGATGTGCTGCATGTGCACCCGAATCTGGTGCGTCCGGCCCGTTTCCAATTTGCACTCCACGAGGGTGACCGGGCCGAGCCGCTCGAGCACGCGGTAGTGCGTGATCGCGTGTTTGCCTTCGTTGCCATCGGGAAAGACCGCCTGCACCTTGCGGTCCTTGTAGGAGCGGCCAATGTGGCCCTCCACCGTGCCATCCTCGGCGACATCGCCCCACACCAGGGCATGGTAGCGCCGCTCGGTCGTCCGCTCGAAGAACTGCTCGCTGAGCGAGACCATGGCGTGCTCGGTCTTGCCGATGACCATGAGGCCCGTCGTGTCCTTGTCGAGGCGGTGGACCAAACCGGGCCGGGGAGCGGGCTGGCCTTCGGCGGTCGGAAGCTGCTCGAAGTGGTGCAGCAGGCCATTGACCAGCGTGCCGGAAAAGTTGCCGAATCCGGGATGGACCACCAGTCCGGCGGGCTTGTGCAGCACCGCCACATCAACGTCCTCGTAGCGGATGTCGAGGGGAATGTCCTCGGCGATCAGCTCGAATTCGCGCACCGGCTGCGGCAACTCCAGCGTGACGATGTCGTGGGGACGAACCTTGTAGTTGGACTTGACCGCCTTGCCGTTGACGCGGACGTAGCCGCTCTTGGCCGCCATCTGCAGCCGATTCCGCGAGGTGTTGGGCAGCAGGTTGAACAGGAACTTGTCGACGCGCAGCAGGCTTTGGCCCTTGTCGGCCACAATGCGGTGATGCTCGAACAGCTCGTCCCCGTCCGGCAGGGCCTCCTCGGGAAGCTCCTCGGTCATCAGTGCAGGGCGATCCTTCGGGTGGTGCGCGTTCCGTCGGCGCCTTCGATGACGACGAGCGCCAGGCCCCGCGGCAAATCCGGCACGGCCAGCACCGTGCGGTCCGACCCGAGCGGCCAGGGTCCCGCGTCCAGCGTGCGACCGGACAAGTCCACCAACGACCAGTGGACCGGGCGGTCCATTCCGGACCACGCCAGCGTCAATTGACCGCTTGCCGGATTCGGCCATGCCTCCAGCGCCGAGGCCTCGGGTGCATTGTCCTGCTCCTCCACGGCCACGAACACATCGTCGACCCCGGCCTGCAGGACCGGGCGGATCATGACCGTTCCCTGGATGGTAGACAGGACCCATTCGGCCCCGAGGCCGAGCTGGTAGTGGACCCGCGTGAAGTTGTAGTCGGTGTTCTTGTCGAGGCCGATGTTGAGTGAGAAGTCCATCTCCTGGACCATGCCCACGTAGACCGTGCCCTCCACCGGAATCGGGTCGTCATACTCGTAGTAGGCAAACACATCGTGGCCATCCGTGAAGTAGGCTGGCTGGTGGAACAGGTAGTTCTCCCCCAGTTCCTCGCCCGGTACGCCGTTGTCGTCGGCCCAGGCCCGCATCAGGAAATTGAGGTTGGTCTGCTGGTTGTAGTACGGGGTGAAATGGATGGCCAAACCGTACAGGGTGTCCGGCATCGCGAGGTCGTAGCGCACGGCCAGCTTGCCCCCACCGGTGGTCAAGCCGTAAGCCTTCTCCGCGGTGCCGTCGTCGTAGGCGTACTCGTTGCGGAAACCCTGAACGAAGACGATGCTGTCGTTGTCCGGCACCCCCACCACACCTTGCGTGATGTCGCCCGTTACATCCGAATAGAAGCTCACTTCGAACGTGGCCGCGGTGTCGTTGTCGGCATCCTCGAAGGCAAAGCCACTGGCCGGGATCAGCTCCATGCCATTCTCCACATAGGGCTCCTGGATGTAGTAGCCCATCGAGAAAGCGCTGTTGGCCGGGACGTTGGGCTCGGAATAAGGATTCAGGAAATCCGACTCCGCCCCGGTGATGGTGTTCCTGACCTTGAATCCGGTGGTCACATTGTCCGCGAAGGGACGCAGGTTCCGGTGCTGGGAGCGGGCGCTGTCCGCGATGAAGCTGGCCGGGTTGATCAGGTAATGCGTCCACGGCATCACTGAGTAGGGCGCGGTCATGGCGTGCGGAACCTCCACAAAGGCCAGATCGTTTCGGGGCAGGTTGTCGGGGTCGAGGAAATCGTCGAGGTAAACGTAGTCGATGTGCCAGAGGTCCACGTTGCCCGCCTGGGCACCGTGGTTGCGGAACCGGAACCGGAAGCCGTCCTGCAAGTGGATGAGCTGGTCGACGTGCACCGAAGCGAGGGCGAAGGTGTCCATCTCGGCCCCGGTCACCGACCAAACCTGACTCCATCCGAATTCCTCGCCGCCATCAGGCGCGAAGAACTCGACGACCAGGCTGTCGTTCTCGTCCGGCGCATTGCCCCGGCCCCCGCCCTGGTAGAAGAAGGTCAGGTAGATGTCGTCCTCGGGTGTCCGGCCCGCGAGGTTAACCGGCACGGATGTGAGCGTGTCCGCCCACCCGGTGGCATCCTCGTTGAAGGCGTAGGGAAATCCGTTGGCACGAAGGCCATCAAGGGTCGCGACACCGAAGGTCGGCGGGTCGATGGCGTAGGTGGTTGTCCGGCGGGCAGAACCATCCGTCCAGCGGACGAGCTCGGCCGGCCCCGCATCCGCAGCGAATGTCGGCGAGGCGAAATCATCGAGGAACGGCAGGGACAGGCTGCCTCCCCCCCGGGCAGACGACCGGGTCTCCGCGGTGGCGCGGTCCTGCGCCACGGGGACGAACTGCAGATCGCGCTCGACCTCCTGAGCCACCAAGCCGGCGATCGGGCTCCCCACCATCACAAGGGCGGCCATCAGCAAACGGAACAGGACAGGTCGGGTCATTCGAAGAGGGTGTCGTCTCCTCCGGCAGCGTCGACGCCTTCGGGCAGCCGGACATCGAAATCGATTTCCGAGCCTGCGCGCACCCGACGACCGGGCACGTACTCGGGGAGTTGGCTTGAAATTACGGCGAGGGCGGTGTCCTGCCCATTCGCCGGCAAAGCGGACCAGCGAATCCGTCCCGTCAGGAGTTCGGCCTCCTCGATCCGCTCCATTGCCTCGAGGAAAGAAAGGCCCACGAAATCCGGAAGCGCCACCTGACGCTCCGTGCGCTCTCCAATCACCAAGACGAGCTCGGCGCCCTTCGGCAACCGGTCGTCCGGTCCGAGCGAATCCCCGCGGGAGTCGCGGACTCCTAGAACGAGGCCAGCGAGTTCATCGGTCGGCTCATAACGCTCCCGGAAATCGAAGCCTTTCACGTCGAGGAGGATCCGCGCCACACCGGCATCCATGCCCTCCTCAATCTCGAGGCGCTCACTCGGCGGAGTGGACCGGTACACGGTCAGGTAGACGTTCCGGGTCCCCTTCACCTCCACCCCGGCCCCGGGGTCTTGCTCGACCACAGCGCCCGGCTGGCCCTTGGCATTGTAGAGGCTGTCGATGACCACGGGCCGCAATCCGGCGGCCTCGAGGGCCACAGCAGCCCCAGTGCGGTCAAGTCCCACCACCGCGGGCACGGCAATCCGCTCGCTGTGGCGCGTAAAGCCCCGCAGGCCCACGTTGAGCGCCACGAACCCCACCAGCCCCAACACCGCCGCCAGGCCCAGTTGGACCCAGAAGACACGGCTGATGAGGAAGCGGAGAAGGCGCATGCGCAGTCAGGGAACGAAAAAGGGCCCGGCTTATTGGGCCATGGCCTCGGGGATGGCCGTCTCCATCGCCGTCTCGTATTCAGAGATGAAGCCGTAATGCTGCCCGTCCACGACACACTTGCCCTTGGTCGTGTGACCGAGCAGGGTGACGGGAATGCCGGCCTCAGCCAGCACATCGAGGAAGTCCTCCTGATCGGCCTCGGTGGTGGTGACCACGATGCGGCCTTGGGCCTCCCCGAAGAGGAAGGCATCCAGGCGCACCTCGCTGTCGCTCTCCACGTCGAAACCGAGACCGCGCGGCGATCCCATTTCCACGAGAGCGGTGAAGAGGCCACCGTCGCTCACATCGTGGGCGCAGGCGATGAATTTGCGATCGATCAGTGTGCGGAGCGCAGCGTGCAGCTTGACCTCGAAGTCGAGGTCGAAATGCGGCGCTGGGCTGTACCGGACCCCGTGTACCGAAGTGAGGTATTCGGAGCACCCGATGTCATTGCGGGATTCGCCCAACATGAAGATGAGCTCGCCCTTCTCCTTGAAATCAAGGGTCATCTGCCGGTCGGCGTCCTCCATGAGGCCCACCATGCCGATGGTCGGCGTCGGGTAGACCGGCTTGGCGGTGCCGTCGGCGTCGACGGTCTGGTTGTAGAAACTGACGTTGCCCCCGGTGACGGGACTCTCGAAGGCACGGCAGGCGTCGCCCATGCCTTGGATGGCCCCGACGAACTGCCAGTAGACCTCCGGGTTGTAGGGGTTGCCGAAGTTGAGGCAGTTGGTGATGGCGCTCGGTGTACCGCCCACACAGGCGATGTTCCGGGCAGCTTCCGCCACGGCGATGGCGCAACCCTTGCGCGGGTCGGCTTCAACGTAGCGGCCGTTGCAATCCACGCTCAAGGCGAGCCCCTTCTTGGATCCCTTCACCCGCACCACGGCGGCGTCGCCCGGGCGGTTGGTGGACCGGTTGACGGTGCCGACCATGCTGTCATACTGCTCGTAGACCCAGCGCTTGGAGGCCAGGTTGGGGCGGGAGACCAACGCCTTGGCGGTGGCCACGTAGTCGGTCGGCTCCGGGATGCTGTCCAAGTCGAACGCCGCGATGTCCTTGAGGTAGCCGGGCTCGCTGTACTCGCGCTCGTAGACGGGGGCGCCGCCGCCGAGGATGAGGCTGTCGGCCGGCACCTCGCCGATGAGCTCCTCGCCGTCGAAGTAGCGGAGGGTCTTGCCCTCGGTCACCACGCCGATCTCCACAGCGTGCAGGTCCCACTTGTCGAAGATGGCCTCGATCTCAGCCTCGCGGCCCTTCT
>JAYYEI010000054.1:0-3873 GCA_036159995.1 Bacteroidota bacterium
ATGTCCTCGAAGACCTTTCGGGCAACGCCCATCACGCGACCAACGAAGGCGGAGCGTGGGGCACGGATGGTGGGTCGGTGCTGTGGGATTACAGCCAGACGCCGCGGCTCGTTGACGTTCCGGTCATGGCGTTGGCCCATCTCTGCATCCCCATCGAGGGCGAATGGAATTTGGATGGCCAGCCGCTGCTTGGGACCTGCTTCCCGTCAGAATCGGAGACCTGCACCGAGGATCTGGATGGCGATGGGTTGGTCACCGTTGCGGACCTCTTGATGGTGCTGGGGGCCTTTGGTCAAGCGTGCGGCGAGTGAGCTTCCCCCATTGAGCCGTATCTTCAAGGAAGCACCTTGCGTCATGCGGCACCTCTTCCCCACTCTGTTCTTCCTGTTGGCTGCGCTTTGGCTTCCCGCCCAGACCTGGACATTGTCCTGGAGCGATGAGTTCAACGGGACCGGCATCGACAACACCAAGTGGGGTTACGATATTGGTACCGGTGCGGCGCAGGGCCTCTGGGGTTGGGGCAATGGAGAGCTCCAGTACTACACCGATGACAACGACAACGCGGATGTGGTCAATGGCAACCTGGTCATCACCGCCCGACAGGAAAATTTCGCAGGGAGCAACTACACCTCCGCCCGGATGGTGACCCGCAACAAATTCAGCCAGACTTACGGCAAGTGGGAGGCGCGGATTGATTTGCCCACGGGGCAAGGGATTTGGCCGGCGTTCTGGATGCTGCGGGAAAACAACCCCTGGCCCGGCGAAATCGACATCATGGAGATCGTCGGTCATCTGCCCGGCAACTGCCACGGCACCGCCCACTGGGGTGAGGTCGGCAACGTCCAGTCCATGGGAGGCACGATTACCGCGCCCGATTGGACCACGGCCTTTCACATCTACACGGTGGAATGGTGGCCCGACCACATCCGGTGGTCCGTGGATGGGCAGGTCTACTTCGAATTGGACCGGACCCAGGTCACGCCGGCCAACCCCTGGCTCTTTGCCGAGGACTACCACATGCTGCTGAACGTGGCCGTTGGGGGTCAGTGGCCGGGTTCTCCCGACGCCACGACCGTCTTCCCGCAGGAGATGAAGGTCGACTGGGTTCGGGTCTACGAGCATGTGCCGGAACCGCAGCCGATCACCTTTCGCGTCGACCTGTCCGAGGCGTCCATGGAGCCCGGTGATCAGGTGTACGTGACCGGGTCCTTCGACGGATGGACGGGCAACACGCACGCCTTGAGCGATGGTGGAAACGGCATTTGGTCCACCACGCTTGATCTGCCACAGGGCATTCACGAATACAAGTTCACGGTCAACGGTTGGACTGGTTCCGAGGAGTCGTTCTCTCCCGGTGCCGAGGGCACCTTGACCAGCTATGGGGACAACGGCCAGACGTTCGTCAACCGCTATGTCGACGTGGCGTGGGCGGGCATCGTGACCGATGCCGACTGCTTCTCCTCGCCCGAGGGGTGTCCCGGGAGCGGGGGAACCGGCTGTACAGACCCGGATGCCACCAACTATTCGGTGGCAGCTACGGTCAACGATGGAAGCTGTACCTACGAGGTGACGTTGCGCGTCGATTTGAACGAAGAGAATGTCCCCAGCCATACGGCCTATGTCAACGGAGGGTTCAACGGGTGGTGCGGCGAGTGCGACCCGATGTTTGACCCCGAGGGGGATGGCGTCTGGGAGCGGACCATCATTCTGCCCATCGGGTCCCATGAGTTCAAGTTCACGACCAACGGATGGGCCGGCCTCATCGAGGAATTTGCCGTGGGCACTGCCTGCACCAACACGACCTATGACGGGCCTACCGTCTACACCAACCGCGTCTTTGAGGTGACCTCCTCGCCCGTCGACCTGGGCACGGTCTGCTTCAACAGTTGCGAGGCGTGTACACCGATTGAGCCGACCAATTATCAGGCGACCTTCCGGGTGCAAATGCCCGACCCGTCTTTGGAGGCTGTCTTGGAGGTCAACGGCATCGAATACGCCATGGCCCCGGCCATGTGGGGCGCCAAGGAAGTGACCGTCACCGTCCCGGGTGGTCTGCCCTTCTCCTACCGCTTCGGCACACCGGCTGGCGCCCTCGGCACAGCCTGGGAAACGGCGCCCTCCCCATGCGGCTCGGCGGGAATGCGCTCGGCCACCATCGGCAGCGATGCGACCATGGACCTCGTGTGCTTCGGAGAGTGTTCCGCTTGCCAAGGATGCGCGGATCCCTTCGCCGCGAACTTCGATCCCCTCGCCGACCCGAATTCTCCGAACTCCTTCTGCACAGGCCTCGCGGAAGCAGGCTGCATGTATGAGGGTGCGAGCAATTATTCCGCGACGGCCCAGTGGGACGACGGGTCCTGCACGTTTGCCACTCCGCCACAGGATTGTCCGGACAACAACGGCGACGGCCTCATCGGCGTGGGAGATGTCCTCATCCTGTTGTCGGCTTTCGGCGACAGCTGTGACTGAACCGGCCCCTTTCCGGGCCTAGCTTGTCCACCATGGCCGCTGAGCACCAAGACCGCTGGTCTTTCCTGGTCAACTTCGTCAAGCACCCGCTGCGCAACGCCAGCGTGGCGCCGAGCAGCCGCATCGCCGCCCGCAACATACTTCGCGGCATTGATGTCAAGGCCCTCACCCACGTGGTGGAACTTGGTCCGGGCACAGGCAGCTTCACCCGCGAGCTCTACGATCGCCTGCCGAAGGACTGCAACGTCCTCGTGATTGAATTGGACCCCGGCTATGTCCAGAGGTTGCAAGAGCAGTACGGCGACCGGTTCGAGATCGTGCAGGCCAGCGCCCATGAGCTCGATGACCTGGTCCACGAACGCGGATGGCCCAAAGTGGACCTGATCGTCTCCGGCCTCCCCTTCACGCTGCCCCCTGAAATCCGCAAATCCCTGTGGAGCATCCTGCAGGGCCGGACGGACCAAGGCACCACTTACCGTTGGTTCACGTACATGCCGCCCATCATGAAATGGTACTATCGGCAATTCGACCTGCACCTCGTCCGCCGGGTCTGGGCCAATCTCCCCCCAATGTGGATCTACTCGGTGAACTGAGAGGCCCTATTGGCCCGCCACGAATGATTACGACGAGTTTGAACGAGTCCCTACCCTCCCCAGGCGCTATATGGGGATCATTCATTTTCTCGGAAGGGCTGCCCAGCGCCGACCGTTCAGCACCGAAGCGAATCTGTTGAGGGATGTTATTGAGGGGCGATGCGAACTCGGTTGGCACAGTTAGGGTCAGGTTGGCAGACATAGCCACTTGGGAGTGCAACTGGACAGCCACCAAGTAAGCAAGTGAGGTGTCCATCGATTATGGCATTAGAAAGGTCCGCTCCACTGAGGTTTGCTGCCATCCAGTAACCGCCAGTTAGTACTGCATCCGAGAAATTCGCACCGCCTAGATTGGCACTTTGCCAGTTTGTGTTTGATAGGTTGGCGCCTGAGAAATTGGTGTAAACCGCATTCACATTGCTCAAATCAGCTCCAGAAAGGTCGGCGTTCGACAAATCGTATTCTCGGAGATATTTATTTCCGAGATAGGCGTCCGAGAGATCGGCATGACTCAACTCACCTCGCCAAGCTGTGCCAACGGCGATATCAGCCACGCTATCGCGCGTCATCGGGGCATTTTGAGTTTCGAGCTGTGTTTGTAGCTGTGCAATAGCGGCTTCCTGGCTTTCAACTTGTGCTTGAAGCTGAAGCACGGTCATTGTTAAGTCTTGAATTCCAAGCACAGTACAATTGTCATCCTGAGCAGAGGCAGAGAAAGAGGCGCAGAAGGCCAGGCAAGAAAGCAAGCGTTTCATGATCCCTATAAGTTCGCTCTGGGGGCATGCGGTCGCCAAAAAGACTTTGTAGGCGT
>JAYYEI010000055.1:0-7024 GCA_036159995.1 Bacteroidota bacterium
AAGGTGATCTTCCCCACAGGCTCGGTGAAAATACGACTGGAACACCGACAGGGTTGCTCGTGCTCCTGAAGGTTGTGCCCATCGACGCGGATCAGGCCCGACGGCTGCCTGCGTGGTGTTGGTTCAGGGCGAAGTCCCGGACGGCCTCCCCTTCTTCCCGCCGGAGATAGGGGAACCGGCGTGCGCCGGCGGCCGTGTGGAAGACGAGGTGGCCGATGGACCGGCGCTCCAAGAAGACCTTCCGCTCCCACTCGACCCCTTGGAGCTGGCTCAGCTTCAGCAGAATCCGCCGCCGCCAGAACCAGCCCTTCTCGATGACGACCGTGTCCTGGTGGACCGTCAACTGAAGACTGGCGAATCGCCGCGCCGTGGTCCAGCCCGTGAACCCCACCCACAGGGCCGTGGCTATGCCTGCACTCCATGGTCCCCATGACAGCCAGAGCAGGCCCGCTGGCAGGATGGCGAATCCCCACAGAATCCAGCGCATGCGGCGCACCGGCTTCAGGGTGCGGATCGGGGGCGTGATCAAGTCCGGATACAGTTCCGCTTCGAGGATGGCCCGGTGCGTCGGTCCCATGGCCGGCAGCATGACCTTGACGCCTCCTGTGGTTCCGCTCTGAGCTTGGGCCTGCCGGACCTCGAGGGTCTCGAAGCCAAGCTTGCGGCGGATCCAATTGCTTCGCCAGAGGGTAAGATGAATCCGGTCGAACGGCACTTGGAACGTGTTGCGCCGGAGCAACCCCATCTCAGCGTGCAGTCCTTCCTCCCCGATGGAACTGGTCATTCCGTAATACTTCAGCACCGCCGTCGCCATGGACACCACCACACCCGACATCAGGAACAGCACGATGCCCGGGAGGATGAGCAGCAGGAAGGCCAGGCCCAACAGCGGCGCCAACAGGGCCGGAACGCTGTCGAGCCAGGCTGAAATGGCCTCGGGCTGATTGCCAATGATGTACGAGATGAGGGCGAAGCCGGCGAAGGCGTTGCGCAAATGGTTCTGGGACAGCCCCACCTTGAGCAGGGCGCCCAGTGAAAGCGACACGAGCGGCGTCGCCGGGGAGGCCACTGGGACATCCTCGACCTCGCCTGCAGGATGCCCTCCCTCCTGCTCGAGAGTCAGGTCCTTCGACTGTCTCCGAAGGATGGACTGCAAGTCCTCGGCGGCCTCTTTTCGGATGGCCACGAGTTGGAGTTCACTCCCGCTCGACCCGGCGGTGTCCACCCGAAGGCCAGTCAAACCGAAAACCTGTTGAATCGGCCCCTGAAACAGCTGGATGGTCTGGATGCGCTCAAATGGCACCTGGAGTCGCTCCCGCTGGATGACCCCCTTCTGAACCACGAGCACTTCCCCCTCGACGCTGTATTGGAACCGGAGGTAGTAAATCAGCGCATAGGCCCCCGTGAGGACCAGGAATCCGGTTCCACCAAGGAGGATGTTGCGCAAGGCGTTGTCGCCGAACGACACGCCAATGAGCAGCGGCCATGCCTGCTGTCCGAACCGCCACAAAAACTGGGCGGCCAGGATCAGGACCCCGAGGGGGTGTTGGCGGCGCGGCTCGAGGAAGTCCATTACCCCTTTCCGGTCCGGGTGTCGAGGACGGCGCGCAGACGTTCCGCATCCTCCTCATCGAGGCCGGCGATTCTGAGGTTTCCGCTGCCCCCCGCCGTATACAGCTTGAGGTGCTTCAGTCCGAAGAGGCGGGCGGCCGGTCCCTTGGTCAATTCGAGGTGCTGGATCTGTCCGTAGGGAACGGTTGTAGTGGATCGGGAAAACCAGCCTGTGCGATACGTGATGTCCCGGTCCCGGACCACATAGCCCCGCCGGGGAAACCCGAGCGCCTCCTCGAGCAGCCAGAATCCACCCAGCACCAACTGCACCAAGAGGGGGACCCACAGGATTCCAGCTCCCAGATCATCGGGAAGCTCCATGTCCGGTGAGACGGCACGGAGGATCATCGGAGACAGGATGCCGAGGGCCAGCACGGTCTGGACCAGACCCCATTGTACAAGGCGCAGGGTCCGGTAAGCCGGAGACACACCCGTAAAATCGAGGGAGCCGAGTTTCGGGACTTGGCTCAGGTCCACCTCCGGATTGGCCGGAATGTCCATTGCGTCGACCATCATTCGGCGCACAGCGGGAACGCCGCCAACGAGGCCGCAAGGAACAGGCAGGAAAGGGTTCGGGTCATGCCCCCAAGTTATGGGGCAAGGTCAAACTGGTCGTCCGACCATGGCGATCAATCCGTCAGGATGATCCTGTGGGGACGCTCGCCGGCGAGGTGGATGAAATGCATGCCGGCCGTGAGCCGGGTCAAGTCCAACTTGGCGGACTCACCCACCACGCCGGACCACACCTCGCGGCCCTGCACGTCGGTGACCTTGACCGAGGTGCCCGACTGGACTCCGGTCAGATGGACCATGCCCGCACTGGGATTGGGATGAACGCCAATGGGTCCCTCTTCTTCCTCGATGCCGGTGAAAGGCGCGCACGGCGATTCCACCACCCAGCGGTAGAAGTAGTAGTAGTAATCGAGTGGCGAGTCTGTGGTGTTGGCCGTGATGGACATCCGGTCGGCCACAGCCACCGGGAAGGCCCCGGCCGGCACGGCGTTGTTTCGGAAGAGCCCCTCGTTCTCCCCCTCGATGCCGATGACGAAGTCCGTCCCATTGGGCACTTCCACCCCGATGTCCAAGGTGTTCCACCCCTCTTGCAGGGCATAGGGCACTTGGAACAACGTGTTGCCTGCCGCATCGCGCAAGTAGACGTCGATGGAGAAGGCGGTCTCGGCGAGCACGTCGACGCTGGTCAGGACGGTCGGTTCCGAGACGGAGAAGAGCATGTCCCAATTGTCGTTGAAGTGGAATCCGCCCCCACCAAGCTCACTTGTGGAGATGGGGCCGCCGAGGGCCACCTCCGTATTGGCCTCCGCATCATAGAACGACGAGGTTTCATCCGTGCATCCGAGAATGGGAGCAATGCACGAGCCATCCCCTAGACAGGCCGTTGGGTCATAGTTCACCGCGGTCTCCACCATGCAGCCGGCCACATAGCAGCAGGTGCCGTCGTCGGTGGTGGCCACGGTGGAGTAATTCACTGCGGCGGGGTCCGTACATCCGCAATCGGGCAGCAGAGTGTACCGCCACAAATCATGGTGGTATGTGTCTCCACTGCCCTCGAGACCTCCCGTGAGATAAGCGTGACAGCCGAGCACAAAGCTCCCCGGGGCCCAACGGGCGCCTCCCGGATGAGGGTCGAGCTCGCTCCAGGCATCGGTTGTCGGATCGTATTCCCAGAACTCACCATAGTCGAGTGGACCATGGTTGTCCCCGTCTCCACTCAAGACATAGCCTTTTCCATCGGCTGCGAATTGGGTCCCAGCCACCCGGGCTTCCCCAGGAAAATCATTGAGTTGGGACCAGGTGTCCGTCTCCGGATCGTAGGCGTGGAGGTCCTTGTAGATGGTCAACGCTCCGTTTTGGGTATCGCCATGACCGAATCCAACATAGGCGATGCCATCGATTCCGAAATAAAAGGGGTGGTGTCGGTCACCCCAAGTAAAGGGCGCACGGGATGACCAGCTGTTGGCCGCTATGTCATAGGCCCACCAGTCCCCGAGATTGCCGTTGTCATTGCTTCCGAGACCGACGAAGACATGCCCGGCGGTCAACACCATCGCCGGATGGTTCCGGCCGTCTCCAGGGAAAGAAGCCCTCTCCGTCCACGTCCCGGTGGCCATGTCGAGATGCCAGAAATCCGTCGGATAACCGGAAGCATTGGATCCGAATCCAACAAAGGCGTCATTGCCCTCGCACACGCCATACCCATAGCCGCGGCCTCCTCCGGGAAAGGCCCCCAAGGTTTCCCAAGAATCCGAAGTCGGGTCATAGCGGTGAACGTCGTTCAAATCGAGCGCGGCAAACCCAGCTTGTCCAGCGAGCACGTAGCCGTACTGATCATTGGCGACCGTGATGGGATGATGCCGTCCATTTCCCGACGGGCTGGTCATCTGGGTCCAGCTGTCCTGTGCTGCGAATTGGGAAATCAGGCCCAAAGTGGCCGAAAGAAGAAAGATGTGGCGCATGGTGAGGTCAATCACAAAGAGAACCACGGAGATGCGTTCAGGTTGCGCCCCAAGCTCAAAAGCTATCCCCATGACAATAAACAGTGGAGGGAAAAGGTTGACTCTAAGAAGGCGCCGTTGTCTTCCGATTCACCTGTCCCATGACCCGTCACCCCCTCTTCCTTCCCTCCCTCGCCGCCGTCCTCTGCATCAGCATCCTGTCTACGGCCTTCCTTGTCGCCCGCAACAGCCACCGCATCTTCAGCAGTGCGGCCAGTGACATCGAGGTGACGGGCTCGACCTCACAGGACTTCGAATCCGACCTGGCGGTTTGGCAAGGGCAATTCCACCGAAAGGCGATGGACCTCAAGGAAGCCTATGCGTCGATGAAGGCCGACAAGGAGGTGGTCCGGAATTTCCTGGTTGAGCGTGGCCTCCCCGAGGAGGACTTCGCCTTCCTCGCCATCGACATGGACCAGAAGTTCAAGTCGGTTCCCCAATTCAACGACGACGGTGACCTCGTTCACCGCGATCAGGTCTTCGACGGCTACAAGCTCACCCGCGACTTCAAGGTGACCTCGGACGACATCGACCTGATCGAGCGCATCTCGCAGGAAGTCACCGAGCTCATCGAAGAGAACGTCTACATCACCTCCTACCCGCCCAAGTACTTCTACACCCAGCTCGGCGAACTGAAGATCCAGATGATCGCCGCGGCTTCAGCCGACGGCCAAACCCGGGCGCGCACGGCGGTCGAAGGCGGCGGTGGCGACTTGGGCGATCTGCTGGAAACGAGCATCGGCGTCTTCCAAATTCTGGGCACCAATTCTGATGAAAGCTTCAGCTGGGGCGGCACGCTCAACACCTCCAGCAAATACAAGACGGCCTTCGTCAACGTCAAGCAGCGCTACGCCATCGAATGAAGCCTGAGCGCTGTGGGTTTAATTGCAAACGCACTCGGTCATGCGCTGCTCCCCTCTCCAAGCCGCACTGTGTTTCTTGGCCCTTGTCTTGGCAGGATGTGCGCCGTCCTCTGAGAATGAGAAGGGAGCGCCGCTCCGGAATTGGAACTGTATGATCTGCTCCAAGACCCCTGGCAACTGAACAATCTCGCTCGTCTATCCGAGCATGCCGAGTTGGTGGACTCGCTTGATGTTTTGCTCAGAGGAGTCTTTGCCCCCAACCTCGATTGGGGATGGATTCCGGAGTCAGACATGATTGTCCAATTTGGCTTGATAGACGCACCCTGATCGACTGCTCGAGGCATGAGGGGAAAGCAAAAGTCCCCCAGCCGTTGAGGCTGAGGGACTCTTGATTTGGGTTGGCGGTCTGGACGAGACTCGAACTCGCGACCCCATGCGTGACAGGCATGTATTCTAACCAACTGAACTACCAGACCTGGTCTTTCGACCTTCACAAACGGCTTCCCGTCTGTGGGGGCGCAAATATACGTCTGCGCTTAGAATTGGTTGCAAGCGGCATCGAAATTTTTGTCGCCGGCTTTCCTGCGTGGTCAGCGCCTGAAATCCAGCTTCATCAGGTCCTTCCGGGTCAATACGCTCAATTGCAGCGTACCCGCCGGCCATTGTTTCGCGTCGAGCACCAGCTCGTTGGGACCGGGTGCGAGCAGCCATGAGCCGCTACGCAACACCTTCCCCTCCGGCGTGGCCACCTGATAGAGGACGAAATCCTCCGTGTCCATATCAACCGAGAGCGTGATGCGGTCGCTTCTCGTTTCCGTGTCGATCGTCATCCGCTCCAAGAGGTGCTGCTTGCCCACGGGATCGTGGATGACCCGTTGAGCGGGAAGGCTGAAGGGGGCTTCGGCCGTCGCGGTGATGGAGTGGGTCATCACTGGAGCGAGAGCGGCAGCAGATGCAGCGGTGCGTGCCGCGCGGCGGATCAGGAAGTGGTTCGACATGGCGTGCCTTGCAGGGCGGTTGTGAAGGGCGCCCAAGAAAGCACGGTATCAACAATTCACCAAGAAACGGCGTTGTTGAATTGTTGATAACCTTCTTAATTCCTTCTGTATGACAGAGTTATAATTCACAATTCATCAGCCCATCCGCTGCCGCTTGAGCAGGTAGGCGGTCAGGACGGGGTTCACCCCTTTGGCGATGTCCACTTCGACCCAATCGATACCGGCGCTGCCGCATCGGACGTTGAGCTCCTGGCGGAGCTGGGCCATGCGGGCCACATACGTATCCCGGAGTTCGGCGGGATTGGCCCGGACCTCCTCCCCCGTCTCGAGGTCGATGAACGTCGTGGGGCGATCAGCGAAGTCGAACTGCTGTTCGGTCCGCTCGTCGAGCACGTGAAAGACCACCACCTCGTGCTTGGCGTGCCGGAGGTGGGCCAGTGCCGCGAAGACCTGGTCGAGGTCCTGGGTGCGGTCAAGCAAATCGCTGAACAGCACGATGAGGGAGCGCTTGGGTGTGGCCTCCGCTATGGTGTGCAGGGCGTCCACCGCGGCAGTCTCTCCCCCGCCCTCCCCGACGCCGGACAGGGTCTTCTCCAGTGCGGAGTACAGGAGCCGATGGTGGGCGACGGTGGAGCGCGCCTTGTGGTGGGCGTGCAGATCGCGGTCGAACAGGCTCAGGCCCACCGCATCCCGCTGTCGCTTGAAGAGCTCGATGAGCGTCGCGGCGGCGTGGGTGGCGAACTTGATTTTGTTCATCCCCGTCTCTGGGGTCACGTCGGCCGGGTAATACATCGAGCCGCTCGTATCGATCACGATCTGGCAGCGCAGGTTGGTCTCTTCCTCGTAGCGCTTCACGTAGAGGCGGTCGGACCGGGCGTAGAGCTTCCAGTCCACGTGCCGCATGCTTTCGCCCGGATTGTAGAGGCGGTGCTCGGCGAACTCCACGCTGAACCCATGATAGGGGCTGCGGTGTAGGCCCGTGATGAAGCCCTCCACCGCCTGCTTGGCGAGGAATTCCAGAGAGCCGAGCTGGCGGAAG
>JAYYEI010000056.1:0-46911 GCA_036159995.1 Bacteroidota bacterium
TTGTGACCTCGAGTGCGATTACACGACCGACTTCGACAGCGACTATTCCGGCAACAGCTGGGGTGACCCCGCCAACGGCGCAAGCGTCCATGTGATGCCCGGTGACTATGCCTTCACTAGCGGAGATGTCGATGTCTATGCGAAGGACTTGCCACCATGGACCGGTTCAGGCTCCGGACCCTCGACGTACAACTTCATGACGGTGGAAACCGCGGGCATGATGGGATTGGGACGTATCCTGAGACTCAACAACATCATTGCCGAATTCGACATCGAATCCGCTGTATCCAGCACGGACACAGTCTGCTTTGAAATCCGCGCCGAAGGCAACAATGCACAATTCTCAGTGAACGGAACCACCATTGCAACACCTGACCCTGGCCTCATCGCCAACTGGGATGGACTCTCGATTGGAGGATGCACCCTGTCCATTGCGGGAGCGGCAGAGACCACTGCAAACGGTTCTGTTGTCGCTTACACTGCCACCATCACCGTAATAGGCGATGTCGAGACGCTCGCTTTCGGCGGAGACGAATGCTTCATCGATGACCTGTGTATCTCCGCACCCGAAGGGCCCTCTACACTCGCTGACTTCATCGAGGACGAAGGGGCAGAGGCTCTGCTGGCGATGATGAACCCACAAATCGAATATGATACCGAAGGGTGCAGCTTGGCGGCCAGTTTAGATCTGTCCGACACCAATCTGCCCACAGCCGATGCATTGGACCTTCAACTTGTGGGTGCCGAAACTGGAACAGTATACTCTACTGTATCCTTCACCCTTGGAGATGCCATTTATGTCGCGGGAATGGTCGCGGACGGAGCCACCACAACGTCGGGCATGCCGCACATCACCACTTGGGACGGCCTCCTGCTCACGGATATTCCGGAAACGAACGGTGAGATGCTGTTGGTGTCGATCGCATTGACAGAGGGCAACACCTTCATCGCCCTTGGCGTCGATGGCGTGTTGGTGCCAGGATGCAACGACGCACCAACCCCAGGCTGCACCTATCCTGAGGCAGAGAACTACGATCCGGATGCAGATGAGGACGATGGCTCATGCGTCATCCTCGGGTCCAACCCGTGCCCGACGGACATCAACGGCGATGGCGTGACCTCCGTACCTGACCTCCTCGAACTGCTCGGCCAGTTCAGCGAGGTCTGCGAGGAGTGAGCCGTAGGATTGGCGACATCTAACAAAGCGAAAAGGGGAGCTTCGGCTCCCCTTTTCTTTGCCCCTCGGAGTCAGGCGTACTTTTGCGGGCCATGTCGCCCGACCCTTCGACCTTTCATACGTGGACGTTGCCCAACGGCATACGGTGCGTGCACCTCGAGGATGGGCGCAACGTCGGGCACTGCGGGCTGCTGATTGAGGCGGGATCGCGGGATGAGCTGGACCGTGAGAATGGGCTCGCGCACTTCATCGAGCACTCGCTCTTCAAGGGGACAACGAAGCGGCGCACCTTCCACATCCTGAACCGGCTTGACAGCGTCGGGGCCGAGCTCAACGCCTACACCTCCAAGGAGGAAACCTGGATCACGGCGTCCTACCTGTCCGAGCACCTTGGGCGCGCAGTAGAATTGATTGCCGACGTCGCCTTCCATTCGACCTTTCCCGAGCGGGAAATCGCCAAGGAGCGCGACGTCATTATTGACGAAATCCACGCGTGGCGGGACAACCCCGGCGACGCCATCTTCGACGAGTTCCAAGAGATGCTGTTCCCCGACCACGCGCTGGGCCGCAACATCCTCGGGACGGAGAAGTCGGTATCGCGCTTCGGGCGCAAGGAGGTGCTGCGGTTCATCGAGCGCCAGTACCGCAACGACCGGCTCGTCTTCAGCTCGGTGGGCCCCATGCCGGCCAAGCAGGTGAAGCGGCTGACGGAGAAGTACCTGTCGGAGCGGCAGACGCAGGCCTCGCGGGGTGAGCGGACGGCGCCAGCGGGCTACACGCCGGTGCGCCGCGAAGGGGACCACGCCGTCCACCAGGTGCACGCCGTAATCGGCAGCCCGGGGTACGGTATGGACGACCCGAAGCGGACGGCGCTGATGCTGTTGTCCAACCACCTTGGCGGGCCCGGCATGAACGCCCGGCTCAACCTCAACATCCGCGAGCGCCACGGCATCTGCTACAACATCGAGAGCAGCTACTTCCCCTACGCCGACACCGGCGAGTTCACCGTGTATTTCGGGACCGACGTCAAGACGTTTGCCCGCGCCGAGCGGCTCGTGATGAAGGAGCTGCGCGATGCCCGCGAGAAGCGGCTCGGCGTGGTGACGCTGAAGCAGGCCAAGCAGCAGATCATCGGGCAGATCGCCCTCGGCGCCGAGAGCGGGGCGGGCTGGATGTCGACCATAGGCAAGAGCATCCTGATGTACGACCGGGTCCGGCCGCTGGAGGAAGCGTTCCAAGCCATCGAGGCGGTGACCGCCGACGACGTGCTGGAGGTGGCCAACGCCGTCCTCGACCCCGACCGCCTCAGCGCCCTCGTGTACTTCCCCCCGAAGGGGTAACCTGCGGCAGTCAACCAATGTCGAGGGACCTCGTGCAACACTGACGAACATCATCGTTCGGCACTGACGGCCGTCAGGATGGCAGCGCGAAAGGGGGCAGATGTTTGGGACATCAATCACCTCCAAATCCCCTACGCTATGAACGCACGCTTCCTCTCCCTCCTCGGTTTCGCCTTCGTCCTCAGCTCCGCCTCCGTGCAGGCTCAGACCTTCCAAGCGGCCGCCTTCCAATCCGAGAACTCCTTTGACCTTCCGGACACTCAACGCGATACCGAACGCGCCCAATTCGACCGCACCACCGGCTTCGAAAATGGTGGTGCCAACGACGCCCCCATGCGCACCGTCACCTACTACGTGAAAGCTACGGTGGTCAACTCCGGGCCCTTCGGCATGCGCACCACGCAGACCACCATCAAGGAAAAGGGCTTCACCAAGAAGCACGCCCTGACCCGCCTCCGCGACCGCGTCAGCCAGATTGCCGGCGCCCAGATCGTGTCCCTTGAATTCTTCAGCCTTTGAGGGCATCCTCCCCGGGGCTCCTCCCCGCGCCCTCACGACGCCGCTCCCTTTCCTGGGGGCGGCGTTTTTTCATTCCGGTTTCACCTCCGCCCCCAGTCTCCGGTGGCCCCAGCCCAGTCCCGCCTGAAGCAGCAGAAGGCTCAGGGCCAGCAACGCGGCAAGCACCTCGTGGGCCACGGCGCTCCACCCCTCCAGCGAGAAAGACAGGCGGAGGATGATGGTCGCGATCACAAAGCCGGAATTCCGCAGAATGAGGCCATAGTCGCTCAGGTACCGCAGAGAGGTAATGAGCAGGATGACGTCGACGAAGATGAGCGCCGTGAAGAAGTCGCCATAGAAGACGGAGTTCGGATCGATGGGTTCCAAGGTGGAGCCCCCGGCGTAGGCCATCAAGTCGGTGAACCAATGGCCAAAGCTCCAGGCGGCGATGCCCGCCAAGGCGATGCACAGCATGGCCGCGAGATGGCGCTTGAACCGGATAAACCGGGCGAGGGCCATCTCCTCTAGCCGGGCCTGTCGCCGCGGCAGGATGCGGTAGAACCCGACCAGTGCGAAGCCCAACAGGACGGCCCCGACGATGTGCGGAAAGAAGGGGTCGTTCCAGGGCATGGCTGTGTCCGCATTGGCCGTTTCCTGCAACACTGAGAGATCCCGGAAGACGGACCGAATCTCGATGAGTGAGATGATCTCGAGCTGCTTGCCCATCGAGCGGGCAAACGACGACGGCAAATGGTACACCAGCAGATACACCTCGGCCACGAGGATGGCCGAGAAGGGCGTGTAGAGGATGTGCAGCGGGTGACCGAACAGCGACTCCGGCATCCGGAACGGCAACCATCCCAGCTCATGCACACCATAGAGGGCGGCATGCAGCAGGAAGAGGACGATGGAGATGCGGACGAGTCCATGCTCCACGGCCTTGCGGGCGGCGGGACTCAGGAGGACGTCGGCGAGGCGGTCGAGGAGACGGAGAACGGCGTTCACTGGGTGGCGGCGTCACCGGTCCAGATTTCCCAGGCGGCGTCCGCTTGCAGTTGCAACATCGAAAACCCGTCCAAAGTTCTGGCGCCCAGTGCCGAAGCGCGTGTCATCAGCGCCGTCTCCCTCGGGTTATAGATCAGGTCCACTACAAAATGCTGGGGACCGAAGCCGGTCAGTGCTGCCTCGGAGAGTGGCGGGATGCCGTCCACACTGGGGTGCATGCCCACCGGCGTGCAGTTCACGAGCAACGGGGTCGCCGCCAGCCCCTCGCGGCTGATGTCGGTGTACGCGATGTCGCCGGGCGCCGACGGGGTGCGGCTCACGCGCGTCACGTCGATGCCGATGGCGCGCAGGACATGGACGACGGCGGCCGACGAGCCGCCCGTCCCGAGCACGAGGGCCCGGTCGTGGTGCCCCTCGAGGAAGGGCGCAATGGCCCGCCGGAACCCGACCGCGTCGGTGTTGTGGCCGATGCGGCCGTCGGGGGTGAACGCGATGGTGTTGACGGCCCCGATGGCCTCAGCTTCGGGCGACAGGCCGTCGAGCTCGGCCATTACGGCTTGCTTGTGTGGCACGGTCACATTCATCCCCGCCCACGCTCGGCTCGCCCACAGTGCGGGCAACGCCTCGAGGTCGGGCAGGTCATGAAGGGTGTAGCGACAGTTGTCGAGGCCGAGGGCCGCCCACTTGTCGGCAAAATGCCGGGCCGACCAGCTGTGGGACACGGGATGGCCGATCAGGCCGAAGTGGCGGAGTCCATCACCCATGGTCCGGGCGTTGGCCGAGGTAAGACAGCCCGGTGACGAGGACCGCACCGGCCACGGCACAGAGGGCGGCCATCGCCAACTGGGGGTCGGGGTGGCCTCCGGGGGACACGTTGGCCTGCAGGTATTCCGACCGGCCATCGGAATGGGTGAAGAGCATTTCCAGGTTCTCCTTCCATGGCCAGAGCTTGCGCAAGGAGCCGACGAGGAACCCGCTGAGCAAGGCGAGCGCGAACGCGCGGTGACGACGGAAGACCCAGCCGAGGCCCTTGCTGAATCCGAGCAACCCGCCCAGCGCGCCGCCAGCAAACGCGGCGATGCGGACGAGATCGAGTCCCTTCAGCGCCCCGATGACCGCGGAGTAGGCCCCGAGCAGGACGAGGATGAAGGACCCGCTGATGCCGGGCAGAATCATGGCGCAGATGGCGATGGCGCCCGAAACGAAGAGGAAGAGCGGGGCGTCGCTCTGGACGAGGGGCGGCAGGCCGGTCAGCCACCACGCGATTCCGGCCCCCGCGAGGAGCGCGACGCCGGTTGCGCCCCCCCGGTTCGACCGAGGGATTTCGCGAAGCATGAGGGGCACACTGGCGGCGACCAGGCCAAAGAAGAAGGACCAGAGCAGCACAGGATGCTCTGCGAGCAGATGGTGCAGCAGGCCGGCCAAGAGGGCGACTGCGGTGACGATGCCGGCCCCGAGGGCGGCCAGGAAGCCGAGGTTGTAGCGGCGCCAGGTGGCGACCGGCCCATCGCGGAACAGGTCGCGGACGGTGCCGAGGCCGAGGCCTCCGATGGTCGTCAGGAGCTCTTCATAGATACCGACGATGAAGGCGACTGTGCCGCCGCTGACGCCCGGAACGAGGTCCGCGGCGCCCATGGCCATGCCGCGCAGGCCCAGCCACCACCATTGCTTCGGGCTCCTCGTTTCCATCAGGCGACCTCGAGGCTCGGGTCAATGTGGTCGGCCCAGGCCTGGGCCCCGCCGTCGAGGTTGTAGAGGTTGGCCATCCCAAACTTCTCCTCGAGCGCCGTCAGCACCGCTGCGGAACGTCCGCCCGAACGGCACTGGAGAATGACGGGGACATCGCGGCGAATCTCATCTGCCCGCAACAGGATGTCGCCCATCCGGATGTGGGTTCCACCGAGGTGGCCGGTCTCGACTTCGAAATCCTCGCGCAGATCAATCAGCTGATGGGCCTTGCCTTCTTCGCGCCAGGCCTTGAGCTCATGGACGTCGATGGACTTCATTCCTCCTCGATGACTTGGGGCTGAACGCCCTTCTTGAGGTCGTCCGGAAGGAAGTGGAAGAAGGTGTCGCCACGGAGCCCCACACGCAGGCACTCCAGCGGGATCAGGTCATTGGGGGCGATGTTGCCCAGGTTGACATTGGTCCCGAACTCCTTGATGAACCACACCTGCTGCGGCTTCTTGGGCGCTTCCCAGAGGATGTCCTCGAGGTCCACGTTGGCCAGGATGCGGCGGATGAGCTGGGTGTGGGCGGAGCCGTTGGGGCGATAGATGCCGACGGTGCCGCTCTCCCGGGCCTCGGCGATCACCTTCACGGATCCGGCGTCGAGCTCGTTGCGCATCATCTTGATCCACTTGGCGGGGGAGATGAGGATGCCCTCTTCCTTCGATCCGACCTCGGACAGGACCTTGAAGTCCTTGGAGAGCCGCTGGATCAACTCGCACTTGTAGCCGTGCTCAATGACCATGGAGCCATCGCTGATCTCGAGACAGCCGATGCCCATGGAATCGATGAACTTCAAATAGTCGTCGAGGCAGTTGCGGACGAGAAACGCCTCGAACAGGGTGCCACCGCAGTAGACGTCCATCCCGGCCTCGCGGTACAGCTTGACCTTCTCCTTCAGGTCGGGCGTGAAGAGGCTGGTGCCGAAACCGAGCTTCAGGAAATCGACGCGATCATCGGCCACGGCAATCAGGTCCTCGGCCTGTCGGAGACTGAGGCCCTTGTCCATCACCATGGTCAGGCCATGGGTACGCGGAGCGCGGGTGCGCTCGGGCAGGTGGGGCAATGGAAAGTTCATTGGTTCTTGGGGGCGTTCAGGACCCGCAGGGCAAAGTCGGGGTCCTGTTCGATGGCGGGGAAGGTGCTGAGCAGCACCGTGCACAGGTCGGGCGTGGAATCGAGGGCCGCGTCCAGCAGGCTGAAGGCGGCCTGGCGCCGTCCGAGGCAGTACAGGCTGAGGAAACTCCGGCAGATCACGAGCGGATCCACACGGGACACCTCCGGCACCCCGTGCAAGATGTCGAGGGCCTCCTCGTGGCGCTCGTCTGCCTGCAGATTGGCCGCCGCCTCGATGAAGAGCTCGAGGTTGTCCGGCTCTAGCCGGAGGGCATTGGCGTAGATCAGGGCCGCCTCATCGTGCATGCCGATCTTCCGCAGGATGCCACCGAGCAAGAGGTGGTACTCCACGTTTTCCGGCTCGAGGGCCATGGCCTTCTCGAAGCATTTCAGGCTGGCGGCGTAGTCCTCGCGCATCTCGGCCACGACTCCGAGGCCCACGTGGGCGTCGGCGAAGTCCCCGTCGAGCTCGAGGGCACAGTAATAGTAGTCGGTCGCCTCATTGAGCTTGCCCATGCGCTCCATGCACTCCCCCATCAGGGTGTACGTGTTGGCTTGGGGGGCATCCATGAGGATGGACTCGCGGTAGCATTCCAGCGCCTGCTGGTAATCCTCCACCATGGTCAGGGCCGCGGCCTTCTGGAGGAGGGCCGGGCTGAACTCCTCGTCGATGACGAGAGCAAATCCATAGGAGGCGATGGCGTTTTCGAACTCCCCAGTCCGCTGTTGAGCGTTGCCGAGGTTGTACCATCCGGGGCAGCTGTACGGGTGCTCGTCCACGAAGGCCTGGAACGCCGCCACCGATTCGGCGTGGCGCCCGACCGTCTCAAAGCAGAAGCCGAGCTCGTGGAGGGCGGTCTCGTTGGACGGATTCTCCTTCAGGGCTTCACGGAGCACATCGATGGCCTTCTCCCACAGTCCGATGTTCTCGTACTCCAGTGCGATGTCGATGTAGAGGTCCCCGCGGAAGGCCCGGTCCCCGAGGTCGAGGGCCTGACGGTAGTGGTGGATGGCCTCTTGGTGACGGTCCGTCTGGGAGTAGAGCGTGGCCAGCGTGAGGTGGATCTCATCGTTGGAGGGCTCGAAGGCCAACAGATTCCGCAACCGGGGAATGGCGTGCTGGACATCGCCAGCGCCGGCCATGAGCTGTGCCTCGCGCAACTGGAGGGACAGGCTCTCCGGATACATCTTGCCGGCATAATGGAGCACCTGCCGCGCCTGGCGGTGGCGACCCTGCTGAAGGTAGTGCTCGATGAGCGCCTCCAGCTCCATGAGGTCGAAAAAAGTGGAGGCGTTGGACGCCACCATGGACTCGTACCGGTCCACGATTCCCGCGATTTCGCGCGCGTCCTGATCGTTGAGTTCCTCGTCGTGCATCAGCTCCACTAAAGCTACTTCCTCCTCTTGGCCGTCGGGGGGCTCACCAGCAGGGGTTTTGAACATCCCGGAAGGAAAGATCCCCGACAGAACAAATATGGCCGGCTCCACTTGATAAACGTGGGAAACCCCTCAGGATTTCGTAATCGTTGGCGGCCCGCCCACCGTACTTTCGAGGCATGACCTTCATCCGCAGCATTTCCGGGTTTCGCGGCACCATCGGCGGTGCCGAACACGACAACCTGACGCCACCCGATGTCGTGCGCTCCACGGTGGGCTACGGAAGCTGGATCTTGGACGGATTCACCCCGCACGAAGGGCGGTCGCGGCCCCTCATCGTGGTCGGGCGGGATGCCCGTCCCTCGGGCGACATGGTCCAGCGCCTGGTGACCGGCACCCTGATGGGCATGGGGATCGACATCCTCGACCTTGGGCTGTCCACCACGCCCACCGTCGAAATGGCCGTCGCCGGAGAAGGGGCGGACGGCGGCATCATCCTCACCGCCTCGCACAACCCCGTCCAATGGAACGCGCTCAAGCTGCTCGACGCCGAAGGCGCCTTCATCTCCGCCGCGGACGGCGCGGAAGTCATCCGCCGCTCGGCCGAACCCCACATCTATGCCGACGTCGCCGACCTCGGCACCGTGACGGCCCATGACGGGTGGATTGACGCCCACATCCAGGCCATCCTCGATCTCGACCTCGTCGACCGGGACGCCATCGCAGCCGCCGGATTCAAGGTGGCCGTCGATGCGGTCCACAGCACGGGCGGCATCGCCGTGCCCGCCCTGCTCAAAGCACTGGGCGTGGAGGAAGTCGTTGAACTGTACTGCGAGCCTCACGGTCGGTTCCCGCACAACCCCGAGCCACGGCCCGAGCACCTCACCGCCCTGTCCGCCGCCGTGGTCGACCACGGGTGCCACCTCGGCATCACGGTGGATCCGGACGTGGACCGACTCGCCTTCGTCAACGAGGACGGGTCCATGTTTGGCGAGGAGTACACCCTTGTGGCGGTCGCCGACCATGTCCTGGCCCACACGCCCGGCCCGGTGGTCAGCAACCTGAGCTCGACCCGCGCCCTGCGCGATGTCGCCGAGCGCCACGGACAGACCCACACGGCCAGTGCCGTCGGTGAGGTCAACGTCGTCGCCGCCATGCGGGAAACCGGCGCCATCATCGGCGGCGAGGGCAACGGCGGGGTCATCTATCCCGAACTGCACGCCGGCCGGGATGCACTGGTCGGCATCGCCCTGATGCTCACCCTGCTGGCCCGTCGGGGTGGGACGATGACCGCGCTGCGGGCGACCTATCCGCACTACGAGATGGTCAAGGCCAAGATCGACCTCGACCCCACTTGGGACGTTGACGCCCTGCTCGACGGATTCGCCACCCGACAGGCCGCCCACACGCCCTTGACCGTGGACGGCGTCAAGCTCGATCTGGCCGAAGGCTGGGTGCACTTGCGGAAGTCCAACACCGAGCCCATCGTGCGGGTCTACGCCGAGGCGGCCAGCCCCGAAGCCGCACTGAATCTGGTCGACACCTACAAGAAAGACCTGCTGTCCGGCGCCTGATCCGGTCCGATTTCCCCAGAATCCCGGTGCCCATGCCGTACTTTGCAGAGCCTTGACACCCGAGAGCCCCCACGCAATGAACGTGTACCTCGACAACGCCGCCACGACCCCCATGCTCCCGGAAGTCGTGGATGCCATGCTCCCCTACATGCGGGATCATTTCGGCAATCCCTCCTCCACCCATGCCTTCGGACGCCGCACCAAAACCGCCATTGAGCAGGCGCGCCGGCGCATTGCCACCCACCTCGGTGTGGCACCCCGGACCCTGTGCTTCACGAGTGGGGGCACCGAGGCGGACAACATGGCGCTCCACGCGAGCGTCGAGCAACTCGGGTGCCGGCGCATCCTGACCTGTGCCACTGAGCACAAGGCGGTCCTCACGACCGCTCAGCACCTCGCCGAGGAGAAGGGCCTCGCGTTCGGCCTGCTCGATCTCGATTCGAACGGTCGGATTGACCTCGAACGCCTCGAGGCCACCCTGTCTGACGGCGTGCCCACGCTGGTCTCGGTCATGCACGGCAACAACGAGGTGGGCATCCTTCAGGACATCGAGGCCATCGGCCATTGCTGCCACCGACACGACGCCCTCTTCCACACGGACACGGTCCAAACCATGGGCCACTACGAATTGGATCTGGCCTCCCTGCCCATCGACTTCGCCGCCTGCAGCGCCCACAAGCTGCACGGCCCCAAAGGCGCCGGCTTCCTCTACGTCCGCGACGGCCTGCGCATCGGTGCCCACATCATGGGCGGAGCGCAGGAGCGCGCCATGCGGGGCGGCACCGAAAACCTCATCGGCATCATGGGCCTCGCCACCGCCTTTGACCTCGCCATGACCGACCTCGAGGAGCACGCCCGCCACATTCGCGCCCTGAAGCAGGAGATGGTGGATGGCCTGAAAGAAAGCGTTCCCGGCATCCGCTTCAATGCGGGCAGTGACCGGGAGGACGCCCTCTACACGGTCCTGAGCGTCAATTTCCCCGAGCACGAGAAGAACGGAATGCTCCTCTTCCTGCTCGATCTCGAGGGGGTGGCCTGTTCCGGTGGCAGCGCTTGTTCGAGTGGCAGCACCCAGCCGTCCCATGTGCTCTCCGCATTGGGCCTGCACGAGGAGGGACGGACCTCGATCCGGTTTTCCTTCAGCCGCTTGACCACCTCCAAGTGCATCCAGCACGCGCTCAAGGCGGTGGCCAGCATTCGCCAGGTCGGCGTGCTGGTCTGAGGGGCCACTGACGAAAGTCATTTTCCCCTCTGACGGAGGGCAACGGAACCGCGGAAGTGGCGCGGCAGATTTGGAGTGTTGAATTGCTCACCTCATTCCCCGTTTGCCATGAACAAGTACATCCCCTCCCTCATTTCCATTCTGGTCCTTTTGGTCGGCACGTATGAAGCCGATGCCCAATGCCGACGCTTTGCCCGTCAGCGTGTGATCAGCACCCTTGACGACGGCCAGATCATCGGCCAGATCACCAGCGGCACCATTGGCCGTGGTGAAAGCGCCGCCACCGTTCTGGAAATCGACCAGTCCGGTCCCGTCGACCTCATCCTCAGCACCCACAACGACCTCGGAAACGTGACCTACAGCGTGGTCGACACGCGCGGCACCGTGCACGGAGAAGGCCGGGTCCGCGGCTCCCAGGAGCGCATCTCCATCGACGTCGAACAGGACACCGACCTGATCGTGCACATTGAATCCGAGCGCAGCGCCAGCGCCTACACCCCGCTTGGCTGCGTGGCCCTCGCCACCACCCGCGTCATCGACGAGACCAACGAATTCGATCTTCTGACCAAAGAATAATGATGCGCTCTCCCGATCCCTGAGGGGCGGAGCGGCACCGAACTCGGTGGCCGTCCCGCCCCTCCTTCTTTCCGGACCGTGCCTTTTCAGGGCGCGGCCGTTGGCATTCCGGAGGCCCTCCCCCCCATTACGTAGCCCGGACGTGCGATTTTCGGGACATGTCCGAGCCGAACCGCCTCTCCCCCACCGAACGCCCGGGTGCCTGGGACGCCCTCGAGACGATGGCCCCGGCCGAGATTGCGGCGGCCATGGCCCGCTGTGACCGGGAGGCCCAGGCGGCGGTGGAAGCCCTCGGCCCGGCGATTGCCGACGCCATCGCCGCCGTGGCCGAACGCGTAGCCGAAGGCGGACGCGTGTTTTACCTCGGAGCCGGCACCAGCGGCCGCCTGGGCATCCTCGATGCCAGTGAGATCCCGCCCACCTTCGGGGTGGAAGGCACCTTCATCGGCCTGATTGCCGGGGGGGACGGAGCCATCCGCAAGGCCGTGGAAGGCGCGGAGGACGACCGGCTTGGTGGGGTCCGCGACCTTGAATCCCACCGGGCCTCTCCCGGCGATGTCGTCGTGGGCATCGCCGCCAGTGGGCGAACCCCCTATGTCCTCGGTGCCATGGAGTGGGCCCGCAACCAAGGCATTCTGACCCTCGGCATCACCTCCCACCCCAACGGCCCCCTCGCACAGGCCGTTGACCGGCCGCTGGTGGCCGACACCGGCCCGGAATTCGTCACCGGCAGCACCCGCCTCAAGGCCGGCACCGCACAGAAGCTCATCCTCAACCAACTCTCCACGGGCGTCATGATCCGGTGCGGCCGGGTACGGGGCAACCGCATGGTGGACATGCAGCTCGCCAACGAGAAGCTCGTCGACCGCGGCGCGCGCATGATTGCCGAGGCGTGCGGGGTCTCCATGGACCGCGCACTGCGCCTGCTGACCGAGCACGGTTCCGTGAGGAAGGCCATCGATAGCTTTGCCGACGCGGACTGAATCGCGTCATGCACGAACTCGAACCCTTCTACAACTGGCGCAACTTCTACATCGCCAGTGAAGACGAACGCTCGCCCTTTCACGAGCGCGTGTACAGCGAGACGCATTACACCGAGCGGATCTACAACCACTTCATTCACCCCCAGTGGGACAACATGGGGAGCACCACGCTCTTCGTAAAAATCCTGTTCGCGGATTACGAGGAGCGGTTTGCCATCCTCGAGTTCATCGGGGAGTGGAACGACACCTTGTTCAATGACGTCATGACGCTCAAGCGCAACGTCATCGAGCCCCTCATGTCCGAGGGCATCGAACGCTTCATCCTGATCGGGGAAAACGTCCTCAACTTCCACGCCAGCGACGACTGTTATTACGAAGAGTGGTTTGACGAGGTGACCGACGGCGATGGGTGGATTGCCCTGCTCAACTTCCGCCAGCACGTGGTGGACGAGCTGGTGTCCGCCGACCTCGACCAGTATTTCGTGCTCGGCGGGGAGCTTCAGGAAATGGGATGGCGCACCTTCAGTCCACCCCAGCTCTACCGGCGCATCGACGACTGCGTCATGCACCGCATCGGCCAGGTCGGCTGACGCTCAGCGCGCCGCGACAGACATCACGTACAGCATGTCCCGCGCGATTTCCGCGCACCGCGCATCGTAAGTCTCCACTTCCTGGGGCGTGCCGTCGCTGACCTTGGGATCCACGTAGGGCGTGCTGAACCGGGCCGCCGAGCCGTAGACAATGGGACAGCCCCGGTCTGCCTGCGAGCAGGTCATCACTGCGGCGAATCCGGCGGTCGGGTTGGCCTCCGCGTCGTCGTACTTCTTGGAGAAGCAGACCATGGGGTCCCGATCGGCAGCATAGTGCACGGCGTACTTCGGATTCTCGCTGAGCTGGGCAGGATGGATGTCGAGGCCGGCACGGCGCAGGGCCCCGACAGCGCGCTCGTTCATGGCGGTCGCCTCCGTGCCGCCGCTGTACGTGCTCACGAGCGAGTCCATCCCGTGGTGATGGGCCGCCACCTGGGCCCACACCTGGCCGAAGTGGCTCCGGCGGCTGTTGTGGGTGCAGATGAAGATGAGCTCCGCCCGGCCCGTGTCGCGGGCCACCTTCACGAATTCCCCCAGCGCAGTCAGCTCCTCCCGGCGATCTGCCGGGATGGCCTCGAATTCCGCCTCACGGGCGTCGATGTATCGGGCAAGCGGTGCCCATGGATCATTCTGTTGGGAAGGGCGAGACGTCATGGTGTCAGAGGAAGAATCCGTGCATCCGGCGAGAAGCAGCAGGCACAGCGGGGCGAAACACAGGCGGTGAAGCATGGCCGGAAATTACCGCCATCGAACCGAGAATTCCGCCCGGTCGGGAGGAGAATTACCTTGCCGCTATGTCCACGGCCGCAGACGACCAGCGCACGCCCCAACCGACCTCGGACGGGTCCATGACCCTGCACTCGGAACGCTTCGGCCAAACCTACCACAGCCGACACGGGGCGCTCACCGAATCCCTCCACGTCTTCCTCGACGCCGGCTGGACGGAGCGCCTGTCCACGCTGGAGTCCGGCGTGCCCCTGCGCGTGTTGGAACTCGGGCTGGGCACCGGCCTCAACGCCCTCCTGACCCGCAAGGCCCACGCCGCCCTCCCGGCCGGGAATCGACCCGCGCTCCGCTATGAGGCCCTCGAGCCCCATCCGCTCCAGCCGGCCGAATGGGAGGCAATGTCCCTTTCGCAGTGGTCGGGAATCGACGGGGACGCCGAATTGCATACCCGACCCGAGGCGGATTGCCACGAGGTCGAGTGGGCTCGCGACGCGCGGTTCGTCCGCCACCGCCTGGATTGGCAGGCGTTCGCTCAGGACCGCGGCCGGCGCGGGGCGTTCGACCTGATCTATTTCGACGCCTTCGCCCCGGACAGCCAACCCGAGCTCTGGCTGCCCGAACGCTTCACCGAGGCCTTTCGCCTGCTGTCGGCCGGCGGCATCCTCGTGACCTATTGCGCCAAGGGGGCTGTGCGCCGCGCCCTGGTCGACGCCGGATTCCGGGTTGAGCGCCTGCCCGGTCCGCCCGGCAAGCGCGAGATGCTGCGGGCCACTCGGCCCGCGTGGGAGGACATGGTCCTGAAGCGGTTCAACGTGCGGGTGTACTTCTTCCTACTCGACCGGCCCCTGCTCGATGGAGGGCGTACCGACCCCGACAGCCGGGTCCTGCTCAGCGATGAATTCCTCGCCGGACGGGACTGCACGAAGCTGCCCGGAGGCGGGCTTGAATTCGGGGAGGGGCCGACGGACTGCGCCCGCCGGGAAGCGCTCGAGGAACTGGGGCAAACCATCGATCTCGGCCCACTCGTCCATGTGACCGGGGACTTCGTGCGGTCGGCCTGGCGCGGCGAGGAGCAGGTGCTCTGCCACTACTACCTCGCGACCCTGCCGGACCCGGTGGACTTCCGGGTGGCGGAGGCGCGGTTCGATTACCCGGGAGAGGACCTCGAGTCCTTCCGGTGGGCGCCGCTCGGTTCGCTGACGGAGGCCGACCTGACCTTCGGCGTGGACCACGCTGCCCTGGCCGCGCTGCGAGGGCGCATGGGCTGATGGAAGCGGATCAAGACCGGTCTAAGGCCCCTGTCACCCCGAGACCGAACAGGGCGAAATCGTAGCGGACCGGGTCGTTCGGGTCGATCATCCTCAGGACGTCCGTCACCTCTTCCACAGCCCGCCAGTCGCTGGCCTTCCGCTGGAGCAGGCCCATCTGCCGGGCCACATTGCCGGTGTGCACATCGAGCGGCAAGCGGAGGGCATGCAATGGAATCTCCGGCCACATTGCCAGGTCCACACCGCGCGAAGCAGGGCGGACCATCCACCGGAGGTACATGCACAGCCGCTTGGCCGCGCTCCCCTTCAATGGGTCGGCGACGTGCTTCCCGGTGCGGCCGGCCGCCTCATCTCGGAAGAAGCGCGCCTTGAACCGGCTCAGCGCCACCCCGGCATCCGGGATGCCCGGCCGTGCTTCCAGATCCGGGGCCGCCCGGAAGGCCGCCGCAAACGCCCCGCGAAGCCCGCCGTCTTCCTCGAGGGAGCGAAGTCCGAGCACGAACCGCAGGGCGTCCTCCCCCTGGAACGTTCGGTGGACGAAGCCCTCCAGCCGTTTCAAATCCCCGGCATCGGCATTCCGGATGTAGTCCGCCGGCGCCCGGTCCATCCGGTCCAGCAGATCGCCGCAGGAACGCAGGATGCTCTTCCGGTTGCCCCAGGCGAGGGTGGCGGACAGGAAGCCCGCGATGGCGCGGTCGTCCGGATCGTCGAATCCATGGGGAATCCCCAACGGATCGTCCTGGATGAAGTCAGGCCGCTCGAACCGGTCGGCCGCCTCGTCGAGCCATTCACGCCACTCCGCCAGCCGGGTGGCAGAGGGTCGGCGACGAAACGGAGAGGGGGCCTGTGGCATCGGGGGCGGAGGATGGGGGGTTTCGGGGCTAAATTCGCATTCCCGATGCAGTTCGTCCACCCCGAGGTCCTCTGGGCGCTCTCCGCGCTGACCCTGCCGGTGCTCGTTCATCTCTTCAGTTTCCGGAGGCACCGCAAGGTCCAGTTCTCCCAGACCGCCTTTCTCCGCGAGGTGCGGCAGGAAAGCCGTTCCCGGAACCGCATCCGCCATTGGCTCGTCCTGCTGATGCGCCTCCTCGCCCTGGCCTGCATCATCCTCGCCTTCGCTGAACCCGTACGGGAGGCTTCGGCAGGAGCCGCGAACTCGGGCGCCAAGTCTGTGTCGGTCTACCTCGACACCAGTCCCTCCATGCAATTGGAAGGGGCCAATGGTCCGCTGCTCGCCGCCTCCCAATCCGGGGCGCTGGCCCTCGTGGAATCGCATAGTCCGACCGACCGTTTCCACATCTTCACCTCCGCCTTCGAGCCGGAAGACCGGCGGTTCCGGTCCCGGGAGGAGGCCCTCGAGCGCATCGCCGCCATCCGCCCGGGACACGCTGCGCCCCCCATCGGAGACGTACTCCGCCACCAGCAGGATGTGCTGGCTGAGGGCGGCGCCGGACGGACGGAAGCCTACCTCTTCACCGACCTGCAGGCCTCGAGTCACACGTTGGCCTCCTCCACCGCGGCCCTGGTCGATTCCAGCCTCTCCGTGCGGTTTGTCACCCAACCCGTCCAGCCCCGGGTCAACGTGCGGGTCGATTCCGCCTGGTTCGACACCCCAATGCGCCTGACCGGGCGGAGCGAGGCGCTTCATGTGCGGATCACCCACGATGCCGAGCGCCCCGTGGATGACCTCCCGCTGAGCCTCGACCTCAATGGCCGCCGCGCCGCCATCGGCTCGTTCAGCCTCCGTCCCGGACTCGTGACCGACACCGTCCTTCGCTTCCGCCACGAGGCGTCCGGTCCAGTCCACGCCGTGGTCCAGACCGACGACGCGCCGGTGACCTTCGATGACGACCTTCACCTCGGCTACACCGTGGCCGACCGGGTCCGCATCGTCCTGGTCCAAGGGCGGGACGCCGGGGCCGGAGAGCAGGTGGCCCTCCAGCGGCTGTTCGGGGACGCTGCCCTCCACGAGGTGGTGACGATGGCCGGAGAGGCCCTGGACTATGACGCCCTGACCTCGGGCGACCTCCTCGTCCTGCAGGGCATTCGCAACCCGTCTTCGGGCCTGATCAGCGCTCTGTTGCGGGAGACCGCAGCCGGCAAGAGCACCTTCCTGATTCCCCCGGCCGAAGGACTCGGTCCGGGGTGGGAAGAGTTGCTGATCGGACTCGGCAGTACCGGTCCGGGAGAATGGATTGCGCTCGAAGAGCCCGCCCGACTCGGCATCCTCCACCACGAGCACCCGCTCTTCGACGGGGTGTTCAGCCGGAGGCCCGAGCGGGTCGACCTGCCTTCCGCTCGGGGATGGCACTCGCGCACCAAACCCGGACCCCGCGAACGGCGCCTCCTGTCCTTCTCCGATGGCCGTCCCTTCCTCACGGCCGGCCTGCACGAACGGGGGCGGTTCTACTGGGCTGCAGCTCCGCTGGCCGCCGAGTGGACCAACCTCGCCCAACACGCCCTGCTCGTCCCCATGGCCCTCCGCATGGCGGAAACCGCCCGGTCGTCTGGGATCCAGCAATTTCACTCCGGGGAGGACCAGGACCTCTTGCTTCCCGCCACCTCCTCCACACCGGACGGATTGAGCCTCCAACGGACTGAAGGGGGGGACACCGAACTCCTGTCCGCTCTGGCCACCCCGGGCGGCATCCGCGCCTCCCTTCCGCTCCGGGATGCAGCGCCGGGCTCGTACGACATCCTGCACCGGGACGGGGATACCACCCGCGTGGTGATGGCCATCGGGGTCAACCCTGTCCGTGCCGAAAGCCAGCTCGAAACCCTCGATCCGGAGGATTGGCGGCAAGCCCTCGTCACCGCAGGATGGCGCAAGGCCGAGGTGCTCTCGGCGGATGTCCAGGATGTGGTCGCGGCCATCGAAGTGCTCGAGGACGGTCAACCACTCTGGTTCGGCCTGATTGCCCTGGCCCTGTTGTTCCTCTTAATTGAAATGATGTTGCTCAAACGGAAGTCCGCCGCACCTCCCCCGTCCGGGACCGGTTGACAACGAATGTGCATCTTCGCTCAACGCCACGCCCATGCCCCGATACCGCGCCGCCGCCCTGATCCTGCCGGGACACCCGCTCCACGGCCATCCTGTAGACCTCCTCGTCGAGGATGACAAACTGACCGGTGTCGCGCCCGCCGATGGAGCGCTCGACGCCACCCGGGGCGACCGCGACCTGGGCAGCGCCCGCGCCTTTGAGGGATGGTGGGACCTGCAGACCGACTTCCGGGATCCGGGAACGGAGCGGGCGGAAGGTCTCAACCACGGCCTCACTGTGGCCGCACAGGGCGGTTTTGCCAAGGTGGCCCCCGTCGCCTCGACCCGCCCCTGCCGGGACCAGCCCGCCGAGATCCAGGCCATCCTCCACCGCAGCCACCAGCACGTGACCGGTGTACTGCCCGTGGCCGCTCTGAGTGCCGGGCGGGCCGGCAAGGAACTCACCGAGGCCCATGCCCTCGTGGAGGCTGGCGCCTTGGCCTTCAGCGACGATGCGCCCGTAGACAGGCCGGAGCTGCTGCGGAGGGCCCTTGAGTACCATGGCGGCCTCGGCACACCGGTCTTCTCAGAAGCCCACGATCCCGAGTTCCAACCGGAAGGCCTGATGCACGAAGGCGCCGCCAGCACGAGGATGGGCCTGCCCGGACTGTCTGAGAAATCGGAGACCCTGCGGATCCGCCGCGACCTCGACATCCTGCGCTACTCCGGTGGTCGACTCCACATCCCGGTAGTCACCACCGCCGCGGGCGTGCAGTCCATCCGCGACGCCAAGGCCGAAGGACTTTCAGTCACCTGCGGCACCACCGCCCACCACCTCTGTTGGACCGATGAGGACCTGGCAGGATTCAACCGCGATCTCAAGCTGCCCCTTCCCTTGCGCTCAGCGGACGACCGGACCGCCCTCCGGACCGCCGCCTTGGATGGGACATTGGACGCGGTCGTCTCCGACCACCGCCCCCGGACCCCGGAAGAGCACGATGCGGACTTCATGGTGGTGGCGCCCGGCATCGCCGGCTTGCACGCCGTGGGCTCGGCCCTGTGCGGCGCCCTCCGCGATCACGGCGCCTCGCCGGAGGCCGTCGATGAGGCCATGGCCCGACTGCTCGCTTCCGGGCCGCGGCGGGTCCTGAACGTGACCTCCGCATCGGATGCCGCGCCGGACTCCATTACCCTGTTCAGCCCGGAGGACCAAGCGCCGACCTCCTCCTCCAAGGCACCGAATACGGTCTATGGAGCGGACACTCCGGGATTGGGTGGGCACGTCGTCGGCGTGATCACTGCCCGGGGCACCCACTGGAACTGATCGGGGCCGTCCTCAGGCCTCGCCCGTCGGCCCACCGAAGTTCATCGGGAACGACGGCTCGGGCTGACCGGTCATGTCGATGGTCCCGTGCTGGGCCTCGAACTTCCCAATGTTGTCGACCAGCATCTTCATCACGCGCTTGGCGTGTTGCGGGGAAAGGACCACGCGGGAACGAACCTTGGCCTTAGGGGTGCCCGGCATCACCTGGATGAAATCGAGGATGAACTCGGTCTGGCTGTGGGTCACCACGGCGAGGTTGGAATACACCCCGGGGGCGACCTCCTCGGGCAGTTCGATGTTGAGTTTGGGCTTCTTGCCCCCGTTGTCCTGGCTCATGACTGCAAGGTAACGGAGGCTTGGCGGTCCGCTCAGGGCAGAACCGCCAACAATTCCCGGAGGTGGCGCACGCTGGCCAAGGCAGGGGAATCCTCCGGGGTGACCTCCTCCGGAGAGAAATGGACGGCGCGCCAACCGGCCGCCACCGCCCCGACGACATCGGCCTCGTGGTCGTCCCCAATCATCCAGGCCTGCTCGGGTCGCCCCCCGACCCCGGCGAGGGCACCGTCGTAACACGCCCGGGCCGGCTTGAGATGGCCCAGTTCATCGCTGGTCCAGACCGCCTCGATGTGAGCGCCGATGCCAGAATTCGCCACCTTGATGTGCTGCACCTCCTTGAAGCCGTTGGTGAGGATGTGGAGCGCGTGGCCCCGCCCCTTCAATTCGGCCAGAACCTCCAAGGCCCCATCGAGGAGGTGCCGCTGGTGCGGACCCCGGGCCACATACTCGGACCCCATCGTCTCCGCCAACTCCGAATCCTCGATGCCCAGCACAGCAAGGGTGCGGCGGAACCGCTCACCACGGAGGATCGGCTTGGTCATGGTGCCCGCCTGGTAGGCCTTCCAGCACGCCGCATTCTCCCGCTGGTAGACCCCGTTGAAGGTGTCGAAGTCCGGCACCCCGCGACCGGCCAGATCCAGCTCGGCAAACAGCCCCTTCAAGGTTTCGAGGGAATTGCGCTCGAAGTCCCAGAGGGTTCGGTCGAGGTCGAAGAACAACAAAGTGCGGTCGGACATCAGATGAGGGCAGTGCTGGCCAGAAAGGTGAGGATGGCGCTCCACAAAACATAGGAGGCCACGAGCACCGGCAGGGTGCGGCGCTTGTGTCCGAAATACTTGAAGGCGACCAACCCCGCCACCGGGACCCCGATGACTCCGGCGATGGCCGCGATGCCGATCAATCCGAAGCGTAGCTTGATGCCGACCAGACGCCGGCGCCCAACCGTGAAGGTCCGCTTGCCCCGCTCGCGGCGGCGGCGAGACCACCAGCGGAACATCGCTTTGGCCATCGGCTGCATGGCTGCGAGTCCGAGGGCGGCCCCACCGGCCGAATACGCAAAGGCCCACACCGGGTCCACCCCGGCCGCCACGGCCGACGCCGGCGTGACGAGGAACTTCACAAAGGCCAGGGCCATCCATCCGGCTGCCTCGAGCAAGGCGTGGCCCAGCGTGCTGGAAGCCAACATGGCCGAAACGGCCGCAAACAGCCCCCCCATCAACGGCATGCGGCGTCCAGTGTTTGGGTGTACACGTCTTCCCATCCCGCCCATTGGCCTTCACCGGAAAGGCTTTCGTTGTGCCAGAGGAGGCGCAGGGGGGCACCCCATTTTCTGGCCTCATCCGCCAACGCTCCGACCCGGGCCGGCACCTCGGACGCCGGTGTGCGGAGGTAGCGGAGATAGGTGGCGTCCATGGCCGCAAAGGGAACAAGCTCGAGGTCGGTCAGCGTTTCCCGCTCTAGGTCGTACCACCGACGGGACCGGGCAAAACCACCCCGCCATCCCGTGCGGACGGCATGGCCCTCGGTGTGGTCCTCCCGGACGCCCAAAGCGAGCAGTTGTCGACGGGTCTCGGAGGGTACCATGCGCAGGTAGTGCTGGCGGGACGCGGCCGGAGGTCGGCCAACGATGTCGAGGAAGGACCGGTGCTCGGCGGCCATTTTCCCAGCGTCCGATGCTGCAGCATACCCGGGATGCCACCCGACAGCATGGTCATCTAGGCGGTCGAGGCGCTTCATCAGGTCGGCCAAGGCCGGACTCGAGGCGGGCAGCCCCTTGTCATGGGAACCAAACGCGGCAAGCAGGAAGAACCATTGGGTGGTCAGGCCTCGGCTTCTGTGCGCCTCCTCGACCTGGTGATAGGTGTCATAGGGATCATGTGCCCGTCCAGTCGCAACGCGCAGGCGACGACCGGCCTGGCCCCATTGGCCCCGGAGGACGTCCCGGACCGAGGCACCCCCCGTACGGACAAGGCCCTTGCCCCGGAAAGCGTAGGCACTGTCCACGTCCAACGTGGGGACCACAGTGTGTTCAGCGCGCAACCGTTCGAGATGCTCTGGCCAAGCGTCCCCGAGCAGGCGCTCCCCGATGGTCCACGCCCACCGCTCGCAGATGGGCAAATCCAACCAGCCTTTCGATTCGGGCAGGGAGCCGGTGGGATCGAAGCGGCCGTGGTCATCTCGCGGAGCATCCGGAAGGAACTCTTCCATCCGGCTGGCCATCCAGAAGACGGCTGAAAACAAATCAGCCTGTGCCCCCGCATGAATCGTGGGCTCGGCGTCCAGACTGCCGGTGCGATCCAGGAGTCCGTCAGCCGGAAATCCCACACCAGGCCACTCGCCCTCCAGTCCATAATGCATCCGTACCCCGTCTGCCGAACGATAGGCTTCGGCATCGTCTTCCCACCGCCACGGGAGGCCGAGCGCGGCCGACAAAACCCAGTCGAAGGCCGCCTCGTGGCGGGCAGTCCGTTTGGGAGCACGCACGACCACAGTGGGTCCTGAGGGAAACCGCGCTTCCGTCATCTCACAAAGCGCATGAGGCCATCCACCAATTGGCCGGCGGCCTGGCCGCCCCCGAACAGACCGGACGTCTCCACGGGGGGAACAGATCGCTCCCGATTGAGCTCGGCCGTCAGGGCAGCTGCCCCACCCTCTTCGAGGAGACGGGCCGGATCGAACAGGAGCGAGGCCCCCACCTCGACCAGCTCCTTCCATTCGGTGGCATCCCGCAGGACCACGCCCGAAGTCCCCTGAAACCAAGCCTCCTTCTGGAGCCCGCCGGAGTCCGTCAGGACCCGGTCAGCGTGGAAGAGGGCGGACTGCATGTCCACATACCCGAAGGGCGGGGTCTCGATGACCCCCTCGGGCATCGCGAGCCCAAAGCGCTCCATGTTGGAGCGGGTCCGGGGATGCACCGGGAACACTGCCTGTCCCCCCGTGGTCCGGACCCAATCGCCCATCGCCTCCAATGCGCCACGCAGGCGATCGGCATCGTCTACCGTGGCGGGCCGATGCAACGTCACGACGAGCACAGGGCCCCGGTCCGGCCAACCTGGCGGGCGGCGATCCCCCAGACGTTCCCGGACGCCAAGGGCCACATCGAGCATGACATCCCCGACCTCGAGGATGCGGTCCGGATTGACCCCTTCGGTGCGAAGCTGGGCCGAGGCGAACGGTCCGGTCGTGCAGAGCAGATCCGACAGGGAATCGGTGAGAATCCGGTTGTGCTCCTCGGGCATGGTGCGGTCTCCACTCCGCAAGCCCGCCTCCACATGGACAAGGGGCACGCCGGCGTGTTGGGCGGCGAGCGCGCCGGCCACAGTGGCATCGGTGTCACCATAGACCACGACCGCCGCAGGCCCTACCTGGTCAATCTGCTCGGCCAGCCCGGTCAGCATGTCGGCCAGACGGTGAGACCGCGACACCTGGGACGGGTGCAAGCGGGCATCCGGAGGCGGCACCCCGAGTTCCGTCAGGAAATCCGTTCCCATGTGGTCGTCCGGATGCTGTCCGGCGTGGACCAACCATTGCCCCCATCCTCGACTGGCCAATTCCCGGGTCAGCGCCACCGACTTGATGAACTGGGGGCGGGCGCCGACCACGGTGAGGATGCGGGGGGAAGGGGTCATTCAGAGGAGTTGATGGTCTGCAAAGCTAAAGTGGCGCATCCCGGCGATGATGACGTGATCGAGAACGGGCAAGTCCAAGGCCCGCCCCGCTTCCACCAGGGACCGCGTCAGGCGCTTGTCCGATTCGCTCGGCCGCGGATTCCCGGAGGGGTGGTTGTGGACCAGGACGAGGGCGGAGGCCCGCACCACCAGAGCCTTGGAGAAGACCACCTTCGGGTCGACGACGGTGCCGGACTGCCCCCCGATCGAAATCCGGAGGTCAGCCAGCGCTCCATTGGCCCGGTTGAGCGCCAACGCCCAGAATTCTTCCTCCGAGCGGTCGATCAACCGTGAGCGAAACCGGCGGACGATGTCCTCGGACCGGGTCACGCGCACGGCGGGGGGATCCGGACGGGCCATTCTTCTCCGACCCAGTTCCATCGCCGCCGCGATGCACACGGCCCGGGCGGGTCCGATACCCCGGACGGCCTCCAACCGAAGCAGGCCGCTTCGGCCCAGTGCGTGAAGGTCTCCTCCGAACTCGTCCATCAGTCGCCGCCCTGCATCCACGGCCTGCTCCCCCCGGCTGCCACTTCCAATCAGCAGGGCGAGTAACTCCTCATCCCGCAGGGCATCTACACCCGCGAGACGGGCCTGTTCGCGTGGCCTCAAGTGCGCCATGGACCGGAATCATCGGAATGCAGAGGAAAACGAAAAGGGACGCCGCAGCGTCCCTTCTTCAATGTCGTGGTGACCGCCATGCGGCCAATGTGCCTCTTACTTGACGGAGGCCAAGTGGCGCTCGAGGGAGCTTTTGAGGTTGCTCGCCTTGTTCTTGTGGATGACGTTCTTCTTGGCCAGACGGTCGATCATCGACGTCACCTTCGGGAGGTCCTCAGCGAGGGCCTTGGCATCCGAGGAGGCACGGAACTTCCGCAGGGCATTCCGCATCGTTTTGTGGTAATAGCGGTTGCTGAGACGCTTGGTCTCGTTGGAGCGGATTCGCTTGAGGGCAGATTTGTGGTTCGCCATGCTTGCGCGTTAGAGGGGGGCAAATATAGTCAACCCTTTGATGCAATCGACCATCAGTACCAAATCAGGTACACCCGGATCGTGGTGGCCCCATCGGTGATGTCCACTTCGGCCCGCTCGGCATCCACATGATCGTTGACCAAGAAGGGCAACCCCACTGCAATGAAATCCTGCGTGGTGGCCACATCGTCATCAAATACTGTGAACTCATAGGCGGTCGCGAAATCCTCCGCCTCGATGTTGACCGCCACGAAGTCGAGGTCCACGGGAAGTTGGGCCTCCTCCGCCACGCCGGACGTGAACAGGATGGACTGTGATTCCGCATCGCGGAGCTCGGCATAGATGTCCGGGGCGCCCTCATCGATGGTATCGTCGAAATAATTCTCGTCGATTTCGATGACCTGAACCCGGTCGATGACGCATCGCGTGACGGGCTCGGGCTCGTTGCAAGAGGCGAGAAAAAACAGGGGCAGAATGAAGGAGAAAGGCAACAGGCGCATGATCTCAATTTACGTCCGGAATTCCCGGAAAGAGAGAAGGGCGCCTTCGCGCCCTTCCTTCCTAACAATCTACTTGCCAATCGCCATTCCTAGCGATAGCTGAAGTAAAGATAGGTCAGAGACTCCGAATATGTGACAACGTGTTTTCACACATTATACGCTCTTCAGATCCGACCCTCTTACTTCTTGAAAATGAAACGAGTAATGTAGAGCCCCTGGCCGTCCGGCTTGCCGGCATCCGACTCGACGCCACTCACGACGAACTCGAGGGACCACCCTTCGGCGGACAGTTTGGTGATGCGGTCGGAGATGAGGGCATCGTTGGACGCGATGTTCTGAAAGTTGATGCCCACCCCGCTGAAGAAGTTGAGCAGCTTGGTCTCCTTGAAGGCCTCAATCTTCTGATCACCGCGCTTGACCTTGCCCTGGTCGCTCTTCTTGCCGTCGATGCGCTCGGTGGTGGCGGAATCGCTGTCGACTTCGCTGGTGGCCTCGATGATGCGGGAACGGCCCACGCCACCCGGCACGATGCTCTCGACCACGGTCACGACCTTATATTCTTGGGCGGCAGCGTCGAAGCAGGCCGCGAAAGCGAGCAGGCTCGCAAAAATGAATTTCTTCATGGTGTTGGTTGTTGTGTCTTGCAATGTAGGACTCTGCTCAAGAGTGAAGCGTTGCGTCCCGACCGATGGCCGTCAACATTTCCCGTGCTTCCCGCTCAATCTCACGGCCTCGATCCCGCGCGTACCACAACTGGACCTGCGCAGCGAATTCGGCGTAGGGCGGTTTGGGCTCTAGGGCTTCCTTGTGCTCGAGGACCATGCGCCGCGCCGTCTCGGGACGCGGCCCCCATTGGCCCAACACGGCGCCTGAGGTCTCTGCCACAACCCACATCGGAATCGAACGCCCACCCCGGGTTCGAAAATCGTTGATGAGCGGCACTCCGGTGTCCCGCAGCATCACCTCGAGAGGGACTTCCGCCCGCTCTGCCCACATTCGGATGAGCGGCAGGCACTGCACGGCATCGCCGCACCAACTCTCGGTGATGACCACCCAGTGTTGTCCTTCCGTCCTCCCGGAATCGAGGACCGTCGCCATGTCCTCGGACATCCGATACGTCTTGGCCACTCGCCTCGCCCGGGCCGCATTGAGCCGGGTGTACTCCGCGTACTTCTCTTTCGGCTCTGGTCCGCTGTGTGCTTGCTGTTCCACCCAGTCGAGCATAGCCTGACCATAGGTCTCAGGGGTCATGGCACCCGGCCGCCCATCGGCCCACCAAGCCGCCCACACGGGTCGCTGAAGCTCCTGCGTCATGGTTGTGCCATCCAGGATTCGGCCGCCATCCGACCCGAACGGAGGGCGGCATCGAGCGAAGGAGCCGCCAGGTGGTCCCCGGCGAGATGCACGCCCGCCTCATTGCGGATGGCGCGTGGTGAGCTCCGCACCACATTCAATTGCGGAAGGGCTTGATGGATGACCGTGTGCCAGAGCATGGCACCGGGTTGCAGTCCAGCGACCTCGAGGTCGCGGCGCACCGCGTGCTCCATGGCGACCACATCGACAACCCCATTCGAACCGGGCAGGGCGGTCACGTTGAGTTTGCCGCGGCCCTCCTCCCCCTGGACATCCTCCATGAAGTGCACATTGGTCACCGATTCCGCCGCGGGAAGGAGGCCGATGATGGGCTGGCCGAAACGGGACGCTGTCGTCTTGAAGACCGCATTGAAACAGGAGTTCCACTTCACATCCGACCGCCCTTCAATGGAGCTGATGACACCGCTGCCTTCCACCGCCTCCCCCGACTCCAGTTCCACCCGGTCGGCGGCCACTGCGGCCACCCGCGTGCCCAGCCGGACCTCGGTGCGCTCCAACCGGCCGGCCAGTTGATGGACCAGCGCGTCGATCCCCGCAGCGGGTCGGACCACCGCGCCGCTGGCGAACATCCGAAGGGTGTACAGGAACTGTGCGGGCGGAGGCGAAAGCCGGTCATCCAGAAAGATGCCGGAGAAGAAGGGGCCGAGGAAGTCGCGGATGAATCCGTCGGTGAAGCCCTGTGCGCGGAGGAACTCCGCCGTGCTGCCCGTTGTAAGGCCATCCTGAACGGATTCAGTTGTTCCCGAACAGGCCTCGCGGACCAGTCTGAGGATGCGCATCCGGTCGGCCCAGGTGCCCACACCGCTCGTCAAGGTCGCCAGCAGACTCCCGGGCAGGCGGCGCGGGTCGGCGAGGGTCTTCCAACGTCCGTGCTTTCGGATTCTCGCCCCGGGCACAAAGGCCACGGGGTCCAAAGCCGGCAGGTCCACCCAGCGCTGCAGCTCGGGATAGGCGGTCAACAGGACCTGAAACCCGACATCCACGGGCGTTCCGTCTGCCATGCGCTCGGTCCGAAGCCGCCCCCCCAACCGGTCCGAGGCCTCCAGCAGAATGGGGGCGTGTCCCTGCGACTCGAGGGTCAGACAGGCGGCCAGGCCAGCCGCGCCGCCGCCCACCACGATGGGGCGATCATTCCCCGTCATCCACGGTTTTCTTGGAGGAATCGACCAGGCGATGCAGCTCGCGGAGCTCTGCCGCGGAGAAATCCCGCCATTCCCCGCGCGCGACGTCAAGGTGCATGTGCATGATGCGGACGCGCTTCAGGCGGACCACATTGTACCCGAGGTGCTCGCACATCCGTCGGATCTGCCGGTTCAACCCCTGGGTCAGGACGATGCGGAACTGACGCGGCCCGGTCTGCTCGACCTCGCACCGGCGCGTGACGGTCCCGAGGATGGGCACGCCGCCGGCCATGTCCTCGACGAAGGATCCCCGGATGGGCCGGTCCACGGTGACGTGGTACTCCTTCTCGTGGTGGTTTCGGGCCCGCAGGACCTTGTTGACGATGTCCCCGTCGCTGGTCAGGAAAATCAGTCCCTCGCTGGGCTTGTCGAGGCGGCCCACGGGAAAAATGCGCTTCTCGTGGCCTATGGCGTCGATGATGTTGTCCCGCTCCCGCTTCCGGTCTGTGGTGCAGACGATGCCCACCGGCTTATGGTAGGCGATGTACACGTGGTCCTCCTGCTTCGTGGGCTGGCCGACGGGCTTTCCGTCCACCTCGACCGTGTCGCCCGGCATCACCTTCGTGCCCAGTTCCGGTACCACCCCATTGAGCGTGATCCGCCCCTGCTCGAGCAGTTTATCCGCCGCCCGGCGGGAGCAATGCCCCACCTCGCTCAGGTACTTGTTGATCCGAATTCCCGACGCCTCTTGGCCCATGCGACAAAGGTGGTGAGAATGCATGCATCTTTGGATCGATTCCAACCCCCAGTTCCCCAACATGAACCGCGTCCTTCCCCTCTTCCTCGCCTGCTAAATCCTGATTCCCACCGCCACGGCCCAGCGGATGAAATCCGAAAAGGAGCGGTTCACCTACACGCAATACCCATCCGAGCCCTTGCCGAATGGCATCTCGACCTGCAAGGTCAACTTGGAGCAGACGGCCTACGAGACCTATGGCATCGAATTCCGCGGATGGCAGTCTGAGGTCAAAGCCGAATGGAAGGCCTTTAAGGACCAGTGGCATGAGATCCTCTCGGACATCACCGATGCCAAGGAGGAAGACCACGCCCAATGGGCCTCTGACCGTCAGTCGGACTTGACCAAGCGGGTCCGAGTCCCGTCCTCGAGCTCGAGGAGATAGACCCCGGCAGGCCGGTCGCCGAGAGAGAGTCCTCGCGCTCCGGGGAAACGGAACACCTCACGGCCCGCCGCGTCGAGGACCCGGCCGGCTGCACGCGCACCGGTCCACCGGATCCAGTCCGCTGTGGGATTCGGAGCAAAACGCCGTTGGACGGGCGCGTTTAACTCGTCCTGGCCCAGGATAATGGCGTAGTTGTTGGTCGCATCGGGCGTGGGGGTGGCGAACCAGACCCAATCGTCTGCCCCATCGGGGTAGCGGCCGAGCGAAATGTCCTGCTGCTCCGGAGCTCCAAAGGCAAAGAAGTCCAGGATCACCCAGAAGCCTCCAGCCGCGTCCCATTCGAGGAGGGCGATCTCGTCGCCCGAGGCCGAGAGGGTGAAGGGCGCGTGGAAGGGGCCCTGTTCCGGATCGTTGTCCAGCCAGTAAAAGGCCCAATCGCCCGCAGCGAGATTCCCGGGAGGGAGCGCATACTTGTTTGGCACACTTAGATTGTCCGTCAGGTACTTACCTCCCAGTTCGACGGGTGTGCCCCCTGCATTGAACAGCTCCACCCAGTCATCGAATTCGAGGAACTCATCGGAGATGTTGTTGGCATTGGAACTCATGAGCTCGTTAATGATTAGCTCCGAAGGGGAGGTCCCCACGGTCACAATCTCCGGCGCACAGGGAATCCACCGCTCTAGGCCGGCGAAGCTCTCAGCCTGAACGTGGTAGGTCACCGTCGCCGGCCAATTCCACTGGACGGGCACCTTGACTCCCCATGTGCCGTCTCCGGCCTTTCGGTCGCCATGCTCCCCGTCATCGTACATGGTGTGGGCGACCGCTCCGGAGCCGGCGTCAATCCAGCAGGTCACCTCGACCTCATCGGCCCCACCATCCACGATGGCGCGGATGCGCAACGAGTCCAGGACCGGAGCGTTGTTCTCCACCTCGTGCACGATGAGTACCGAAACCTCCGGGTCGAGCTGACCCTGCAGCGAAGACAACCGGGTGTCGAGCCAAGGATAGATTCCGTATTCCACGTGGCCGCCGGCCGCCTCGTTCAGCGACTCCTCGAAGTCCTCTGTGGTGAACCCGAATGTCAGGGGGTAATAACTGTCCGACTGGATCTCCGGCAGCAGCGTTTCATGCCGCGGGTTGAGGTAGGCCGCCACGCTGTCCGGATGGGCCCATTCGTCGATCATCCGACGGAGGTAATGCGTGTACCACTCCCTGTACTCCGGGACCGCCATCAGTCGGTCGTACAACGGCCGGTACTCCGTGGACCACGCATAGGGGTCCCGGGTCTCCCAGTCCTGATTGATCCAGTCGATGCCCCAGGTGTTGTCGAGGTCGTACGGGATGTAATCAAAAAGGCCGGTCTGCGGGTTGTGGTACAGGTAGAAGTTGTTCTTGTTGCCGGCATAGCCGTCCCAGTTCCCACTCACCACATCCAAGGCCTGCACTTTGAGGAAGTCGGCCACGTTGAAGACCTCCTCCAGTGCACATTGCAGGTCGGCATCGGGCGTGTTGTTGAGCACGTCGATGAACTCCGCGATGTCGGTGTAATCGTCGACCTCGTCGTTGGTCTTTAGCTCGTAGGCACGGCGTCCGTTGACCTCGAACTTGTAGTCATCGGGCTCCTGGCTAATGTACTCGAGGGTGGCGGGCCACAGGCACTTGTAGAAGTTGCCGTCGTCCTTATCGTAGTACTCCTCCACGAACTCCTCGTCCATGTGCTCGGTGTTGAGGTAGGCGCCCATGAACTCCCCGTTGATCTCCACCCGCACATGGCTGGTCCGGGAACCGGCGAGGCCCATCCGCCGGAGGATGTTCCAACTGAGGCCGGCCCGCAGCAGTGAGGGGTCATTCTGGTTGGCGTTGACGTTGAGCTTCTCAAGGTCGTGGTACTTCTGCCCGGCAATGAAGGCATTCAGGTCCACCTTGAAGCTCTTTTTGGGTGCGGTCAAGGACGTGTTGCCCCGGAGGCGCACCGCAACGAAGTCGAAGAGGGAGTCCTCCACCGAAGACTGGAATTCCACCATGGCCGGAAACGGATTGGTGGAGGCGTAGTCCGTGTCGCCGAATAGCATTTCGTCCACGCTCCCCTGCTCCATGGTGATGGCGATTGTGGCGATTTCATCCTGGATGAAGGCCGGTCCGTAGGGTGGAATGTCGGTCTGGGCCAAAGCGGGGACCTCAGCACAGGCGAGAAGCAGGAGACTCCAATGGAAGCAGCAGGGCAGACTCAGAATTCGCATGCTACGAATGTACTGACGACGCGAGGTCGGCATCGGCAGGCTCAATTCGCTGGTCCGACCCTTCGTATCTTTTGAAGACACCATGGACAGCCTGTCGCTCCGTTCAGACTACGACACCCTGCTTCTCGAAGGTGGTAGCCTGCGCTGTGCCTTCACGGCCGGCGTCCTCGACACCTTTGCCTCTGTCGGCATCGGTGACTTCGAGCGCATCTACGCGGTGTCGGCTGGGGCCATGGCCGCCACGAGCTTCCTGTCCGGCCAACGGAAACACTTCATCGAGGTAGCCACCAGCGTCATCGAGGACGGTCAGTTTATCCGATTCTCCTCCGCGCTTTCCGAGGAAGGGATTATGAACCTCGCCCACCTGTTCGACCACGTCCGCCGCCACCACCCGCTTGATCTGGACCGCGCCAGAGGAAATGCCCAGGGCCATGAAATCCGGTTCGTGACCACCGATGCGGAATCGGGGGAGCCTCTCTACCTCGACCCGGTGGAAGGCAACTGGCTTCGCATCCTCTGGGCTTCCGCCACCTTGCCCATGGTCACGCGGGGGCGCATCCGGGTCAATGGGCGTTGGATGTTCGATGGCGGCATTTCGGATGCCCTGCCCCTGCAGGCGGCTCTCGACGCCGGTGCTCAAAAGATCATCGTGGTGCGGACACGCCCATCCGGACAGCATGTCCAGCAGAGCTGGATGGACTTCTTCGCCACGTATTGGCATCGGGAAAACCCGGCAATTGCGGCCCTGTACGAGTCGGGACACCACACCTACAACGACGCTGTAGACCGCATTGCTTCGGGCGGAGAAGACGGACTCGACATTCTCGAGATCGCGCCGGACGAACCGCTCAAGTCCGATGGGTACCGTGTGCACGGGGAGAGCCTTTGGGCCGATTACCACAACGGGTTGGCCAAGGGGCTCGATGTGGTCGCCGCGTTGAGAACCTGACTCCGGCCCATACCCGGGTCAGCGGTTACATTTGTGCGCATTCACAACCAAACCCCATGCGCAACCTCATCCTCGTGGCGCTCGCCACCCTGTCCGCCAGTCTGCTCACCGCCCAGTGCAACGAGCTCTTCATCTCCGAGTACATCGAGGGATGGTCCAACAACAAAGCCCTGGAGATCTACAACCCGACGGGCAGTGCCATCGACATGACCGACTACCGTCTGGAGCGTTACTCCAACGGAGCCACGGCCGCCGCCGACAACCAGAAGACCGACCTGACCGGCACCATCGAGCCGGGAGACGTCCTCGTCTACGTGATTGACAAGCAAGACCCCGACGGCGTCGACTTCGAGACCCCGGTGTGGGACGAGCTCGCCGAGCAGGCCGACATCTGGCTGAACCCCGTCTACGAGGAGAACAACACGATGTACTTCAATGGCAACGACGCCATGGTCCTCCGCAAGATCTCCACGAACACCCCGATCGACATCTTCGGCGTCATCGGTGAGGATCCCGGCACCGCCGGCTGGGACGAGGTCACCCAGAACCAGACGCTTGTGCGCCGTCCTGAAGTGACGGGGGGCGACACCCAGGCCGTGGACGAATTCGATGTGCTCGCCGTCTGGGACTCCCTCGGGGCCAATGTCTTCGACCACCTCGGCTTCCACGTTTGCGACTGCGTGACGTCCGTGGAGAACCGCACCGCCAATGCCCTCCGGGCGTTCCCGAACCCGTTCCGCAACCATCTCGACCTGCTGGCTGACCAGCCGATGACCGAGGTGGTGGTCCGCACCCTGTCCGGTACGGAGGCCCTGCGCGTTCCCGCCGAGGGCCGTCGCGCCTTCCGCCTCGACCTCGCCGTCCTGCCGACCGGAGCCTACCTCGTGGAGGTCCAGCTCGCCGACGGGCGGATGGAGCGCCGCCAGGCCGTCAAGCACTGACCCGCACCAACTCCGCTTTCATGAAGTCCTTCTTCGCGCTGTTCCTGGCCGTGGTGTTGGGTGCCTTGGGTGCACACGCCCAGAACTGCACGGTCACCGGAACCGTCCGGGATGGCCTCTCCGGCGACCCCCTCGTAGGCGCCTACGTCCGGGCCGGCGATCTCTTCGCCGCCACCGACATCGACGGACGCTATGAAATCGTGCTGCCTTCAGGAAAGCGGGACATCACCTTCTCCTACATCGGGTATGCCGCCAAGACGGTGTCCACGACGCTGACGGGCTCCACCCAAACCGTGAATGCGCGGCTGGAGTCCCTCATCCTCGAGGAGGCGATCGTGGCGGCCGACATCGCCATTGACCGGAAGACCCCGGTCGCCTTCACCAACGTCCTTCCCGCCCAAATCCAGGAGGAACTGGCCGGACGGGACCTGCCGCTCATCCTCAACTCCACGCCGGGCGTCTACGCGACGCAGCAGGGGGGTGGTGACGGCGATGCGCGCGTGACCATCCGAGGATTCGACCAGACCAACCTCGCCGTCATGGTGGACGGCGTGCCCATGAACGACATGGAGAACGGCTGGGTCTACTGGAGCAACTGGGCGGGCCTCGACCTCGTCGTGCGCACCACCCAGGTCCAGCGGGGCCTCGGGGCCAGCAAATTGGCCATCCCCTCCGTCGGCGGCACCATCAACATCCTGACCGGGGGAGACGAGTCCGGCAACGGCCGCCTGACCTTCCTGTCCGAGGTGGGCAACTACGGCTACTTCCGGAACAGCCTGTCGGGCGTCTTCGGCAACCGCGAAAAGGGTTTCCTGCATTTCGTTGGATCCTACCGAACCAACCAGGGCTTCGCGGCCGGACTCGAGTCCGAAGCCTACGCCTACTACTTGAAGGGGCGCAAGACCATCGGCAACCACAACCTGAGCTTCACCACGTTTGGTGCGCCCCAGCGCCACGGACAACGTTCCTACCAGATGCAGGTCCACGAGTTCGACTCCGACCTCGCCATGGAGCTCACCACGCCGGAGGGTCAAGTCCAGCTTCAAGGCATCCTGGACGCGGCCGACGAGGACGACCTCGTGTCCCGCGGGCGGGACTTCAACGAGTTCGTCGTCAACTATCAGGAGGTCTACTACGACTACAACGAGGAAACTGGCCAGGTGGACACCACCTACGGGCGGACCCGCCGGTACAACTCCAGGCAGAACTACTACTTCAAGCCCATTTTCACGGTGCGCGATGTCTGGGCGCTGAGCGACAAGTCATCCCTGACGACCACGGCCTATGCGAGCTTCGGCACGGGGGGCGGCGAGGCGTTGGCCAGCACGCCGGGCACCCGCTTGAGCGACGGCACGCTCAACCTGCAACCGACCTGGGACAGCCACCAGCTCTTCGAATTCGGCCCCAATGGGCTGAACGTCGACGCCAACGGGGAGCGCAAGGGATCCAATTTCATTCGGGTAGCGCACAACGACCACCGCTGGTACGGCGCCCTCTCCAACTACAACACCCAGCTCAACGGCGAGCTCAGCTTGAGCGCGGGAGTGGACGTGCGACACTACACGGGCAGCCACTACCGCACCATCGGGGACATGTTCGGCGCCGACTACTACGATGCGCCCGACGACCGCCGCGACCAGAATGCGGACTTCGACGCGCCCCTTCGGGAGGGCGACCGTTACTTCTACTCCGACGACGGCCAGGTGGCCTGGGGCGGATCGTACGTCCAGCTCGAGTGGGACAAGCCGCTCTACAGCGCCTTCGTGAACCTGTCCGGCGCACAGAGCTGGTACCGCGGCATCGACTACTTCCGTCCCAAGGTGATCACCCTCGACGGCACCACCTACGAGGTCCGGTCCACGGACGAGTGGCGCGTCATCGGCGACAGCGACTGGTCCACCGGCGAGCTGGCCGACGGCACGCTCCTGACCGCCGACAACCCCGGTCTGGAGACCTACACCACCGACTGGCAGCGCCTCACCAGCTACACCATCAAGGCGGGAGGCAACTACAACCTAAACGAGTGGACCAGCGCCTACACCAATCTCGGCTACCTCAGCCGCGCGCCGTTGTTCAACTCCGTCTTCGACATCAACAACAACCTCATCGAAGGCTACGAGAACCAATACGTCAAGGCTGTGGAGCTGGGCGTGAAGTATGCCAAGGGCCGCTTCGCCTCCAACATCAACGCCTACCGGACGGGCTGGGAAAACAAGGCCATCAACCGCTTCTACAGCGTCTCCAACCTGTGGCAGGACCCCAATCTGAGCGTCTACGCGGACACCGCCACCACTGCCGGCCGGGAGACCATTCTCCTGCTTGCCCAGGACGATCGCCTGCTGGAGGACGTCGACTGGGGCACGGAGGCCTCCACCCTCATCGAGCAGGCCGACCGGAACCTCGGCTACAACCTGCTCAACGCCGACGCCGTCCACAGCGGGGTCGAGTGGGACTTCGCCTATGACGTCACCAACAAGCTCGATGTCCAAGGGGTCTTCTCCTGGGGCAACTGGCGGTGGACGAGCAACGAGCGCGTCGACCTGATCAACAGCTCCGACAACGGGTTCATCACCCGCACCGACAATGGCGCGGTGGCGGACACTCTTGTGAATCTCAACGGGGTCAAGGTGGGCGATGCCGCCCAGCGTCAGATCAGCGCGGCCATCAGCTACCGCCCGAAGCGGGGCACGTACTTCTCCGTGCGGAGTACCTGGTTCTGGCAGCATTACGCCAACTTCTCCCCCGGCGACGTGATCACCGAGGGCGAACCCAAGGACGTTTGGGTCACCCCGGGCTACAACCTGATCAACTTCAACGCGGGCACGACCTTCGACGTCTCCGACGACGCCCTGCTGCGCTTGCGCCTGAGCGTCACCAATGTGCTCGACGAGCTCTTCATCGCGGACGCCCGCAACAACTCCCAATACGCCCCCTACCCATACGGTCCCGAGGGGGGCAGCGGCATGGCCGAGGTCTTCGTCGGCCCGCCCCGCATGATCCGCGTGAGCGCGGTGCTTGAACTCAAGGGACTCCAGAACCGTCCATGAAATCGACCATGACCCGTTTCCTCCTCTCGGCTTCGGCCCTCCTCTGCGCCTGTTCCCTGTCCGCGCAGGACAACATCCTCGACGCGCGCACCAACTACGGCATTGGCGACGTCGTGACCGTCACTGGTGTGGTCACCAGCGACGCCAACCTCGGTTCGGTCCGCTACCTGCAGGACGCCACCGCCGGCATCGCCCTGTACCCGGGGGCCGACTGGTCCGACTGGGACGCGGAGCCTGCCATCGGCGACTCCCTCACCGTGACCGGTGAGATCACCGAGTACAATGGCCTGCTCGAGGTCGGTCCGAACCTGACCGCCGTGGTCTTCGAAGGCACGGGCACCGTTCCCGCTCCGCTCGTCATCGGTGCGGACGACTTGGATGAAGCATTGGAGGGACAATTGGTCCGGGTCAACGGTGTCACCTTCCCCCTCGCCGGTCAGGAGATCACGGGGAACAACACCTACGACTTCACCGCAGACGGACAGACGGGCATCATCTACGTGCGCAACAGCAACAGCCTTGTGGGCGAAAACCTCACCGGGTGTGCCGTCGACCTGCTGGGCATCGTGTCCCAATTCTCTTTCGACGGCTTCGGAGGCTACCAACTTCTTCCCCGCGGCCCCGGTGACCTCATTCCGGCCGCCGGCATTTGCTACACCTCCCCGGTCGTCCAATCGAACATGACCACCACGAGCTTCACGCTCAGCTGGACCACGGACCTCGCTTCGGATGGCATCGTCGAGTACGGCCTGACGGAAGCCCTGGGCTCCACGGCCACAGGCGCCACCGGCACCGCGGACCACAGCGTGGACCTGACGGGGCTCGAAGCCGGACAGATCTACTACGCCCGCGCCATTTCCACCCTGCCCGACGGGGAGAGCGCCGCCTCCCCCATCCGGCCCTACGCCACGGTCTCCGGTTCTTCGGGAGACATCCACGTCTACTTCAACGGCACCGTCGACGCCTCCGCGGCCACCGACGAGGTCGCGATGTCCCTTGGCACCGACCTCAACGACACGGTCGCCGCCTGGATTTTGTCGGCCCAGCACACCCTCGATGTGGCCGCCTACAACCTGAACGACCAGACGCTGATTGCCGCCTTCAACGCCGCCGCCGCCAACGGCGTCGAGATCCGCTGGATCTACGAAGGGCAGAACGCCAACACGGGCCTCGGCGCCCTCGACAGTGGCATCCCGACCCACCCCCGCACCGATGGCGAGGGCAGCGGCATGCACAACAAGTTCATCATCGGCGACGCGGAATACACCGAGTCCGCCTTTGTGTTGACCGGTTCGACCAACCTCACCACGGGCAACCTGGTGCAGGACCTGAACAACGTGATCGTCTTCGAGGACCAGAGCCTCGCCCGCGCCTACACCATCGAGTTCCATGAAATGTGGGGCTCGGATGGCGCGACCCCGGATGTGGCCAACGCCAAGTTCGGCCCGGACAAGTCGTGGAACACGCCCTCCAACTTCCTCATCGGAGGGAGCCCGGTGGAACTGTACTTCTCCCCGTCCGATGGCACCACGAACGCCATCCGTCAGGAGATTGAAGCCGCCGACTCGGAATTCGAATTCGCCCTGCTCGCCTTCACCCGCGACGACCTCGGCGAGGCCATCGCCGACCTCGGAGAAAGCTTCTTCGTGAACCCGATCGGGGCCATTGAACAGGTTAACACCACCGGAAGCGAGTTCGAAAACCTTCAGAACTCCGGGGTCCAGGTCTACGCCCACAATGTGAGCCCGGACCTGCACCACAAGTACGCCATCGTCGACCATGCCAGCCCCGGGTTCGACCCGGTCGTGATCACCGGCTCCCACAACTGGTCCTCCTCGGCGGAGAACGTCAATGACGAGAACACCGTGATTGTACACGATGCCCGCGTCGCCAACCTGTACCACCAGGAGTTCCGCGGCATGCTCATTGCCCTCGGCGTCATCCAATCCGTAGAGGATGCGGAGGCGAATCCCCAATGCCTGCTCTACCCGAACCCGACGGAAGGCACCTTGAACGTCCAGTGGCTCGATGGTGAGCCCACCGGTCCGATGGTCCTCCGCGACCTGTCGGGACGGGCAGTCCTCGAAGCGGGACTTGTCCCGGGCACGACCGCCGTGTCGACCACCGGACTCGCGCCGGGCGTCTACCTCGCCACCTTCGGCACCGGCTCCGCGACCACGCGCATCGTGGTCCGATGAACGCGGTGCGCACCGTCGCGCCGCTCTGCCTCGCCCTGTTCGCAGCGGCCTGTTCGCTCTCCCATTCTGAAAACGGGGAGTCCAGAGAGACCTGTCACGGGCTGTCGGATGTGCGCGTTTTGCCCCTCGGAACCCGGTTGCCAGGCCTGACAGCCGGCCCCGATGGTCCGGCCTTGCTGTTTGCCTGCGAATCAGGGGACTCGGCCTCCCTTCGCTGGGCTGGATGGAATGGCATGGATTGGATGGACACCCTCGAGATCCATTCCGGCACCGACCTTCTCATCAACTGGGCAGACCGCCCGGCGCTGGCCTTCGGACCGGCTAGTGAGGCTCACGCCCATTGGCTGGAGGTCGATCCGCGCGGCGATTTCACCTATGGCATTCGCACCGTCCACAGCACCGACGGTGGGCGGACTTGGTCCGAGCCGGATCGACCCCACGGGGACACCGCCGTGGCCGAACACGGATTCGGGCAGTGGATGATTGATCGGCGGGGTACAGTATTGGCTTGGTTGGATGGGCGGCGGTTCGATGGACATCCGAATCCAGCCAAAGCCCCCATGGAAGTGCGGGCCGCTCAATGGAGGCCGGAATTGGGCTGGTCGGAGGAGATTGTGCTGGACACGAGTGCCTGTACGTGCTGCCCCCTCGCTGCGACGCCCACCGCCGATGGACACCTGTTGACGTATCGCGACCGGACGCCCGAGGAGATTCGGGACTTCTCCGGGGTGACCCTGCGGGCTTCGACGGACGGTTCTCCTCGGATGGTCTCCGAAGCCGCGCCACTCGGACACGACGGATGGCAGATTGCCGGCTGTCCCGTCAATGGGTCGGCGCTGGCCACCGCAGGCGACCTCACACTCGCCCTCTGGTTCACCGGCGCCCAGGACGCGGCGCGCATCCGTTCCGCGTGGCGGAATTCCAATGGGACGTGGAGTGCGGTCACCGACCTCCAACAGGGGCCAGCTATAGGCCGCGTAGCCGCTGCGGCAGACGGCCAGGGCCGCTTTCATGGCATCTGGATGGAGCGCCGGGAAGCCGGCGCCGTCCTGATGGGGCAATGCTGGAGCCCGAAGGGAGAGGCCCTACTGCCCAGCCCCGTCGAATTGACCGGGGTGGACGATGCTCGGGCCGGAGGCTTCCCGACCGCTGTGGGACTCGACTCCGGTGGCATCCTGTTGGCCTGGACGAGCACGGGGCAGGAAGCCCGCGTGCACACGGCGCGCTGGACCCCTTCCCCGTGACCAAAAGGTTCAGGTTCAATTAAAGGATCATTCGACCATCAGGCGAATGACCTGTCACTCAGTGCCGTTCGTGGCCCGAACCAGGTAGAGACCGGCCTCCAAATCCGACACGTCGAGGTCCAGTGCGATTGGGTTGACCGAATCCATTCAACCAAGCCATTCTTTCCCATCTCGCTTGTCGGAATCAGGCGACAATTCCAGACGACTGATAATACTCGACCTCCCATCGTAGGCCACTGCCTTCTCTTGGGCCGTTTCGTGCATTCTGTTCCCGATTCAAGTCGGCCTGAACATTCCTGAGTGCACCCTGTTCCCATTACTCATTCACACAAAACTCATTCCATGCTGAAGCATACCCTTCTATTGCCCCTCCTCTTCTTGGGGCTCATGACCCAAGCCCAGACCACCGTGGTCGATGTCGTGGTCAACAGCGAGGTCCACACGACTCTCGAGGCTGCCGTCATTGCCGCAGAGCTGGCCGACGACCTCTCCGGTGAGGGACCGTTCACGGTGTTCGCCCCGACCGACGCCGCGTTTGAGGCTCTGCCCGAAGGCACTGTCGACGCCCTGCTGGCCGACCCGACCGGCGACCTCGCCAACATCCTGCTCTACCACGTCCTGGGCGCCCAGGTGCTCAGCTCGGACCTTCAGGCCGAGCAGACCGTGACGATGCTCGACGGCAATGACGCCACCATTACTGTGGCTGACAGCACCGTGACCATCAACGGGACGGCCACCGTCACCGTGGCGGACATCACGACCGACAACGGCGTGGTCCACGTCATCGACGCCGTCATCCTCCCCGGTACCGGTGGTGGAGACGATCCGACCGTCGCAGACATCATCGCCGGAAGCCCAGATCACTTCGTGCTGGCTTCCGTGCTCGACAGCACCGGCTTGGACGAGACCCTGTCCGGCGAGGGCCCTTTCACGGTGTTTGCTCCGACCGATGCGGCTTTTGACGCCCTCGATCCGTTCTTCCTTCTCGACGTCCTGATGGACAACGAGCTTCTCGCCTCCATCCTGACCTACCACGTTGCCGGAGGCACCGTGATGAGCGGTGACCTGTCCGACGGACAGACCATCACCACCGTGAACGGCGCCGATGTGACCATTTCCATCGATGCTGATGGAACGGTCATGGTGAACGGCGTGGCCACCGTCATCGTGGCGGACCTCGAAGGAACCAACGGTGTGGTACACGTCATCGACGCCGTGCTCACGCCGCCGGCCCCGACGCCGTCAACCGTCGTGGACATCATCGTCAACAGCCCGGATCACATCATCCTGGAAACGGCCGTCATTGCGGCCGGCCTGGCCGACGACCTCTCCGGTGAAGGACCGTTCACGGTGTTCGCTCCGACCGACGCCGCCATCGCTGCCCTCCCGGCCGGTGCATTGGACGCCCTGCTCGCCGATCCGACTGGCGCCCTCGCCGAGGTGTTGCTCTACCACGTGGTGGGCGCAGCCGCCCTTAGCACGGACCTGAGCGATGGCCAGATGATTACCACCCTTCAAGGCGGTGATGTCGAGATCAGCATCGACATGGGGGTCATGGTCAACGATGCCAATGTCATCGTCGCCGACCTCGTCGCCGACAATGGTGTGGTGCATGTGATTGACGCCGTCCTCAGCCTGCCGACCGGCGTGGAGGATGTCGACCTCAGCACTCTTTTCGAGGTATACCCGAACCCGACCACGGACGCCATCCGTTGGAACGGCACGCAGGTCGACCGTCTCGAGGTGATCGACGCCCAAGGCCGGACCCGGATCGCCACGACCAACCCGGGCAACATGGTGGACCTCTCCGCCCTCGAAACCGGCATGTTCTTCATCGTCATCGAAGCCGATGGCGAGCGCCTCGTGAAGTCCGTGCTCAAGCACTGATCTCACGCCCCTTACAATTGCGAGCAAGGCCGTCCTTCGGGGCGGCCTTGTTGCTTTTTGAGAAGTCAGATAATGGAGGGAGAGACCGGACTCACCTTACAAGGAACCAGGCGTTGAGCAACTGCTCGCGGTTGTAGCGCATGGTCACGCCCGAGTCCTGGTCGATCACGTCGAACCCGGCCGCCATGCAGATGCCCTGGCCCGCCGCTGTGTCCCATTCCATGGTGGGCGCAAACCGCGGGTAGCAGTCCGCCTTGCCCTCGGCCACCATGCACAGCTTGAGGGAGGAGCCCTTGGAGATGGTGACCACTTCGCCGTGCTCCTGCTTCAACTCCTCGATGAAGGCCTCGGTCTCGGGCGAGAGGTGGGAGCGGCTGGCCACAGCGGTGTAGGGGCGGTCACCTTTCGGCAGGGGCAGGATATCGGCTCCAGCCATCGCCGCCGTGGGGTCCACCGGCTGATCAGCCGGACACTGGGCCTTGCGGGCACCTTCTCCCGCCACACCCACATAAAGCTCACCAGTGACCGGGACATAGATGACCCCGAGGACGGGCATGCCGTCGCGGGCGAGCGCAATGTTGACCGTGAATTCGCCATTTCGCTTGATGAACTCCTTGGTTCCGTCAATCGGGTCGACGATCCACAACTCGGACCAACCGGAGCGCTCCTCGTACGGCATGTGTCGCCCTTCCTCACTGAGGACGGGAATGCCGAGAGGGTCGAGGTGGCGCACGATGACCTCGTGAGAGGCGATGTCGGCGCGGGTCAGTGGCGAATCGTCGCCCTTGACGGTCACGTCGAAGTCGCCGCTGTGGTAGATCTCGAGGATGGCCCGGCCGGCCTCGACTGCGGCCCGGATGGCGGTATCACGCAATGTGTACATGCCGCGAAAGTAAGGTGGTGGTGAAGGGCTCAGCCTGAGGCATACAGCCCCGTCAGGACCTCCGACTCGGAGGACCAGCTGAGCGACTCTGCCGCTTTGACCAAGCCCGGCTGGAATCCCTCCACCCCGCGCTCCTGCAAGTCGAGGAGGGCCTGTCGCCACCCGTCCGCATCGTCCTGCGTCACGACGCTTCCCGCACTGAACTCTTCGATGAGGGCCCGGCAATCCGGCAAGTCGTTGGACAGCACCGGCACCCCGGCGAGGAGGTACTCGAAGAGCTTGTTGGGCAGGCAATAGAGGTAGCTCAGACAGGTCGGCTTGACAGAGACCAGTCCGATATCCGCACTGCAGGTATGGGCCAGGACCTCCTTGTACGGAACAGCAGGGTGCACATGGACGTGCGGCAAATCGGCCGCCGCCGCATCGACGAGGGACTGGAGCGGGCCGTAGCCCATCAGGACGAGGTGGATGCCGCTGTCCTCGAGGCCCCGCATGGCCTCGAGGGCCGTCTCCAAGCCCCGGTTGTGCGTGAACGATCCCTGATACAGGGCGATGAAGCCGTCTTGCGGAATGCCATATCGGATGCGGAAGCGGTCTGACGTCTCTCCCTTCGCGGCCGTCTTGGGCTCGGGGATGTTGCGCACAAGGTGGACCTCGGGAAGACCATGGCGGGCATAGCGCTCGCGGTAAGCGGCCGCGATGGACGGGCTCACCGTGATGACCGCCTCCGCCTTGCGGATCATCCGCCGCTCCAACCAGCCCACCATCTTTCGTTCGATGGCCGGCTTGGCGTTGCGCTCCGCCTCGAACTCATGGCAGTCGTAGATGAGTCGCAGTCGGGGATTCAGCCGCTGGGCGCACCAGCCGAGGACGAAGGCCTCGATGTCGTTGCAATGCCACGCGTCAACCTTGCGCCAGCGCCACACCACCCGCAGGGCGAGCTCGGCCATCTTCAGCACACCGAAGACCGTCCCCCGTGGCAAGGCCGAGGTGGCAATCCGGGTGCGCACGACGTTCCATGTCCCCCGCTCTTCTTCCATCGGAAAGCCTTCCTTGTGCAGAGCGACGACCGTTACGTCATGCCCAACTCCAGCCAGGCTCTCTGACACCTTGAGCACCCGATTGTCCCGGGTGAAATCGTTGAGGACGACGTTGGCAATCCTCATGGGCCGTGGCGCAAGACGGCGGTAACGAGCACCGCGAGGTTCAACACGTAGTAGCCGCACTTGGCCCAGACGATGCCCACGAGGGCACCCCACTCGCCTCCGCCGAACCACTCAGGGTGCAAAGTCCCCAAGGCCCAACCCAAGCCCACGGCCATCAGGTGCAGCCCATCGAGCCAGGTGATCCAACGGGGCTTGCGCACTCGGTGAAACAGGGCACCGAGGCCCGCCGTCATGAAGTTCAGGACGAACCATGGGGTCAGGATGCGGACCACATCCATCGCGCCGTACCACTCAGCTCCGAAGAGCCAAGCCGTTGTCCCGTCCGGAGCGAGCATCACGGCCGTCCAGAGCAGGGCCGCCGCCGCGGCAAAGGCCCCCAATGCCCTCAGGAACAGCGCCCGGAGCGGCCCCCCATCCTCTACTTCGGTCGAGCCTTGGAAGAGAACAGGGGCCGAAGACGTGGCCAACAGGGAGAGCGGCTGCATGACCATTCGACGGGCCAGGCCCATCATCCCGAGCAGGACCGGGCCCAACGTGGCCCCGATCAGCAACACATGCAGCCATTGGGCGAGGCGGTTCATCGCACTGCCCGCCAGCACCCACGTCGGGTAGTCTCGGTGCTCGTGGAGCACGGCGTCGTCCTTGACCCGATGCCACGCCCACGTCTCCCGAACAATGTCCGTGAGGCCTCGGCGCATGGTGGCCCAACGGACACCGATGCCGATGGCTGAGCCCCACACGAGTCCCGTCATCGACAGCGGTCCGGCCAAGGCCAGCTTGACCCCTTCGGATGCCAGAGGGCCGGCGGCCTGGGCCGTGGCCACCTTGCCCGCATCCGCATTGCGGTGGTGCCAGTACTCCAGCAGGCGCGCATGGGCAGCGAAGGCGCAGAACAGCGGCAAGGCATAGGCCACGAACGTCCAATGCTCGAGGCCATACCGCGTGGACACCCAGGGGGCCGACAACGTCGCGAAGACAAAGACGACGAAGACCGTGATGCCCACGGCGCGTTGGCCCGCCGCGAAGAGGACCCGCGCTTCGGACTCAGCCTTCGGCAGCATGAGCGCCTGTTCGAATTTGCCGGTGCCGAGCACGGCCGTGATGCCCGTGACGAGCGCGAACATCTCGAGGTGGGCGAACGCCTCCGGTGAATACAGCCGGGTGAGGATGAACGCGGCGACAATCGTCACGAGCTGGCCCGCGAGCGAGCCCCCCAGAAGGGTGGCCATCCGCTTCAACATGACCGGGTCGATTTGCCTGCGCTCCGCACGGCGCCGAAGGTAGCACTCCCCCCCAAGCTCGGCCCATCCCCTACCTTCCGGTCATGGACGCCATTTCGCTCACCGAGAAGTTCAGTCTGTTCGAGGACCAATGGACTCCGAAGATCATTGCCCAGCTCAATGGCCAGGACGTCAAGCTCGCCAAGATTCAGGGGGAATTCCTCTGGCATGCCCACGATGAGCAAGACGAGCTGTTCCACGTCATCCGGGGGCGGATGACCATGGAGTTCCGGGATCGGAAGGTGGAGGTCGGCCCGGGCGAGATCATCGTGGTGCCGAAGGGGGTCGAGCATCGGCCCGTCACCGAGGAGGAGGTGTGGATTCTGCTGTTCGAGCCGCAGGACATCCACCACACGGGTGGGGTGGCATCCGAACGCACTGTTGAACACTCCGAGCACATCTAGGCGCTCCAGAAGGGTCATCTTTACGGCCGATTCATGATGGACACGTTGAAAGCCTTCGGGCTCGCCGGCTTCCTCTTCTTCCTGATCAAAGGGTTGATGTGGCTCGTCCTGTTCGCCCTCGTGGCGCGGGGTGTGGTGTCCAAGGACAAGGTGGACCGCTTCCGTCAGCGGTTGCGTTTCCGGAAGAGAAAACGCGGCTGAGCGATCACTTCCGCTTCAAGCGGGGCACGAGGCGGATCGACCCCCCGTCGGGCAGGTCCATGGCCTCGGCTCCTCCATCGAAATGGGACAGCACATCCTCTCCCTTCAGGCCGGGGCGCACGTCCAAAATGCACTGCACATCGTCACACGTCACTTCCGGCCGGCCCTCGGCATCGAGCACGAGGTAGCTGCGGCCTTCCTTCCGGTCGCGGAGGCGCTGGTCGTGGGAAACGGGCGGGGTGTAGACGGCGTCGCGGGTTTGACGCAGCTCATTCAGGGAGCGGCTTTTCATGCTGTGATTTTGTTCGGTTTACCTCAAAGATAAGTCGCAATGACCACGTTTTCAAGGACTTACAAGTGTACTTTGGACACGATTTTAGCCCAAGCGCCTCATTTTCAAAGGGACTTTGGGCCGAGGAGCCCGAGCACGGCAAAGGGCACCGTGGCGTCGATCATGTGTGCCCAGAGGACGCCCCACGGAGTAGCCGGAAAGCCCAGAGCAGCAGACCAACCACAAGGACGGCAACGCCGAGGTTGAACAGGGTGTGCGCTCCTGCGTATTGGTTGAGTTTGAACGTGAATCCGGTCGCCGCGAGGGCGATGCCGATGAGGCAGAAGGATTGGGGAAGTCGGCGCATGGTTCAGGATTGGGCGTGGACGTCGATGAGGGCGGCAATGGCCTTTGCGCGGTCGACAAGCTCGACGACATCGTCACCGGGAGCGCCGTGGGTCACCGCGACGGCCATTCTGCGGTAGGGCCGCACCGTGGGCTTACCAAAGATACGCAGGTCGCTGTTGGGTGCGGCGGCGGCCTCCGCCAAGCCAGTGATGACCGGGGCGGCACCGGCATGGGGCGCCAGCGATTCCGGGGCGAGAACCACCGCACTGGCACCGGGGCGCTGCTGGACGATGGCGGGCACGGGCAGGCCGAGGACGGCCCGGGCGTGCAACTCGAATTCGGAGAAGTTCTGCGTCCCGGCCAGGGTCACCATCCCCGTGTCGTGCGGACGGGGCGACAGCTCCGAGAAGTAGACGGTGCCGGGCCAGCTGTCACGGGGATTTTGGATGAAGAACTCGACGCCCCAAATCCCGTTGCCCCCGAGGGCGGCGGTGACCGTAGCGGCCATGTCTTGTGCCTCCTTCAGGAGCCCCGGTTCCATCACGGCGGGCTGCCAGCTTTCCTGGTAGTCTCCGCGCTCCTGGCGGTGTCCGATTGGCGCGCAGAACAGCGTCTCGCCGCTCGCCTGCGTCAACGTGAGGAGCGTGATTTCGTAGTCGAATTCGATGAACGCTTCGACGATGATCTCGGCGAGGTCGCCGCGCGAACCTTCGAGGGCATAGTTCCACGCTGTTTCGATGTCGGCCTCGGTGCGGATGACGCTTTGGCCCTTGCCCGAGCTGGACATGAGCGGCTTGACTACGCAGGGCAAGCCCACGGCTGCCACTCCGGTCTGCAATTCCTCCAGCGAAGTGGCATACCGGTAAGGCGCGGTCGTCAAGCTGAGCTCTTGGGCGGCGAGGTCCCGGATGGCCCGGCGGTTCATGGTGAAGTGGGCCGCCTTGGCGGAGGGCACCACCTGGATGCCCTGCTTCTCGTAGTCATAGAAGCGCTCAGTCCGAATGGATTCCACCTCAGGAACGATGATGTCGGGCTGATGCTTGGCCACGATGGCGTCGAGCGCATCGCCGTCGAGCATGGAGATGACCTCGAACGCATCCGCCACCTGCATGGCCGGAGCGCCCGGGTAGGCGTCCACCGCGATGACGTGCTGGCCGAGCCGCTGCAGGGCGATGACCACCTCCTTGCCCAGCTCGCCGGAGCCGAGCAGCATGAC
>JAYYEI010000057.1:0-4905 GCA_036159995.1 Bacteroidota bacterium
CGACAACTGTTCCATCGACACGTTCACTTCGGACCACAGCAGCGGTGACGCCTTCCCGGTGGGCACCACGACGGTGACCTACACGGCCACGGACATCCACGGCAACTCGTCCACCATCTCCTTCGATGTGACGGTGACCGATGACGAGGACCCAGCCATTGCCAATGTGCCCACCAACATCTCCGCCACGACCGACAACGATGCGTGTGGCGCAACCGTCACTTGGACGGCGCCGACGGCGAGCGACAACTGCGGTGTGACGAGTTTCCCCTCCACCCATGATAGCGGTGACTTCTTCAACGTGGGCAGTACCACCGTGAGCTATTCGGCCATGGATGCAGCGGGGAACGGAGTGACCTCCTCCTTCACTGTGACCGTTACCGATGGGCAGGCTCCGACCATTGATGGCCTGCCGGCCGACATTTCGGTGAGCAATGACCCTGGTCAATGTGCCGCTGCGGTGACCTGGACGGAACCGTCCGCCACGGACAATTGCGCTGTGACGAGCTTCTCCTCGGACGAGACCAATGGCGCATCGTACCCTGTGGGCACGACCACGGTGACCTATACTGCCGAGGACGCCCAAGGCAATCAGACCACGGCTAGCTTTAACATCACCGTAACCGACGGCGAGAATCCGGTCTTTTCCGGGACCCCGGCGGACATCACGGTCAACAATGACGCCGGCGTGTGCAGCGCCGCAGTCAGCTGGGCCGCGCCGACAGCCACCGACAATTGCGGTGCGACGGTGACCAGCACCCACAATCCGGGTGCGTCCTTCAATGTGGGCACGACGACGGTGACCTACACCGCAACGGATGCAGCAAACAACTCCGTCACGACCTCCTTCACGGTAACGGTTGTCGACAACGAGTCCCCGACCATCGCGGGCAACCCCGGTGATCTTTCCGCGTCCAATGACGCAGGCAACTGCAGTGCGGCCGTCTCTTGGACGGCGCCGACCGCCTCTGACAATTGTTCGCAGACCCTGACGAGCACCCACAGCCCGGGAGACACCTTTGCCGTGGGCACCACGACGGTGACCTATACCTCCACGGACGCTGCGAACAATACGGCCACCATTAGCTTCAATGTAGTCGTGACCGACACCGAGGCCCCGGTGATTTCGGCCATGTCCGATATGACGGTGTCCACGGACCCCGGCACATGTGATGCGGTCGTGACCTTCACCGATCCGGCCGCCACGGACAACTGCGCGATCTCGACCCTGACGGCTGACATTGCCTCCGGTTCGACCTTCAGCCTGGGCACGACCACGGTGACCTACACCGCGACCGACATCCATGGAAACAGCTCGACCGCTTCCTTCGATGTGATCGTCGAGGACGACGAGGCCCCGGCCATTGGAACCCCGGCTGCCGACGAGTCCGTCGAGTGTGACGGGTCTGGCAACACGGCTGCCCTGATGGCGTGGCTGAGCAACAATGCAGGAGCCGCTGCCACGGACAACTGCAGTGGCGTGACCTGGAGCAATGACTTTACGACCATGGCCAACACTTGTGGTGGGGCCGGAGCCGTGCAGGTCATCTTCACGGCCACCGACGCGGCGGGCAACACGAGCTCGACGTCGGCCACCTTTACCATCGAGGACACCACCGCTCCGACCATCACCACGCCTGCGTCTGATTTGACCGTGGAGTGCGATGGAGCCGGCAACACGTCTGACCTGAACACCTGGCTCGCCAACTTCGCCGGTGCGACCGCGAACGACGATTGCAGCAGCGCCTCCTTCAGCCACAACTATGGCACGGGGGCCATTATGAGCGACCTCTGCGGAGCCACGGGTTCCGTCACGGTGACCTTCACGGCCACGGACGTTTGCGGCAATGAGTCCACGACTTCGGCCACGTTCACGATTCAGGACACGACCAATCCGACGGCTTTGGCCAAGGACCACACCGTGACCCTGAATGCCAGTGGAAACGGAACGATGGTCGCGGGTGACATTGACAATGGCTCGAGCGACGGATGTAGCACCGTGACGCTGGCGGCCAGCCAGACCAGCTTCACCTGTGCTGATCTCGGTCCGAACACCATTACCTTGACGGTGACCGACGATTGTAACAATGCATCGACGACGACCGCGATCGTGACCGTTGTCGACAACACGGCCCCGACCATTACGGCTGCGGCCGCTGATGCCACCTACGAGTGTGACGGAACCGATTACTCGACCCAATTCGCAGACTGGCTCTCCAGCAATGGAGGTGCCACGGCCACCGACGCATGCGGAGGCCTCGTCTGGACGAACAACAGCACGGGACTGGTCCCAGGTTGCGGAGACTCCGAGTCTGAGCAGGTGACCTTCACGGTGACCGACGGAAGCGGCAACTCTTCCACCACGACGGCCACCTTCACCGTAAGTGACACGACGCCGCCGAGCATCGCGAGTGAGGCCATCGACATCACTTTGGAGTGCAATGGTACCGGCAACACGGTGGAGTTGAATGCTTGGCTCCTTGCCAATGGAGGTGCCGGAGCAGCCACGGATCTCTGTGGCAACGTCACTTGGTCCCACAATTTTGATGATTATGCTCTGACGTGCGCTGGAACCGGTGCTGTCGAGGTCATCTTCTCAGCCACGGACGATTGTGGCAATGCTGCCACGACCACAGCCATGTTCGAGATTGTCGACACCACGGCTCCGGCCCTGACCTCGACTGCCTCTGACCGGACGGTCGAGTGCGGGTCTAGCAATGCCGCCGATTTGAGCGGGTGGCTCTCCAGCAACGGAGGCGCTACGGCTGATGAGCTGTGCGGCACCGTGACTTGGACCAACGACTTTACGGCTCTGAGTGACGATTGCGGCAACACGGGCAGTGCCACGGTGACCTTCACCGCGACGGACGACTGTGGCAATGCGACGACGACGACTGCCACCTACACCATCGAAGACACGACGTCTCCGATTGCGCTGGGTGCGGACTTGACCGTCATCCTCGACGGGAATGGACAAGCCACCATCACCCCCGAGGACATTGACAACGGTTCCAATGATGCGTGCGGTGATGTGAGCCTCTCCATCGATGTCTCTTCCTTCGACTGTGATGATGTGGGGCCGAATGATGTGGTTCTGACGGTCACGGATGATTGTGCGAATTCCGCTTCTGCCACGGTGACCGTCATTGTGACGGCTGTGGACGATACCGCTCCGACCATTTCCGATGTTCCGGCTGACATCACTCAGACAGCGGATGCCGGAATGTGCGGTGCAGTGGTGACGTATGCTTCGCCCTTGACGGCCGACAACTGTGACGGCGGAACCCTGACCTCCTCTCACCCGAGTGGATCCACTTTCCCGGTGGGTACGACGACGGTCACCTTCACGGCCACCGACGCCAGTGCCAACTCCAGCACGGCCACTTTCACCATCACGGTGACGGACGATGAGGCGCCCACCATCAGCGCCCAAGCAGACCTTTCCGCCAACAATGACGGGGGCCTCTGTAGCGCAGTGGTCAGCTGGACGGAGCCGACTTCGGGCGACAATTGTGGAGTGACCAGCTTCACGTCGACCCACAACAGTGGAGATGCATTCGCCGTGGGCACGACGACGGTGACGTACACTGCCGAGGACGCAGCAGGAAACCAGACCACGATGAGCTTTGACGTGGTGGTCACGGACAATGAGAATCCGACCATTGCGGGAACCCCTGCCGACATCACGCATACGGCCGATGCCGGCCTCTGCTCGGCTGTGGTGACCTGGACGGCGGCGACGGCGTCCGACAACTGTGCATTGGCCACATTGACGTCCGATTACAGCAGTGGGGATGCCTTCCCGGTGGGTACGACGACTGTGACGTATACCGCCACGGACATCCATGGCAACACCGCGACCTCGACCTTCGACATCACGGTGACGGACAATGAGGCTCCGGCCTTGGCCAATGTGCCCTCCGACATCACGCAGACGGCCGATGCCGGTCAATGTGGTGCGGTTGTGGATTGGGAATTTGACGCCTTGACCGACACGAACACTCCGGTGACGGCTTCCGACAATTGCGCCGTGGCCAGCTTGACGTCCAACCACAACAATGGGGACACCTTCCCCGTGGGCACGACGACCGTGACGTTCACGGCGACAGACATCCACGGCAATGTGACCACGGCCAGCTTTGACGTCACCATCACGGATGACGAGAACCCGGCCATCGCGAATACCCCTGCTGACATCACGCAGACGAACGATGCAGGCAACTGCAGCGCGGCCGTGACGTGGACGGAGCCGACGTCGAGTGACAACTGCGCAGTGACCAGTTTCACCTCGACGCACAGCCCGGGTGCCACGTTCGCTGTCGGCACGACGACGGTGACCTACACGGCACTGGATGCGGCTGGCAATTCCACGACCAGCAGCTTTACGGTGACCGTGACGGACGATGAGAACCCCGTCATTTCCGGCACGCCGGCGGACATCAACCAAGCCAATGACCTTGGTCTGTGCAGTGCGGTCGTCACTTGGACGGCTCCGACGGCCGACGACAACTGTGGCATCGCCACCCTGACCTCCACGCACAGTTCCGGTGACACGTTCCCGGTGGGTGTGACCACGGTGACCTACACCGCCACGGACATCCACGGCAATGTGAGCACGTCCAGTTTCGACGTGGATGTGGACGACACGGAAAATCCGGTCTTCACCACGGCTGCACAGGACCTGACAGTGGAGTGTGATGGCAATGGCAACACGGCGAGTTTGAATACGTGGCTGGCTGCCTTCGGTGGGTCCGTCGCAGAGGACAATTGTGGAATCTACTCTGTCTTCAATGACTACGATGTGGCCAACATGACGGATGAGTGCGGGTTGACAGGCGCCACCCTCGTGACCTTCACCGCCACCGACATTTACGGGAACACGAGCACCACATCTGCGACGTTCAC
>JAYYEI010000058.1:0-50655 GCA_036159995.1 Bacteroidota bacterium
TTCGACGCTCGACCCGAACCCGATCATCCGGACCGTGTCCCCGTATTTCTCTCCGAAGAGCATCATGGCCCCGGCGGCCTTGGCCTCCTCGAGCGGAATGTTCCGCCGCTCATCGAGTGCGCGGTTCTCCCGCACGGCCGCATTGACCTTCTGCTCGACCTCGAGGAGCTCCTCGGACGTCATCTTCTGGAAATGGCTGAAGTCGAAGCGAAGGGCGGCGTCCTTGACGAGGGAGCCCTTCTGCTCCACGTGGGTGCCCAAGACGTCCCGCAGGGCCTCGTGCAGGAGGTGGGTGGCCGTGTGGTTCAGGGTGGTTTCCCGTCGCTTGTCGGCGTGGACCTTTGCCGTGAACCGGGCGGACGGATCGGCCGGAAGCCGGTCCGCGATGTGCAGGATGAGCTCGTTTTCCTTCCGGGTCGTCAGGATGGGCAGGCTTCCGTCGGGCCCGATGAGCTCACCGGTGTCCCCAACCTGTCCTCCGCCTTCCGGGTAGAAGGGGGTGAGGTTGAAGACCAATTGGTAGCGGGTCTTGTCCTTGACCTTGACCTCGCGCCAGCGGGTGATGCGGACCTCGGCTTCCAAGCGCTCGTAGCCCACGAATTCCTCGATGCGGTCCTCCTCGAGGACGGTCCAGTCCCCCGCCTCCATCTTGCCGGCTGCCCGCGAGCGGTCCTTCTGTCGGGCCAACGCCGCCTCGAAGCCGGCCTGGTCCACCTCGACGCCGTTCTCCCCACAGATGAGGGCAGTCAGGTCGATGGGGAATCCGTAGGTGTCGTACAGTTCGAAGGCGGCGTCTCCGTCGAGCCGGTCGGCCCCGGAAATCTTCTCGTCCAACCGCTGGATGCCCTTGTCGAGGGTACGCAGGAAGCCCTCCTCCTCTTCCTTCATCACTTTGGCGATGAGGGCCTGTTGGGCGCGGAGCTCGGGGAAGAAGTCGCCCATCTGGTCGGCCATGACGTCCACCAGTTCGAACAGGAACGGGCGGTCGAGGCCGAGGAAGCTGTAGCCGTAGCGCACGGCCCGGCGGAGGATGCGGCGGATCACATACCCGGCGCCGGCGTTGGAGGGGAGCTGCCCGTCGGCGATGGAGAAGGCCACGGCACGCACGTGGTCTGCACAGACGCGCAGGGCCACGTTCACCTTGTCGTCTCCACCGGTGTAGGTCTTACCGGAGGCCTGGCTCAAGTGGCCGATCAACGGCTGGAAGACGTCCGTGTCGTAGTTGCTCTGCTTGCCCTGCAGGACGGCGGTGAGGCGCTCGAAGCCCATGCCGGTGTCGATGTGCCGGGCCGGAAGGGGCTCGAGGGATCCGTCCGCCTTCCGCATGAACTGCATGAAGACGAGGTTCCAGATTTCGATGACCTGCGGGTGGTCCTGGTTGACGAGCTCGGCGCCCGGGACGGCAGCCCGGTCGGCCTCGCTTCGGATGTCCACGTGGATTTCCGAGCAGGGGCCACAGGGACCGGTCTCACCCATTTCCCAGAAGTTGTCCTTCTTGTCGGCCTTCAGGATGCGCTCGGCGGGCACGTGTTGGGACCAGAAGTCGATGGCCTCCTGATCGAGGGGCAACCCATCCCCGGCGTCGCCTTCGAAGACGGTGATGTACAGGCGGTCCTTGTCGATGCCGTAGCGGTCTGTGAGCAGCTCCCAGGCCCAGTCGATGGCCTCCTGCTTGAAGTAGTCGCCGAAGGACCAATTCCCCAGCATCTCGAACATGGTGTGGTGGTAGGTGTCCACACCCACCTCCTCGAGGTCGTTGTGCTTGCCGCTGACCCGCAGGCATTTCTGGGTGTCCGCCACCCGGGGGGACTTGGCCGGCCGGTTGCCGAGGAAGATGTCCTTGAACGGGTTCATGCCCGCATTGGTGAACATCAACGTCGGGTCGTCCTTCAGCACCATGGGAGCCGAAGGCACGATGTCGTGGGCCTTCTCGCGGAAGAAATCGAGGAACGTGCGGCGGATCGTGGCGGCGTCCATGGGGTCCTTGTGGTGGCGTTGTTCACACGCCTGTGTTGGTGGTAAACTCTGTGAAAGCCGCGGCGGGCGCGGGTTTCCGGTTGTGAAAGTAGGGACTTTCGCGTACTTTTGCGCCGGATTTTTTTCCATGAGGAAACACCACATCCGGTTCAACGAGGCCCAGCTCCGCATGGAAGCGGTGCCGTATACAACCGCGGATTACGTCCGTTGGTTCCTTGCGCGTGCCGTGCTGTTCGCCGCGGTGGCCGTGGGTTCCATCCTCACCTTCGACCAGTATTTCGAGAGCCCCAAGGTCCGGAGCCAAAAGCGCCAGATCGAGTTCCTCGAGTCCCAACTGACCACCATGGAAGGGCAAGTGTCTGACATGACCGGCGCCCTCGAAGAGTTGACGGAGCGGGACGAAGTGATCTACCGGAACATCTTCGGCGCCGAGCCTTATCCCGATCACCTGCGCAACCCCGGCATCGGTGGAGCGGACCGCTACCGGGACCTCCGCGGCCTCGAGCAGAGTGAGCAGGTCATCGCCCTGCGGGAGCAGATGGCCGAGCTGGAGCGTCGCATGGTGGCCCAGGGCGAGAGCTTTGGGCAGCTGGTCGACCTGGCCGGGAGCAAGCAGGAGATGCTGGAGAGCATTCCCGCCATCCAACCTGTCCGGAACAGCGACCTGAAGCGGATGGCCAGCGGATACGGGTATCGCATCCACCCCATCTACAAAGTCCGGAAAATGCACTGGGGCATGGACTTCTCGGCTCCGACCGGCACCGAGATCTTCGCCACCGGAAACGGCAAGGTGGTCGAGGTCAAGAAGAAGTACAACGGCTACGGCCACCACATCAAGATCCAGCACGGCTACGGCTACGAGACCCTGTACGCGCACATGTCCAAGATCCTGGTGCGCAAGGGCCAACGCGTGGAGCGGGGTGAGGTCATCGGCCTCGTGGGCTCCACCGGCACATCGGTGGCACCACACCTGCACTACGAGGTGTTCAAGGAGGGCAAGCGGGTCAATCCGGCCCATTATTACTTCAACGACCTCTCGCCCGAGCAGTACGAACTGCTCCTGGCTGCGTCTGAGAACGCCAACCAGAGCTTCGACTGAGGCTCGATTTGGCCCCCGGTTCCACCTTGCGCATCTTGCAAGGCCATGGCCACGAAACGGTATTGGACCATTTCTGAAGTCGCGGAGCAGTTCGACGTGAACGCTTCGCTGCTCCGCTATTGGGAAAAGGAGTTCTCCGCACTCGACCCCAAGAAGCAGGGAAGTGGCAAGCGCGCCTACACGGCCAAGGACATCGAGATCATCGGCGTCCTGCACGACCTGCTCAAACGCAAGGGCTACACCATCGACGGGGCCAAGCGTCAGCTCAAGCAGGCCCTCAAGGAGCACCGTCAGCTCGAAGCCCTGCGTCAGCGGTTGGAGGCCATCCGTGCCGAGCTCGTCGACATCGCCGACGACGTCGAGGGCAAGGCCTGATCAGAGGGTCCGGTCCTTCATCAGGAAGTCCCGCACGTATTCCCCGACCCCGTCTTCGAGGGCCGTCATCTCACGGTCATAGCCGATGCCCCGCAGCTTGGACAGGTCGGCCTCGGTGAAATACTGGTAGGTGTCCCGGATGTCTTTCGGGGTGTCGATGAAGCCGATGTTCTCAGGCACCCCGAGCGCCTGGAAGGTGGCGCGGGTCAGGTCGAGGAAGCTGCGTGCCCGGCCGGAGCCCAGGTTGTAGAGGCCGCTGTCCCGGCGGTGGTGCATCAGCCAATGGCAGACGTCCACGACATCCCGCACGTAGACGAAGTCCCGGAGTTGCTCGCCGTCGGCGTAATCCTCCCGGTGGCTGCGGAAGAGCTTCATGCCGCCCGTTTCGCCGATCTGGCGGAAGGCGTGCATCACCACGGAGGCCATGCGGCCCTTGTGGTATTCGCCCGGCCCATAGACGTTGAAGAACTTGAGGCCAGCCCAGAAGTAGGGAGCCCGTCCGGCCTCCGCCTCGGCCAGCGCCCATCGGTCAAAGGCTTGCTTGCTGTCGCCATAGGGGTTGAGGGGCGTGAGCCGGTCGACCACCCCGTGGTCATCGCTGTACCCGTGCTCGCCACCGCCATAGGTGGCGGCACTCGAAGCGTAGACGAGCGGCAAGCCGAAGCGGACGCACAGCTGCCAGATCTCCTGGCTGTAGTTCAGGTTGAGCCGGTCGAACAGGGCGCGGTCCTGCTCGGTGGTGTCGGTCCGGGCGCCGAGGTGGAAGACGAACTGGACCTGGTTCTCATTGGCCTCGAGCCAGGCGGGAAAGTCCGCGCGGTCGATCCGTTCCACGCAGGTTCGGCCTTCGTGGTTGCGGGCCTTGTCGGGCCGCGCCGCGAAGTCGTCGACGAGCACCAGGTCGTTGAATCCCTCCGCATTGAGTCGCGCGGCCAGCGCACTGCCGATGAACCCGGCGGCCCCCGTGATGGTAATCATGGGTACGAAGGTACTTTCGCACTCCGCCCCATGAAATACGTCTACGTTACCCGCCGCGCCCGTTTCAATGCCGCCCACAAGCTCTGGAATGACAACTGGTCCGAGGAGAAGAACCTCGAGGTCTTCGGCAAGTGCGCCAATCCGAACTGGCACGGCCACAACTACGAGTTGCATGTGACCCTCAAGGGGGTGCCCTCCGAGGAGACGGGGTATTGCATTGACCTCAAGGATTTGAAGGACATCATCAAGGAGCATGTCGAGGAGCCCCTCGACCACCGCAACATCAACCTCGATGTCCCCTGGATGAAGGGCATCCGGTCGTCCACCGAGAATCTGCTCATTGGCATTTGGGAGCAGCTCGAGGGCCCCATCGGCGAGACCGGCTGCACGCTCCACCACATCCGCTTGTACGAGACGGAGAACAACTACGCCGACTACTACGGCGGCGAGTGACCGACCGCGGGCCCGGCGCCGCGGTGCTACCTTGCGGGCCATGTCGCTCTACAGACGGGAAGACCACTACGACGAGGCCGCCATCGGGGGGATGGCCGACCATTACCGCGCCCTCATCGAGGCCATCGGGGAGGATGCGGGCCGGGAAGGCCTGCTGAAGACCCCCGAGCGGGCGGCTAAGGCCCTCGCGTTCCTGACCCAGGGCCAGAGTGCCGACCCCGCCGCCATCCTGCGGAGCGCCCTTTTTGAGGAGGATTGTGAGGAGATGGTGCTCATCCGCGACATCGAAGTCTTCTCCCTCTGCGAACACCACATGTTGCCGTTTCTGGGCAAGGCCCATGTGGCCTACCTGCCGCATGGTCGCATCACCGGACTCAGCAAGATTCCCCGGGTGGTGGACGTCTTCGCCCGCCGGCTGCAGGTGCAGGAGCGCCTCACCCGCCAGATCCGGGATTGCATCCAGGAGACCCTGGACCCGAAGGGCGTCGCCGTCGTCATCGAAGCGCGGCATCTGTGCATGCAGATGCGGGGCGTGGAGAAGCAGCACAGCCTGACGACGACCAGCGCCTTCACCGGGGCGTTTCTCAATGATCCCAAAACGCGGAAGGAATTCATCCGCCTGATCGACACTCAGGGGGTGTAATCCGACCGGGATTGCCCATTTTGCACCCATGACACCTCAAGATCCTCCCCGCCTGTTCAACGGCGGACAGCGGCCGACGGACTTCGCCGGCAGCGCCCCCATCGTCACCGACGAGCGCGGCTTCATGAACGCCGTGTTCGGTTGGATGGCCGCCGGCCTGTCCATCACCGGAGCCGTGGCTTGGTACTTCGCGACCAGCGGCGCCATCATGCTCCTCTTCAACGAGACGGGCGGCATGAACATGCTGGGCTGGATGGTCATGCTTGGCCCCTTGGCCTTCATCCTGGCGATGAACTTCGGTCTGCAACGGATGAGCGCCTCCACGCTGACCCTGCTCTTCGTGGCCTTCAGTGCCGTGATGGGCGCCTCGCTCAGCAGCATTTTCCTGGTCTACACCGGGTCGAGCATCATGCAGGTGTTCGGCATTACGGCGGGCACCTTCCTGGTCATGGCCATCGTGGGCTACACCACGTCCACGGACCTGAGCCGGTTCGGGAGCTTGCTCTTCATGGCGCTCATCGGCATCCTCATCGCGATGGTGGTGAACTGGTTCCTGGCGTCCTCCGCCCTCGACTACGCGATCTCCGTCGCGGGTGTGCTCATCTTCACCGGCCTCATCGCCTACGACACCCAGAAGCTCAAGCGCATCGCGGCTGGGGTGGAATACGGCAGTGAGACCGGACGAAAGCTCGCCCTGCTCGGTGCGACGAGTCTCTACCTCGACTTCGTCAACTTGTTCCTCTTCCTGCTGCGTCTTCTGGGTCGCCGGGATTGACAACGGATGACCCGGACATGAAAAAGGCGGCCCGAATGAGGCCGCCTTTTTTCATGTCGGATGGCGCAGATCAGCGGACCATCAGACGCTGGGACCAGACGCCGCGCCCTTCCACTTCGAGGGTCAGGACGTAGGCACCGGCCACGAGCGGGGCGGCGTCGAGGAAGTGCTTGCTGATGCCTGCGGGGAGCTGACCTTCAAACAGCACCGCGACCTCCCGTCCGGCAGCATCGCGCAGGGCGATGCGGCTCTTGGCGGCTCGGCGCAGTTCCACCGGCACGCAGGTGATGGCGGAGGCGGGGTTCGGGAAGGCGGGCTGGAAGCCGGCGAAGTCCGGGGCGCCGTCGAGGCCATTGACCACGATCTCACCCACCCGGAACTGCCAGTATCCCTCCGGAGCCGGCATCGGGCGGTCCTGCGTCTTGCCGCTCTCGGAGGTGCCCTCCACGTAGTACTGGACCACGGTGCCCTCGGCCTGGGCGGGAATGTCGGCGGACCACATATCGTCTGCGCCCGCGGTCATGGCGACCTCGGCGTAGTCCGTGTCACCCTCGGTGCGCCAGAACAGGCGGCCGGACGCCATGCCGGACCGGTGCTGCATCAGGGCCTCCACGGGGTACGGGTTGACCGTGTCCTCGGTGTCGTCGAGCGGCTGGTGGCTGATGAGCAGCGGGTCCTCCACACCGACGCTGTGCGTGATGCAGTGGATGGCGCCGCTCGCGGAGATGATCTGGTTGCAGTCGATGCCGATCACGTTGTAACCGGGAAGGGCCTCCTCGTAAATGGCAATGGCCGTGGTGTCGTACTCTTCGTAATAGGTGGGGAGGAGGATGGTGTTGTTGACGAAGACCGAGTTGGTGTAGGTCATGTAATCGCCGCCCTCGTTGGGGTAGCCACCGCCCCAGCCCGGCTCGGGCGGTGAGGGAATGCGAACCACCTCGAACGGGGTGCCCCATTTGCTCGTGAAGTTGGACAGGACGTATTCGAGGTTGGCCTCGATCTGCGGTCCGTCCGCCACGCCCTCTGGGTACTCGGCCATGAGGATGGTCTCCTCGTCGAGGAGCTTCATGTGCATGTCGATGTGGTGGATGCCATCGAAGGGGAGGGTCTCCATCCGGACATACGTGTGCAGGCCCATGAAGTCGGCCAGGATGTTTTCGATGTCTTCCTCACTCTGGTCGGGGAACTGGGTGCCCCACCAGGTGTTGCCGCCGTCGTTCTCCTCCACGATGAGCTCCGAGGCGAAGCCCATGCCGAAGCCGTCGCTCATGAAGTTGCCCCCGGTGTTCATGAGGTCGTAGGGCTCGGCGGTGGTTTCGTACAGGTCGATGCCCATGTGGTCGGCGATGACCTGCGGGGCCACATCGTCGTCCGGACGCGGACGGTTGTACAGCCAGTCGACGATGATGCGGTCGTCCACGCCGGTGCCGTAGACCGTGTTGGGCCCGTAGTCCCGGATCCAGACCGTGTTCATCGGTGTGTCGATGATGGTGATGTTGTCGAGGCTCGCGGCCGGCCCGCCGTTGTTGTTGGAGGTCAGGTAGGACTCGACCTCGTTGGGGCTCTCGGTGAGGATCAGAACGTGGCACTCTTCTGCCGCGTTGACCACAATCTGCTTTTGGATGGCGCTGTAGCCTTCCCAACCGACGCAAAGGATCTCAATTTCCTCCCACTCGGCCATGGTGCGCAGTCCGTCGAACTCGGGCGGTGTGGTCTCTCCTCGGGTCACGTGTGGTAGGTAGGGATTGGCCTCGTAGAACTGAACCTCCCGGGGATCGATGCCATGGGAGAGGGGGGTGTCGAAATGCTGGGCGGAGGCGAGGATGGGCAGCATCAGTCCGGGCAGCAGGAGGCGAAGGGAGGTGGTGGGTTTCATGGGCAGGGTTTCGGTGCGACAAGGTAACGCGGCCCCCAAGCAAAAGGTGGCCCGAGGGTCATCGAACCCGGGGCCACCTTTTCCGCGTGGGGGAGAAGATTACTGCTTGAAGAAGATCGGCAGGGTGATCGTCGTGGCGATCGGCTGTCCCTCCTTCGTGGCCGGAGCCCAGGCCGGCATGGCTTCAGCGGCGGCGATGGCGGCGCTGTCCAAGGCGGGGTGCAGGGGCTCAATGACGTGGGCGTTGGTCACCTCTCCGGTCTCGGAGATGGTGAACTCGACGAAGACCTTGCCTTCGACGCCATCGGCCTTGGCGGCTTCCGGGTAGGTCACCTGTCCGGCGATGAACTCCATCACCTTGGCGGCGCCACCGGGGAACTCGGCCGAAATCACTTCGGAGGTGGTGTCTAGCGTGTCGTCGGCCGTGTCGGCCTGTCCGCCCTCGGCGCAGGCGGTCATCATGAAGGCGGTAAGGGCCAAGGCACTGAAGCCGAAGGCCATGCGTGTGAATCGAATCATGGGCTGAAAATAGACGATTGGGGTCAGCCGAGCCCTTTCAGGACCGACTGGACCGAGGCGATGTCCACGTCATGCCCCCCGTCAAAGGTGTGCAGTCGGAGCCGGTCAGGGTCGCCGCCGCCTTCGACCCACGCGGCTTCCGCTCGGCGGAACCGGTCGTCGCGGTCTTGGATGTAGGGGTCTTTCGTGCCTACGATGAGGTCGAGGCGGGGCGCGTCGGCCAAGGAGCCATCGAGGCTCCGCAGGTCGGAGGGGATGACCCCGCTGTGCGCGATGATCCCATCCCACCAACTGGCACCCCGCCCACCGAGGGCCGCCCAACGCAGCGCCGTGGCCACCCCTTGGGAGAAGCCCAGCAGAACGCAGGGGCCACTGGCCATGCCCTCCTCGAGTTGGCCGAGCAGGGCATCGAGGAACACGGTCTGGTCGGCGATGTCGTCGAGCCGGGCCTCCTTGGTCATCCAGCTGGCCCCGACGCGGCCCTCCGTCCCCTGCAGGTAGAAGCGGTGGGCGCCCTCGGGAGCGATCACGTGCCAGCCCGCTTCGGCGAGTGGCCGGAATTTCCGGATGAAGTATTCTGGCAGTTGCCCATAGCCGTGGAGCACGATGAGGGTGCCCCGCCTCTCCGCTTTCTCCACGGGCTCCGCCGACCACCAGCGCGCCGTGCGCGGAACGGAGAAGGAGTGGCAGGCCGTGTCCATCACCAGGTCAGATCGAGGGTGGCCGAGCCGAAGGCTGGGCAGAAGACCGAATCGACGAAGAGGCCCTCGGGTTGTCCGATGAGGGCCACCTCGAGATCGGCGCCCCAGGTCATCCAGCGGTCGCCGTGCATGAGGCAGGTCCAGCTCGAGTCCGCCCCCACGCCTTCGAGGAGAACCTGCTCGGTGTCACAACACGGACAGGGAAAGGCCTCCCCCAGGTTGAACAGGATGACATCGGTGCTGTCCTCCGGAGGCAGGCTGGCGAGGTTCACGTGCAGGGTGCAGACGGCATTCATCGGCACCGGCAGGTCGATGGGCACGTTGGGCAACAGTCCGTCCGGGTCCAATTCGCCCGCCGTGGTGAAATGGAGCGGAGCCGAGGCGGTCCACCGCAGGCTGTAGCTGCTCCGTCGCTCGAATTCCGCAATGAATCCGCCGGTGGCATCCGTCATCGCCGAGGCCACTTCCTCCTCGGCTTGCAACGCGCCGTCCAGCACGGCCCGCTCGAACAGGCTCCATTGGGCGCCTTCCACGGCCTCGCCCGACGGCACGGTCCTCACCTCGCCCTCCACCCGGAGCGACATCGGCTCGGAGGTCCGGTTGCACCCCGCGACGATCAGGACCGTTGCAGTCAGAAAAGGCAGAAGGGCACCGCGCGTCATCCGAGCACCTCGAGTTTGGCGAATTTCAGGAGCAGCTGCTTCTGGCCCGCCGAGGGAAAGAAGACGGTGGCCTTGACGTTGGGCTCTTCGCCCTCGAGCTTGAGCACCTTGCCCTTGCCGAAGCGCGCATGCTTCACCTCCACGCCCGGAGCGATGCCGCCGGAGGAGGCTGGCGCGACACCGGACTCCGCTGCGGCGCCCGGGGCGGAGGCCGATACCTTTTTCATGCCCGGCTTGGGCTGGGTGGTGGTCCGCGGACCGGAGCCAGAAGGCATCGGCTTGTAGAAGGAGGTCCGCGCCGTGTTGAAGTCGAACGGCTCGGGGCGCCGGGCACTCACCGTGGGCAGATTCAGGTATTGTTCGTCGATTTCCTCGATGAAGCGGGAGGGCTCGTTCTGGATCAATTGGCCCCACCGGTACCGGGTGAGGGCATAGCTCAGGGTGGCCCGCTTCTCCGCCCGGGTCAGCGCGACGTAGAACAGGCGGCGCTCCTCTTCCAGTTCCTCGCGGGTGTTGAGTGCCATCTGGCTGGGGAACAGGTTCTCCTCCAGGCCCACTACATATATGTAGGGGAACTCGAGGCCCTTGGCGGCGTGGATCGTCATCAGGGAGACCTTGTCGTCGTCCCCGTCATCCTGGTCGGCATCGGTGAGCAACGCCACGTCCACGAGGAAGTCCCCCATGGTCCGGAGGGCGTCCGGGTTGGCCGGATCGACCGTGTCCGAGAACTCTTTCATGCCCGCGAGCAGCTCCTCGACGTTCTCATAGCGGGCCACGCCCTCGGGGGTCTTGTCCTTGTGCAACTCCCGGAGCAAGGCTGTGTGCTGGGCTATGTGGTGGCCCAGGTCGAAGGCGCTGGCCGTCTCGAGCCGCGTGGCGAACCCGGAGATCATGGTGGCGAAGTCCTGCAGTTTGCCCCACGCCGCGCCTTTGAGGTCCTCCGGTTTCTTGAGCGGATCCTGCAGTACATCCCACAGGGCGCATTCGTGGTTCGCCGCGGCGACGGTGAGCCGGTCCATGGTGGTCTTGCCAATGCCCCGGGCCGGATAGTTGACCACGCGCTTGAAGCTTTCGTCGTCGGCCGGGTTGGCCGTGAGGCGGAAGTAGGCAATCAGGTCCTTGATCTCCTTGCGCTGGTAGAAGCTGAGCCCCCCGTATATGCGGTAGGGGATGTTGCGCTTGCGGAGCTGCTCCTCGAAGGCACGGGACTGGGCGTTGGTCCGGTAGAGGATGGCGAAGTCCTGATGGCGGGCCTGTTCCCTGGACCGGGTAGTGAGGATGCCGTCGGCGACGTGGCTGCCCTCGTCGTTGTCGCTCAGGGCCCGGTGCACGTCAATCTTGTCGCCGTCCGCGTTGCCCGTCCACACCTCCTTGCGAATCTGGTCCTGGTTCTTGGCGATGACCGTGTTGGCCGCTTCGACGATGGTCTTCGTGCTCCGGTAGTTCTGCTCGAGCTTGTAGACCACACAGTCCGGGTAGTCCCGTTGGAAGTTGAGGATGTTCTGGATGTTGGCCCCGCGGAAGCTGTAGATGCTCTGCGCATCGTCACCCACCACGCAGACGTTTTCGCGGGCGGCACCGAGCTGCCGGATGATGAGGTACTGGGCGAAGTTGGTGTCCTGATACTCGTCGACGAGAATGAAGGCGAACTTCTGCTGGTACTTGTGGAGCAGGTCGGGGAAGTCCCGGAGGAGGACGTTGGTCTTGAAGAGCAGGTCGTCGAAGTCCATCGCCCCGGAGCGCTGGAGCCGGAGGTTGTATCCGGCATAGATCTCCGCGATGCGCGGCCGGCCCGCCTGCTGGTCCTCGCCCATGATGTCGGGGTTGGCCGCATAGTCCTGCGGTCCGATGAGGTTGTTCTTGGCGCCGGAGATGCGGCCGTGGATCGAGTTGGGCTTGTAGAGCTTGTCGTCGAGGCCGAGGCTCTTGATCACATCCTTGATGACGCTCCGGCTGTCCTGCGTGTCATAGATGGTGAAGTTGGAGGGGTAATTGATCCGCTCGCTCTCGATCCGGAGGATGCGGGCAAAGACGGAGTGGAAGGTGCCCATCCAGATGTTGCGGGCGTCCGCCTCCCCGACGATCTGGCCGATGCGGCCCTTCATCTCGCGCGCGGCCTTGTTGGTGAAGGTCAGGGCGAGGATGGAGAACGGATCGACCCCCTGGTCGATGAGGTGGGCGATGCGATGGGTGAGGACACGCGTTTTGCCGGAACCGGCTCCGGCGACCACCATCATGGGGCCTTCGATGTGGCCGGCGGCGGCCTTCTGTGCGTCGTTCAATCCCTCGAGCATCTCCATGTGTCAAAAGTAGCGGGATTGGGTTCCAGCACGTTGGGTGGGGTTCACCGGAAGCGGTGGAATCATCTGCACATTTCGATGTTGGAATTCCCGGCATTTCACGTAGTTTTGCACCCCCGTTGAAAAATGGGGCAGTGGGCTTTTTGCCCCTGTTTGTTCGAAAAAGACGCAGATAACAAGCAATGCCGACGATCCAACAGTTGATCCGCAAAGGCCGCACGGACAAGGTGTATACTTCCAAGTCCGCCGCGCTCGATTCCTGTCCGCAGCGACGGGGCGTGTGCGTGCGTGTGTACACAACCACGCCGAAGAAGCCGAACTCCGCCATGCGGAAGGTGGCGCGTGTCCGCCTGACCAACGGCAACGAAGTGAATGCCTACATCGGTGGTGAGGGCCACAACCTCCAGGAGCACAGCATCGTGCTCGTTCGCGGAGGCCGTGTGAAGGACCTCCCCGGTGTGCGTTACCACATCGTCCGCGGCGCCCTCGACACCGCCGGTGTGGAAGGCCGCAACCAGCGTCGTTCCAAGTACGGTACCAAGCGTCCCAAGAAGTAATCCATCATGCGTCGCAGACAAGCAAAGAAGCACCCGCTGATTCCGGACCCCCGGTTCAACGACACCGACGTCACGTACTTCGTGAACAACCTCATGCTCAAGGGCAAGAAGAGCACGGCGTTCGACATCTTCTATACGGCCATCGACAAGGTGACCGAGCGGACGGGAGAGGACGGACTCGAGCAGTGGAAGCAAGCCGTGGATGCCGTGACCCCCAACGTGGAGGTCCGCAGCCGCCGTGTCGGTGGTGCCACCTTCCAGATTCCCCAGCCCATCCGCGACAGCCGGAAGCGCAGCATGGCCGTGAAGTGGATCATCAGCTACGCCCGTCTCCGCAATGAGAAGACGATGGCCGACCGCCTGGCGGCTGAAATCATCGCCGCGAACAAGGGCGAAGGCGCCACGTTCAAGAAGAAAGAAGACACCCACCGGATGGCAGAGGCAAACAAGGCCTTCTCCCATTTCCGGTTCTGATCGACCCCAAACCAACCCACCACCTCCGAAATCATGTCCAAGAGGGACCTCAATTTCACGCGGAACATCGGCATCATGGCCCACGTCGATGCCGGCAAGACCACCACGACGGAGCGCATCCTGTATTACACGGGTATCTCCCACAAGATTGGTGAGGTGCACGATGGTGCGGCCACCATGGACTGGATGGAGCAGGAGCAGGAGCGCGGCATCACGATCACGTCTGCTGCCACCACTTGCTTCTGGAAGTTCGAAGACCAGGACTACCGCATCAACATCATCGACACCCCGGGACACGTGGACTTCACCGTGGAGGTGGAGCGTTCCTTGCGCGTGCTCGATGGAGCTGTGGGACTGTTCTGTGCCGTGTCCGGTGTGGAGCCGCAGTCTGAGACCAACTGGGGTCTGGCGGACAAGTACAACGTGCCCCGCATTGGCTTCGTGAACAAGATGGACCGTTCCGGTGCGGACTTCTTCAACGTGTTGGAGCAGATCCGCGAAATGCTGGGAGCCAACCCGGTTCCGCTGCAGGTGCCGATCGGTGCCGAGGATGACTTCAAAGGCGTGGTCGACCTGCTCACGGGCAAGGCCATGGTCTGGAACGAGGAGGACAAGGGCATGACCTTCACCGAGGTGCCGATTCCGGACGACCTGGTCGACACCGTGAACGAGTACCGCGAGAAGCTGGTTGAGGCCGTCGCCGAGCAGGACGACACCCTCATGGAGAAGTTCTTCGAGGATCCCGACAGCATCACCGAAGCCGAGATGGTCGCCGCCATCCGGAAGGCCACGATCGCCATGGACATCACCCCGATGCTCTGCGGCTCCGCCTTCAAAAACAAGGGCGTACAGACCATGCTCGACGCCGTGATGCGGTACCTCCCGTCCCCTTACGATATCGGTGAGATCGTCGGCATGAACCCCGACAACGAGGAGGAGCAAGTGGTCCGCCACAGCGACCCGGACGAGCCGTTCTCCGGCCTCGCCTTCAAGATTGCCACCGACCCGTTCGTGGGCCGTCTGTGCTTCGTGCGCGCCTACTCCGGCATCCTGCCCGCCGGCTCGTACGTCAAGAATACCCGCTCTGACAAGAAGGAGCGCATCAGCCGCATCTTCCAGATGCACTCCAACAAGCAGAACCCGATTGACCAGCTCGAGGCTGGTGACATCGGGGCTGTGGTCGGCTTCAAGGACATCCGCACGGGCGACACGCTCTGCTCCGAGGGCCACCCCATCACGCTGGAGAGCATGACGTTCCCGGATCCGGTGATCGGCATCGCCATCGAGCCGAAGTCCCAGGCGGACATCGACAAGCTCGGCAATGGCCTTGCCAAGCTCTCCGAGGAGGATCCCACCTTCCGGGTCCACACGGACGAGGACAGCGGCCAGACGGTCATCTCCGGCATGGGTGAGCTTCACCTCGACGTTCTCGTCGATCGCCTCAAGCGCGAGTTCAAGGTGGAGTGCAACCAGGGCCAGCCGCAGGTCGCCTACAAGGAGGCCATCTTCGGCACCACGGATCACCGTGAGGTCTACAAGAAGCAGTCCGGTGGTCGCGGTAAGTTCGCCGACATCATCGTCAAGATCGGTCCGTCTCCGACCCCGGAGGAGGAAGGTCTCGTCTTCAAGAACTCCGTGAAGGGTGGAAACGTCCCGAAGGAGTTCGTTCCCTCCGTGGAGAAGGGCTTCAAGGATGCCATGGTCACCGGCGTGCTCGCCGGCTACCCGATGGACAGCATGTCCGTCGAGCTCATGGACGGATCCTTCCATGCGGTGGACTCCGACCAGCTCTCCTTCGAGCTGGCGGCCAAGATGGCCTACCGGAACGCCGTCAAGAGCTGCAACCCCAAGATTCTCGAGCCCATGATGTCCCTGGAGGTGCGTACCCCCGAGGAGAACATGGGTGACGTTATCGGCGACCTCAACAAGCGCCGTGGCATGGTCGAAGGCACCGACGAGCGCGGTGGCAAGACCATCGTGAAGGCCAAGGTGCCCCTGAGCGAGATGTTCGGTTACGTGACCGACCTGCGGACGCTGACCTCCGGTCGCGCCGACAGCAGCATGACGTTCAGCCACTACGCCGAGGCTCCGACCAACGTGGCGGAGGCCGTGATCGCAGAAGCACAAGGAAAATAAGTCAACGCCAGATGGCCCAGAAGATCCGCATCAAGCTGAAGAGCTACGACCACAACTTGGTCGACAAGTCTGCCGAGAAGATCGTGAAGACGGTCAAGTCGACGGGCGCCGTGGTGAGCGGTCCGATTCCGCTCCCGACGCACCAGCGCATCTATACCGTGCTGCGTTCGCCGCACGTCAACAAGAAGTCGCGGGAGCAGTTCGAGCTCAGCGCCTACAAGCGTCTGCTGGACATCTACAGCAACTCCTCCGCCACCGTCGATGCGCTGATGCGCCTCGAGCTGCCGAGTGGTGTGGAGGTCGAAATCAAAGTGTGACATGCCCGGATTGATTGGAAAAAAGGTCGGTATGACCAGCATGTACAGCGAGGAGGGAAAGAACCTGCCCTGCACCGTGCTGGAAGTGGGACCTTGCGTTGTGACGCAGGTCAAGACCGCGGACAAGGACGGCTATGCCGCCGTGCAGGTGGGATTCGGTGACCGCAAGGAGAACCGCACCAGCAAGGCCATGGCGGGTCACTTCAAGAAGGCCGGCGTGCACGCCCGCCAGCATCTCGCTGAGTTCAGCGGCTTCGAGCAGGAGTACAATCCCGGCGACGAGGTGAAGCTTGAGGACGTGTTCCAGGAAGGGGAGTTCGTCTCCGTCATCGGCACCAGCAAGGGCCGTGGCTTCCAGGGTGTCGTCCGCCGTCACGGCTTCGGTGGTGTCGGTCAGGCCACCCACGGTCAGCACAACCGCATGCGTGCCCCGGGTGCCATCGGTGCAGCCTCCACTCCGGCCCGTGTCTACAAGGGCATGCGCATGGCCGGTCAGATGGGCAACTCCCGTGTGACCATCGAAAACCTCGAAGTGCTCAAGATCATGTCCGAGGAGGGACTCCTCGTCGTGAAGGGTGCCGTCCCCGGACACAAAGGCGCCACTGTCATCGTCCGCAAGCCTGAAGCGTAAGTCATGAAAGTCCCCGTTTACAACATCGAAGGCAAGAAGACCTCCAGCAAGGAGTTGAGTGCGGACGTGTTTGGCATCGAGCCGAACGACCACGCCATCTACCTGGACGTCAAGCGCTACCTCGCCGCCCAGCGGCAGGGCACGCACAAGGCCAAGGAGCGCGCTGAGATCAAGGGTTCCACCAAGAAGATCAAGCGTCAGAAGGGAACGGGCGGTGCCCGTGCCGGTTCCATCAAGAACCCGCTCTTCGTGGGAGGAGGTACCATCTTCGGCCCGCGTCCCCGGAAGTACGACATCAAGCTCAATAAGAAGGTGACCAAGCTCGCCCGCAAGAGCGCCCTGGCTTATAAGGCCAAGGAGGAGGGCATCCGCATCGTCAAGGGTCTGTCCATGGACGCCCCGAAGACCAAGGAGCTGCTCGACACCTTTGGTAAGCTTGGCCTCGCCGATCAGAAGACCCTGGTCGTCGTGCCGGAGCTGAGCCGCGCGCTCTACCTGAGCAGCCGCAATCTGCCCAAGCACCGCGTCATGACGGCCGGCGACCTGAGCACCTATGACATCATGAACTGCCGTCAGATCGTCTTCGTGGACAACGCCCACGAGGTCATCACCGGCCTTCTCACCGCCTGAAGTCATGAAGAACATCCTCATCAAGCCGTTGATCACCGAGAAGATGACCGCCGAGAGCGAGCGCATCAACGCCTACGGGTTTGTGGTGAACGACGACGCCAACAAGTCTGAGATCAAGGACGCCGTGGAGAAAACCTACGGTGTGACCGTGGCCGGCGTGCGCACCATGCGCGTTGACGGCAAGGTCCGCAGCCGATTCACCCGCACCGGTGTCCTCCGCGGACGCTCCGAGTGCTATAAGAAGGCCATCGTCCGCCTCGTGGACGGTGACGTCATTGATTTCTACGAGAACATCTAAGGAACCATGGCAGTTCGCAAGTTCAATCCCATCACGCCCGGCATGCGGCACAAGGTGTTGTCCAAGTTTGACAGCATCACGACCGACAAGCCGCACAAGCCGTTGCTGGAGCCGCTCAAGAAGCGCGGCGGCCGGAACAACGACGGAAAGATGACCATGCGCTACCGCGGTGGCGGTCACAAGCGGATGTACCGCGTGATCGACTTCAAGCGGGACAAGCACGGCGTCGGCGCCGAGGTCCTCACGATCGAGTACGATCCGAACCGCAGTGCCCGCATCGCCCTGGTCGAATACACCGACGGGGAGAAGCGCTACATCGTCGCCCCGGAGGGACTCCAGGTCGGCCAGAAGATCATGAGCGGCGAGAAGGCCGCCCCGGAGGTGGGCAACGCCCTCTTCCTGGCCGACATCCCGCTCGGTACCATGATCCACAACATCGAGCTGCACCCCGGCCGTGGCGCCAACATCGCCCGTTCCGCCGGAGCCTCCGCCCAGCTCAAGGCCCGCGATGGCAAGTATGCCATCATCGCCTTGCCGAGCGGTGAGGTGCGCATGATCCTGACCACCTGCCTGGCCACCATCGGCAGCGTCGGCAACAGCGAGCACAACCAGCAGGTGTCCGGCAAGGCCGGTCGCAGCCGCTGGCTGGGTCGCCGCCCGCGCGTCCGTGGCGTGGTCATGAACCCGGTCGATCACCCGATGGGTGGTGGAGAGGGTCGCAACGCCGGTGGCCACCCGCGCAGCCGCAATGGCATGCCTGCCAAGGGTTACAAGACCCGCAACAAGCAGAAGCATTCGTCCAAGTACATCATCGAACGCCGCAAGAAGTAAGACATGGCACGTTCGCTCAAGAAACCCCCCTTCGTCCACTACAAGCTCATGCAGCGTGTAGAGGCCATGCAGGAAAGCGGCAAGAAGTCGGTCATCAAGACCTGGAGCCGCGCCAGCATGATCACGCCGGAATTCGTCGGCTTGACCATCGCCGTGCACAACGGCCGCCAGTTCATTCCGGTGTTCGTCACCGAGAACATGGTGGGCCACAAGCTCGGTGAGTTCTCTCCGACCCGCACCTTCCGTGGACACGCGGACAACAAGAAAGACAAGGGACGTCGTTGACGGCCGGAATCACGATCATCATGGGAGCCCGTAAAAGAAACGCAGCAGAAGCCCGCAAGGAGGCCATGTCCAAAGTGGCCATTGCGAAGCTGAACGATTGCCCGACCTCTCCTCGGAAGATGCGCCTCGTGGCGGACATCATCCGCGGCAAGGACGTGGTCAGCGCCTTGAACATCCTGAAGTTCAGCTCGAAGGAGGCCAGCGGCCGGATGGAGAAGCTTCTTCGTTCCGCCATCGCCAACTGGGAGGCCAAGAACGAAGGCAGCCGTCCTGAGGAGGCGGGTCTGTATGTGAGCGAGGTCAAGGTGGACAGCGCCCGGATGCTCAAGCGCATCCAGCCCGCTCCGCAGGGCCGTGCCCACCGCATCCGCAAGCGCTCCAACCACGTGACGCTCATCGTCGATAGCCTGAAGAAGTAATGGGACAGAAGACACACCCCACCGGCAACCGCCTCGGTTTCATCAAGGGATGGGACTCCAACTGGTATGGAGGCAAGAACTACGTCGACAAGATTGTCGAGGACGACAAGATCCGGAAGTACCTCCGGGCCCGTCTCGTCAAGGCCAGCATGTCCCGCGTGGTCATCGAGCGCACCATGAAGCTCGTGACCGTGACCATCCACACGGCCCGCCCCGGTGTCATCATCGGCAAGGGCGGCCAGGAGGTCGACAAGCTGCGTGAAGAGCTGAAGAAGCTCACCCGCAAGGAAATCCAGATCAACATCTTCGAGATCAAGCGTCCGGAGCTCGATGCCCGCCTCGTGGCCGAGAGCGTCGCCCGCCAGCTCGAGGCACGGATCAGCTACCGCCGGGCCATCAAGATGTCCATCGCCAGTTCCATGCGGATGGGCGCCGAGGGCATCAAGATTGGCATTGCCGGCCGTCTCAACGGTGCAGAGATTGCCCGTTCCGAGACCTTCATGGAGGGACGCGTGCCGCTGCACACCTTCCGTGCCGACATCGATTACGCCCTGGTCGAGGCGCACACCACGTACGGCCGCATCGGCGTCAAGGTGTGGGTCTTCCGTGGTGAGGTCTACGGAAAGCAAGACCTGAGCCCGGCCGATCCGAGCAAGGAAGACAAGCGTGGAGCACGTGGAGGTCGCGGAGGCGATCGTCCGGAGCGCCGTCGCCGTCGCCGTGAACCCCGCAGCTAAAGCCAACCGTTATGCTTCAGCCGAAAAGAACGAAATACAGGAAGATGCAGAAGGGCCGCGTGCGCGGCCTCGCCCAGCGTGGCAGCAGCATCGCGTATGGCACCTACGCCATCAAGACGACGGACATGGGGTTCATCACCTCCCGTCAGATCGAGTCCGCCCGTATCGCCATCAACCGCTACATGAAGCGTGAGGGCCAGGTGTGGATCCGAATCTTCCCGGACAAGCCGATTACGAGCAAACCGCTCGAGGTGCGGATGGGTAAGGGTAAAGGTGCCGTCAGCCACTGGGTCGCACCGGTCAAGCCCGGTCGTGTCATGTTTGAAGTGGACGGCGTGCCCGAAGCCATCGCGCAGGAGGCCCTGCGCCTCGGTGCCCAGAAGCTCCCGGTCCGCTGCAAGTTCGTTGCCCGTTACGACGCCTAATCGAGGAACAGATGAAGATGAGTGAAATCACCGGTCTCAGTGACCTCGACCTCAAGGAGCGCATTGCCGCCAATCGCGAAGCACTGCAGAAGCTCCGGTTCAACCACACCATTGCCGGACTCGAGAGCCCGTTCCAGCTTCGCCAGAAGCGCCGGGACATCGCCCGCATGTTGACCGAGTTGAACGCCCGGAAGAACGCCAAAGCAGAAGAACAGAAGTCATGACCGCCGAGCAGACCGCAACAGAGCAGGCCACGGACAAGCGCAACCTGAGGAAGGTGCGCCAGGGCATCGTCACCTCCAACAAGATGCAGAAGACCATCACGGTGACGGTCGAGTACAAGGAGAAGCACCCGAAGTACTCCAAGTTCGTGAAGCGCACCCGGAAGTTCACCGCACACGATGAGCAGGAGACCTGCGGCATCGGGGATACGGTGCGCATCATGGAGACGCGTCCCCTGAGCAAGAACAAGTGCTGGCGCCTCGTGGAGGTGATTGAGCGGGCCAAGTAATCCGAGGCCCAGAACTGAAAGAAAGCAAGAGCCATGATCCAGCAAGAATCCCGGATGGCGGTCGCCGACAACAGTGGAGCACGTGAAGTGCTGTGCATCCGCGTGCTCGGTGGAACGCGCCGGCGCTACGCCAGCATCGGCGACAAGGTGGTCGTGACCGTCAAGGATGCCACCCCGAACGGCGGCATCAAGAAGGGCACGGTCAGCAAGGCCGTCATCGTCCGCACCAAGAAGGCCGTGCGTCGCCCCGACGGATCCTACATCCGTTTCGACGACAACGCCTGCGTCCTCCTCAACACCACGGGCGAGATCCGCGGCACCCGCATCTTCGGGCCGGTGGCCCGTGAGCTGCGTGAGAAGGACTTCATGAAAATCGTTTCTCTCGCACCCGAGGTGCTCTGAATGCCAGCCATCATGTACAAGCGCGTCAAGATCAAGAAGGGAGACACCGTGAAGGTGATTTCCGGCGGCAACAAGGGAAAGACGGGAACCGTGATGCAGGTGCTCCGCAAAGAGGACCGTGTCCTCGTGGAGAGCGTCAACATGGTCACCAAGCACGTCAAGCCCAGCCCGGCCAACCCCCAGGGTGGCATTGAAAAGAAGGAGGCCCCGATCCACATCTCCAATGTGATGGTCGTCGACGGCGATGGCAATGCCACGCGTGTCGGCCGCCGCCGCGGTGACGATGGGAAACTGGTCCGCTACAGCAAGAAATCAGACCAATCGCTGAACTGATGAGCTACGTACCCCGACTCAAGAAGCAGTACGACGAGGAAGTCGTGCCGAAGCTCAAGGAGCGCTTCGAATACAAGAGCTTCATGCAGGTGCCCAAGATTGAGAAGATCTGTCTCAACCAGGGCCTCGGCAAGGCCATCGCGGATCGCAAGATCATCGACGGTGCCCTCGAGGAGCTCGCCCAGATCACCGGCCAGAAGGCGGTGACCACGTACTCCACCAAGGACGTGTCGAACTTCAAGCTGCGGAAGGGCATGCCGGTCGGCGCCCGCGTGACGCTCCGTCGCGAGCGCATGTACGAGTTCCTCGACCGCCTGATCCACGTCTCCCTGCCGCGTACGCGCGACTTCCAAGGGGTGAAGGCGTCCGGATTCGACGGCCGCGGCAACTTCAGCTTCGGCATCCAGGAGCAGATCATTTTCCCGGAAATCGACCTCGACAAGGTGAAGCACCTCAACGGGATGCACATCACCATCGTCACGAATGCCCGCACCAATGAGGAAGCCAAAGAGCTCCTCGCGGCCTTCGGTTTCCCCTTCAAGAAGAACTGATAGATATGGCCAAGGAATCCATGAAAGCGCGCGAGCGCAAGCGTGAGCGCCTCGTCGCCCGTTACGCCGCCAAGCGCAAGGCCCTGAAGGAGGCCGGTGACTGGGAGGGACTGCAGAAGCTCCCCAAGAACTCGTCCCCCGTGCGCCTGCACAATCGTTGCCAACTGACGGGTCGCCCCCGCGGTTATATGCGTCAATTCGGCATCAGCCGGGTGACGTTCCGCGAGATGGCTCTCGAAGGCAAGATCCCCGGAGTCAAAAAAGCAAGCTGGTAAGTCATGCATTCAGATCCGATCGCCGATTTCCTGACGCGCATCCGCAACGGTCAGATGGCCGGCCACAAAGTGGTCGAGATTCCCGCGTCCAACATCAAGAAGGAGATCACCAAGATCCTCTTCGACAAGGGATACATCCTGAGCTACAAGTTTGTGGAGGAGGGACCACAGGGCACCATCAAAGTCGCCCTGAAGTACCACCCCAAGACGCGCCGTCCCGCCATCACCGAGATGCAGCGGATGAGCAAGCCGGGCCTTCGCACCTACCGCGGTGCCGATGACCTGCCGCGCATCCTCAACGGCCTCGGCATTTCCATCCTCAGCACGTCCAAGGGCGTGATGACGGACAAGGAGGCCAAGCACATGAACGTGGGAGGGGAGGTCCTCTGCTACGTGTACTGATCCGAAAAGAGAGAACTGATGTCCAGAATCGGAAAAGCCCCCGTTGTCATCCCGTCCGGCGTCACCGTCGCGGTGGAGGGCAGCGTGATTAAGGTCAAGGGACCGAAGGGCGAGCTCGAGCAGGAGTTCGACCCCGCCATCGGTGTGACCGTCGAGGAGAATGAAGTGCGCTTCACGCGCCCGACCGACCAGCCTGACCACCGGGCCAAGCACGGCCTGTACCGCTCGCTGTGCGCCGGCATGGTGGAGGGTGTGACCAATGGGTACAAGAAGGAGCTGGAGCTCGTGGGTGTGGGTTTCCGTGCTCAGGCCTCCGGTCAGCAGTTGACCCTCGCCCTCGGTTTCAGCCATCCCATCGTCATCGAACTCCCGAAGGAGGTGAAGGTGACCGCGGAGTCCCAGAAGGGTTCCAATCCGAAGGTGACCCTCGAGAGCCACGACAAGCAGCTCATCGGCACCGTCGCCGCCAAGATTCGTTCCCTGCGGAAGCCGGAGCCCTACAAGGGCAAGGGTGTCCGCTACGTGGACGAGTACATCCGCCGCAAGGCCGGTAAGTCCGCGGCCAAGTAATCGAATCCGCCATGTCCGTAGCAAGCAAGAAACTCAAGACCCGTGCGCGCATCAAGGCGCGCATCCGTGGCAAAATCAGCGGAACGGCCGCGCGCCCGCGCCTGACCGTGTTCCGTTCGAACAAGCAGATCTACGCCCAGGTGGTGGACGATCTGTCCGGAAAGACCCTCGCGAGCGCCAGCTCCCGCGCCATCAAGGAGGCGCAGGGTGTGGCCAAAATCGAGCAGGCCAAGATGGTCGGTGCGAAGGTGGCCGAGGCCGCCAAGGCCGCCGGTGTCGAGTCCGTGGTGTTCGACCGCAATGGATACCTGTACCATGGCCGGGTGAAGAGCCTCGCCGACGCCGCGCGTGAGGGCGGACTCCAATTCTGATTTCGAGATGAGAGACAACAACAACCGTCGGCGCAACGACCGGGACAATCAGCCCGAGAGCGACATCAAGGACCGCTTGGTCACGATCAACCGTTCGACCAAGACCACCAAGGGTGGCCGTACGTTCACCTTCACCGGCATCGTCGTCGTCGGCGACGAGAAGGGCAAGGTGGGCCACGGGTCCGGCCGCAGCCGCGAGGTGGTGACCGCCATCCAGAAGGGCATCGAGGATGCCAAGAAGAACATGGTGGAGGTGCCCGTGATCAACGGCACCGTGCCCCACGCTCAGGAAGCCGTCTACGCTGGAGCCCGCGTGCTCGTCAAGCCGGCCACCCCGGGTACGGGTGTGATTGCCGGTGGTGCCATGCGCGCCGTGCTTGAGAGCGCCGGCATCAAGGACGTCCTCGCGAAGTCCCTCGGTTCCTCCAACACCCAAAACGTGGTGAAGGCCACCTTCAAGGCCCTCACGATGATGCGCAGTGCTTCCGATGTGGCAGACCTGCGTGGCATCTCCGTCCACCGCGTCTTCAACGGATGATCACCATGGCCAAGATCAAGATCACCCAGGTGCGCAGCGCCATCAACCGCCCGAAGCGCCAGAAGTTGACCCTTCAGGCCCTCGGTCTCAAGAAACTCAACAACCCTGTGGAGCACGAAGCCACCCCCCAGATCCTGGGCATGGTGCGCAAGGTGAGCCACCTCGTCAAGGTTGAAGAACAGTAATCCCCAACCAGCACAATCATGAATCTCAACAGCCTCAAGCCGGCAAAGGGTTCCATCAAGCAGCGCAAGCGAGTTGGTCGTGGTGAGGGCTCCGGACACGGAGGAACCTCCACCCGCGGTCACAAGGGCGCCAAGTCCCGTTCGGGCTACAAGTCCAAGATCGGATTCGAGGGCGGCCAGATGCCGCTCCAGCGCCGCGTGCCGAAGTTCGGTTTCAAGAACCCGAACCGCGTCGAGTACAAGGGCATCAACCTCGATACGCTCCAGGAGCTCATCGACCGGAAGTCCCTGACCGAGATCACCCCGGCCCTCCTCGTGGAGAATGGCCTCGCCCAGAAGAAGGACCTCGTGAAGATCCTCGGACGCGGTGAGCTCAAGGCCGGCATCAAGGTGTCCGCCCACAAGTTTTCCGCCACCGCTCAGGCCGCCATCGAGGCAGCTGGCGGCAGCATCGAAGCCATTTCCTGATCATGGGTCGCTTTTTCAAGAAACTGCGGGACATCTGGTCCCATGAGGAGTTGCGGAAGCGCTTGGGCATCACGCTCGGGTTCATCCTGATCTACCGCGTGGGAAGCTTTATCGTCCTTCCCGGTGTCGACAGCGACACCCTGCAGGAGCAGATGAGTGCCCTCGGCGGCGGCGGACTCGGTGACATCCTCTCCCTTTTCACGGGTGGGGCCTTCACGCGGGCTTCCATCTTCGCGCTCGGCATCATGCCCTACATCTCCGCGAGCATCATCATGCAGCTCATGGGCCTCGCAGTCCCGAGCATCCAGAAGATGCAGGCTGAAGGAGAGAGCGGCCGGAAGAAGATCAACCAGTGGACCCGCTTCCTGACCATCGCCATCACGCTGGTTCAGGCTCCGGGCTATCTGGCGTCCTCCGTGGTCTCCGTTCCGGGTGCCGTGGCGAACCCGACCGCCTTCTGGTGGTTCAGCGCCGTCCTCATCCTGACGAGCTCCACCCTGCTCATCATGTACCTCGGAGAGCGGATCACCGAGCGCGGTGTCGGAAACGGCATCAGCCTGCTCATCATGATCGGCATCATCGCCACGTTCCCGCAGGCCATCATCCAGGAGTTCAACCACCCGGACACCAACCTGTACTTCTTCCTCGTGGAGATTGCCGCCCTGCTCGTCGTGATCGGCCTGTCCGTCGCACTCGTCCAGGCGGTCCGGAAGGTGCCCGTTGAGATGACTCGCCTCCAGGGCAACACCGGTCCGACGTACCTCCCGCAGGGAGCCGCCGCCCGGAGCTACATCCCCCTGAAGGTGAACAGCAGTGGCGTGATGCCCATCATCTTCGCCCAGGCGATCATGTTTGTTCCGCTCTACCTGACACAGAACGAGAGCTTGGCCGACAACGAGGTGCTCATCGCCCTCGGGGACTTCAACGGGTTCTGGTACAACCTGCTGTTCTTCCTGATGATCGTGGCCTTCACGTACTTCTACACGGCCATCACGGTCAATCCCCAGCAGATGGCGGATGACCTGAAGCGTCAGAACAACTTCGTGCCCGGTGTGAAGCCCGGCCGTCCGACGATGGAGTTCCTCGACAATGTGATTTCGAAAATCACCTTGCCGGGCGCCATCTTCCTCGGCCTGATTGCCATCCTGCCGGCCATCGTGTTCACGATGAACCTGACCCACGCTCAGGCATTCAGCATCTTCTTCGGCGGCACCTCGCTGCTGATCATGGTGGGCGTCATCCTTGACACCCTCCAACAAATTGAAAGCTACCTGTTGTCCCGTCAATACGACTCCCTCATGGAATCCGGAAAGCTCCGGGGCCGTCAGGGCACGAGTGTGAGCGGGATGGCGGGCTGATCGGAATGGCAAGAGGACGGATACAGGTTCGCACCGAATCCGAAATCGAGCTGCTCCGAGCAAGTTCTTTGCTTGTCGGTAGAACCTTGGCCGAAGTGGCCAAGCTGATTCGCCCCGGGGTCACCACCCTGGAGTTGGATCAGGTCGCGGAAACCTTCATCCGGGATCACGGCGCCGAGCCGGGATTCAAAGGATACAACGGGTTCCCCGCGTCGCTCTGCACCTCCGTGAACCACCATGTGGTCCACGGGATTCCCAATGGCGACCCATTGCAGGAGGGGGACATCGTGTCCGTCGACTGCGGGGTGCTGATGGAAGGCTACTACGGGGACAGCGCCTACACCTTCATGGTGGGCGAGGTCCGGCCCGAAGTGCGCCGCCTGCTGCAGGTGACCCAGGAATGCCTGGAGGACGCCGTGGCAGAAGCGGTGGCGGGCAACCGGATCGGCGACATCGGCTGGGCGGTCCAGGAACACGCGGAAGCCTCTGGTTATGGGGTCGTCCGCGAGCTGGTCGGCCACGGATTGGGAACCAACCTCCACGAGCCGCCGGAAGTCCCGAACTACGGCCGGCCCGGAAACGGGGTCAAGCTCGAAGCGGGGATGGTCCTCGCCATCGAGCCCATGATCAACCTCGGTCGCAAGGAGGTGGTGCAGGAGAGCGATGGCTGGACCATCGCCACAGCGGACGGATTGCCCAGCGCCCACTTCGAACACGACGTGGTGGTGCGGGAAGGCGAGGTGGAAGTTCTATCGACATTCAAGTGGATTGAGGAGGCCCTAGGGGCAGTGCAGGCGGGTTGAGGAGCAACAAACGAAAAACGAAACGAAGACAAGACAACATGGCCAAACAAGCGTCGATCACCCAGGACGGTACCATTACCGAAGCCCTCGGAAACGCAATGTTCCGTGTCGAGCTCGAGAATGGGCACGTCATCACGGCGCACATCTCCGGGAAGATGAGGAAGTTCTACATCAAGATTCTCCCGGGTGACCGGGTCCGTGTGGACATGAGTCCCTACGACCTGACCAAAGGCCGCATTTCGTTCCGATACAAGTAAACAGACGTCATGAAGACCCGTGCATCCCTGAAGGTCCGCTCCGCGGATTGCAAGATCGTCCGCCGCAAGGGACGACTCTTCGTCATCAACAAGAAGAACCCCAAATTCAAGCAGCGCCAGGGTTGATCCCCTGGAGCTAAAACGCATTCGCCATGGCCCGTATCGCCGGTATCGACATCCCCCGGAACAAGCGAGGAGTGATTGCCCTGACTTACGTCTACGGCATCGGACGCTCCCGCGCCGCGGACATTCTCACCCAGGCCGCCGTGTCCGAGGACAAGCGCGTCCAGGACTGGAGCGACGACGAAATCACCAAGATCCGTGAGATCATCGCGGGCATCCGCGTGGAAGGTGAGCTTCGTTCGGAGGTTCAGATGAACATCAAGCGCCTGATGGACATTGGTTGCCAGCGTGGCATCCGTCACCGTCTCGGCCTACCGCTCCGCGGTCAGCGCACCAAGAACAACTCCCGTACCCGGAAGGGCAAGCGGAAGACGGTGGCCAACAAGAAGAAGTAATTCCCTGTCCCTGACCCGGGACGCCGAATCGATCAACTCCCCAAACGATGGCCAAGACCACCAAAAAGAGCAAGAAGAAGGTCAAAGTGGATGCCATGGGCCAAGCCCACATCCATGCCTCCTTCAACAACATCATCATCTCCCTCACCAACGCCACGGGCCAGGTCATTTCCTGGTCCAGCTCCGGCAAGATGGGCTTCCGCGGTTCCAAGAAGAACACGCCTTACGCTGCCCAGTGTGCTGCCGAAGATTGCGGCAAGGAAGCCATGGAGCATGGCCTGAAGAAGGTGAAGGTGTTCGTGAAGGGCCCCGGAAGCGGCCGCGAAAGCGCCATCCGAACCCTCCACAACATGGGCATCGAAGTCACCGAGATCGTCGACATCACCCCGATGCCGCACAACGGTTGCCGTCCCCCGAAGCACCGTCGCGTCTGATCCCGGAACCCAACGAAACAAGCAAGACCACATGGCACGTTACCGCGGACCCAAGTCCAAGATCACCCGCCGATTCAAGGAGGCCATCTTCGGCCCCGACAAAGCGCTGGAGCGCCGTCCTTACGGCCCCGGCCAGCATGGCCCGAACCGCCGCCGCAAGAAGGAGTCCGAGTACTCCGTGCAGCTGGCCGAGAAGCAGAAGGCCAAGTACACCTATGGCATCCTCGAGCGCCAGTTCCGCAACATGTTCGAGCGTGCCCAGGCCAAGCCCGGCATCACGGGTGAGGTGCTCCTCCAGTTCTGCGAGCTGCGCCTCGACAACGTCGCGTTCCGCCTCAACCTCAGCCCGACCCGTCGCGGTGCCCGCCAGTTGGTGAGCCACCGTCACATCACGGTCAACGGCAAGGTCGTGAACATTCCGTCCTACCGTGTCCGCCCCGGCGACGTGGTGGCGGTCCGGGAGAAGTCCAAGTCCCTGGAGGTCGTGACCGGTGCCATTGCGGCCGGCGGTCAGCGCCACGAGTGGCTCGACTGGGACGCCAACGCCATGGCCGGCACGGTCATCGCGGTGCCTTCCCGTGACCAGATTCCGGAGAACATCAAGGAGTCCCTCATCGTCGAGCTCTACAGCAAGTAATCCACAACCCCATTCCCGATATGGCGATTCTCGATTTCCAACAGCCCGACAAGGTCATCATGCTTGATTCCGATGACTTCAACGGACGGTTTGAATTCCGTCCGCTGGAGCCCGGCTTCGGCGTGACCATCGGCAATGCGCTCCGGCGCATCCTGCTCTCCAGCCTGGAGGGCTATGCCATCACCAACATCCGCATCGAAGGAGTTGAACACGAGTTCAGCACCGTCAAGGGTGTCGTGGAGGACGTGACCGAAATGATCCTCAACCTCAAGCAGGTGCGTTTCAAGCGCCAGATTGAGGACGTCGACCACGAAGTGGTCAACGTGGTGATTGGCGGCCAGGAGACCTTCACCGCAGGCGACATCGGTAAGTACACCTCCGCCTTCCAGGTCATGAACCCGGAGCACGTGATCTGCAACCTCGACAAGGGCGTCCAGCTCAACGTCGAGCTGCGCATCCAGAAGGGCCGTGGCTACGTGCCCGCCGAGGAGAACAAGCACGATGAGGCTCCCGTCGACACGATTTTCATCGATTCCATCTTCACCCCGGTCCGGAATGTGAAGTACGACATCGAGAACTACCGTGTGGAGCAGAAGACCGACTACGAGAAGCTCAACCTCGAGCTTCAGTGTGACGGTTCCATTGCTCCTAAGGATGCCCTCCAGGAAGCCGCCCGCATCCTGATCGAGCACTTCATGCTCTTCAGCGAGGAGCGCATCACCCTCGACTTCGTGGAGAAGAACGAGGCCGAGGAACTCGACGAGAGCTCCCTCCACATGCGCCACCTCCTCAAGACGAAGTTGGTCGACATGGACCTGAGCGTGCGCGCCCTGAACTGCTTGAAGGCAGCCGACATCGACAGCCTCGGTGACCTGGTGGCCTACAACAAGAATGACCTGTTGAAGTTCCGCAACTTCGGCAAGAAGAGCCTGACCGAGCTCGAGGACCTCGTGGAAAGCAAGGGCCTGCAATTCGGTATGAACGTCAGCAAGTACAAGTTGGACTCGGAGTAATCCGGGAGATAAACGTCCGTCATCATGAGACACGGAAAGAAATTCAACCACCTCGGCCGTAAGACCGCCCATCGCAAGGCGATGATGGCGAACATGGCCTGCAGCTTGATCGAGCACAAGCGCATCACCACGACCGTGGCCAAGGCCAAGGCGCTGCGTGGATACGTCGAGCCGCTCGTGAACCGCTCCAAGGAGGACAGCACCCACAGCCGTCGGGTGTGCTTCCGCTACCTGCGGGACAAGCACGCCGTGAGCGAGCTGTTCACGGAGGTCGGCCCGAAGGTGGCCACCCGTGAGGGAGGGTACACCCGGATCATCCGCACGGGCAACCGCCTGGGCGACAACGCCGAGATGTGCATGATCGAGCTCGTCGACTTCAACGAGCTCTACGGCAACGAAGCCAAGGCCAAGAAGAAGCGCAGCCGCCGCTCCCGTCGGGGAGGAGGTGCCGCTGCCGCGGCTCCGGCCGCCGAAGCAGTTGCTGCTGAAGTGGTGGAGGACGTGGCCGTAGAGGCTGCCGAGGCTGTCACCGAGGAGGCTCCGGCCGCTGAGGCTGCTGCTGAGGAAGCGCCCGCAGAGGAGGCTCCGGCCGCTGAGGCTGCTGCTGAGGAAGCACCTGCTGAGGAGGCTCCGGCCGCTGACGATGCTCCTGCCGAAGACGCTCCCGCTGAGGAGTCCGGAGACGAAGAGAAGCCGGCTGAGTGACTCGCCCCATCCAATGACTCGAAAAGGGAGGCCGATCGGCCTCCCTTTTTCGTTGGCACCGTTGTGGATGGCTTTGTGCCCCCTGTTCAAAGACGGTGACAAGAAGGGGGCGCCGGAAGGCTGCAGGGCAGATGGACCAAACTATCTTCGCCGCGCCATGACGCAGCATGATTCACGCGAGGCCCGCGCCGCGGTCCTCATGCTCGAGGACGGCACCCGATTTGAAGGCACGGCCATCGGGGCTGTCGGAACCACCACCGGCGAGGTGGCATTCAATACCGGCATGTACGGTTATCAGGAGATTTTCACCGACCCCAGCTACAAGGGGCAGGTGCTCGTGATGGCCACCGCCCACATCGGGAATTACGGGGTGCATGCCGAGGAGAACGAGAGCGGCCAGACCCAGATTGCCGGGCTCGTTGTCCGCAACTTCAGTGAAGTCGCGAGTCGGGTGGGGGACATCGAACCCCTGGCCGATCGCCTCGAGCGGGATGGCATCGTCGGCATCGCCGACATCGACACCCGGGGTCTGATTCAGCACATCCGTGATTGCGGGGCCATGAACGCCCTCATCAGCAGTGATGGAACTCCCGAGGCCGACCTCCTCGAGCGCCTCAAGGCGACCCCATCCATGGAGGGGCTGGAGCTGTCGAGCCAAGTGACCCGGACGGAGGCCGAAGACGCCGGCAATCCCGATTCCGAGGTGCGCATCGCCCTCCTCGACTTGGGCAACAAGCAGAACATCACCCGCTGCCTCACGGAGCGGGGGGCCCTGGTCCGCCAGTTTCCCATGGGAACCGCCCTCGAGGAGATGACCGCATGGAACCCGACTGGTTGGATGATTTCCAATGGGCCTGGCGACCCTTCGGCCATGACCGACACCATTGCCCTCGTTAAGGACATCATCGCCCTCGGTCAGCCGGTCTTCGGCATTTGTCTGGGTCACCAGGTCATCGCCCTGAGCCAGGGGTTGACCACCGAGAAGATGTTCCAGGGCCACCGCGGTGTGAACCATCCCGTCAAGAACCTGGCCACCGGAAAATGCGAAATCACCTCGCAGAACCACGGATTCGTGGTGAGCCGGGCCTCCCTGGACGGCGTGACGAACGTGTCCATCACCCACGAACACCTGAACGATCACACGGTCGCCGGCATTCGCCTTGAGGATCAGCCAGTCTTCTCCGTGCAATACCACCCGGAGGCCAGTGCGGGTCCGCACGACAGCCGATACCTGTTTGATCAGTTCATCGAGCAAATCCAACACCACAGCGCATTGCAAACCGCTTGATCATGCAGTACATCGATCACATTCACGCCCGGGAGATCCTGGATTCCCGAGGCAATCCCACCGTCGAGGTGGAAGTCGTCACCGGTGAGGGGGTCCTCGGCCGGGCCGCTGTCCCGTCCGGGGCCAGCACCGGCGTCCACGAGGCCGTCGAACTTCGGGACGGCCAAGCGGACCGTTACCTCGGTAAGGGCGTCCTGCGTGCCGTTGAGAACGTGAACACCACGATTGCCGAGGAGCTCGTGGGCATGGACATCTTTGATCAGGTCGGCATTGACCATCACCTGATCGACCTCGACGGCAGTGACAACAAGGGCAATCTGGGCGCCAACGCCCTGCTCGGCGTGAGCCTCGCCGTGGCCAAGGCGGCCGCAGGCTCCCTCGGTCAGCCCCTGTACCGCTACATCGGTGGTGTCAACGCCAACCTCATGCCAGTGCCCATGATGAACATCATCAATGGGGGGTCCCACGCCGACAACGCCATTGACATCCAGGAGTTCATGATCATGCCGGTCGGCGCGGACACGTTTGCCGAAGGCCTGCGCATGGGCGCCGAGGTGTTCCACCATCTGAAAAAGGTCCTGTCCAGCAAGGGGCTGAGCACCAACGTTGGGGACGAGGGGGGATTTGCCCCCAACCTGAACTCCAACGAGGAAGCGCTCGACACCATCCTGATGGCCATCGAGAAGGCCGGCTACAAGCCGGACGAGGATTTCCAGCTCGCCCTCGACGCGGCCAGCAGCGAATTCTACGACAAGGAGAAGGGCCTGTACATTCTGTCCGGTGTTGGAAAGCAAATGGACGGAGCGGTCTGGGTGGACTACTGGAAGGAGCTCCGCGGAAAGTACCCGATCATCAGCATCGAGGACGGTTGCGACGAGGACGACTGGGCCACCTGGAAACTCATGACGGATGCGCTCGGGGAGAACACCCAACTCGTCGGCGACGACCTCTTTGTGACCAACGTGGAGCGCCTGAGCCGCGGCATCGAGGAAGGTGTGGCCAATTCCATCCTCATCAAGGTGAACCAGATCGGCACCCTGACCGAAACCATCGAGGCGGTCCAACTTGCCACCCGGTGCGGCTACACGAGCGTGATGAGCCACCGCAGTGGTGAAACGGAGGACACCACCATCGCCGATCTCGCCGTGGCCCTCAGCACGGGCCAGATCAAGACCGGAAGCGCCTCCCGCAGCGACCGGATCGCCAAGTACAACCAGTTGCTTCGCATCGAGGAGGAGCTCGGCGACACGGCCTACTACCCCGGACCGCACTTCGCCTGACCGCGAGGGCGCTACGCAATGAAAAAGGGGACCCGGATGGGTCCCCTTTTTTCATGGGGTTGGGCAAGACGAAGGGGGTCAGTTGTCGGTATCGGGCGTGCGGACGATGAGGAATTCGGTGCGTCGGTTCTCCTGATGCTTGGCTTCGGAGCAAGGGACTCCATTGCCGCATTCATTGCGGAGTTCACCTTCTCCGACCCCGACCGGATGCACTTGGTCAGAGGGCACTCCGAGGTCCATCAGGTAACGGGCGGCCGAATTGGCACGTCGTTCACTCAATTTTTGGTTGTAGCGGTCCGAACCCCGCGCGTCACAGTGGGAACGGAGTTCGACCTCGATGCCGGGCCGGTTCTGGAGGAACTCGGCCACGAGGGCGAGGGCCGGCTTGGCCTCATCCCGCAGGACGTAGCTGTCGTAGTCCCATCGGATCTCAGGCAGCTCGAAGCGGTCGCCTTCCCGGATGGAGCTGGCGTACTCGTCGTCCTGCAATTCGCTGGTCGGGACGAGGGCGATTTCGAGGCGCATTTCCCGCACGAGGGGATCCGCCGGCGTGGTGATCTCGAGGTTCCGGGCGAAGTAGGTGTCCATCAGGGCTTCCGCACGGTAGGTCTTGCCGTGGGGCAGCTTGAGCTGGAACAGCCCGTTCATGTCGGAGTTGAGGGCCACGGCGCTGCCGTCCACCACATCGAGCAGGTTGATGGTCGCGTTGGGGATGGCGGCTCCGGTGATGCTGTCCACCACGATGCCCTCCACGAGGAGCGGGCGCTCGACGATGTTGAAGTTGAAGAGGCGGTCGTAGCCGAAACGGTCGGAGGAGACCAGACCGGACTTCCCGTCGGGGTTGAACGTCAGGGCGAAGTCGTCGCTCTGGCTGTTCAGCGGGTAATCCAGGTGCATCGGCGAGCCCCAGGCTCCGGTGGAGTCCCGGACGGAGAAGAGGATGTCGAGGCCGCCAAAGGTGATCTGGGCATCGGAGGCGAAGAAGAGGGTGTCGTTGCCCTTCATGGACGGGAAGACGTCATCGCCCCGGCTGTTCACTTTCGGTCCCATATTGACGGGGGGGTATTCCCAGGTGGTGCCGTTCCGGCGGATATACCAGAGGTCCATGCCGCCTTGTCCCCCGGGCATGTCACTCGAGAAGTACAATCGGCTTCCGTCCGGGCTCCAGGCGGGGTGGGCAAACATGTTGGCGCCTTCGCTCAGGCCGATCTCAACCACGCGCTCCCATTCCTCCATGCCTTTTCGGGCATAGAACAGGGTGGTGTTGTTGACATCGGAATCGTCGGTGAGGAGCCGTCCTGCCTTGTCGGCTTCGTGGTTGCTCCGCGTGAAGATGAGGATGCTTCCGTCCGGCGACACGGCGGCCATGCCGTCGTGGTACGGACCGTTCACACCGGGGACCAGTTGTGGCGTGCCGCCGGAGGCGGACATCTGGTAGAGGTCGGTGTAGCTGAGGTCGGTGTAGGGGTCCTTGGCTCCATTGCGCTCGACGGCGCCCGTGAAGTAGAGGGTGTTGGCGAAACGGAGGGGGGCAAAGGCGGAACGGATGCCGGGGGTCTCGATCGGGTTCAGGACAAAAGCGGTGGTGTCCCGGCGGTCATCCTGGGCGAGGACGGCACTCCGGCGGAGCGCCGCGGCCACATCGTTGCCCGGGTCCCGCTGGCTCACGGCGTTGAGCAGCCGCTCGGCCTGCGCGTATTCTCCCGACTTGAACAGGACGGAGGCGTAGCCAATGCGGTCATCATCCGTGGCATCCGGAAGGGAAACGAGAACGGAATAGGCCGCCGCCGCCTCCTCGTTCTCGTTGACGAGGGCGTGGGCTTTGGCCAGCTTCCGGTAGGCCTCGGCCTCGGGGTCGCGCTGGACCGCCTTGCCGAAGTGGTGGATGGCGTCCTGGTACCGCAGTTCGTCGTAGGCGGCTTGGCCTTCTTCGAGGTGGAGGGTGGCACAGCCGGCGAAAACACCAGACAGGACCAACACCCAGGCGAAGAGAGGCAACGATTGGATTCGCAGCATGGAGTGACGCTTAGAAGTAACGGGGTGAACGCTTGGCCGTGATCCCCTGGCCGAAGTCGAAGCCGATCAGGAGCTCATTGGAGCCGGTGGAATAATCGCGGATCTCGCTGAGGGTAAAGTCCCGGGCGTATCCGATGCGGAGCTCGGGCGTGACCTGGATCTCCATCATGCCCACGATGCCATCGCCGGTCCGCCAGCCGGCTCCGACCCAGATCTTCTCCTGGAAGAGCGCGTGGATGTTGAGATCCAGCTGGGCGGGCGCCGCATTGACGGCCTTGACGAGGAAGCTCGGCTTGAGCATCACCCCGTCGGAGACCTTCATCACGATGCCGGCCGTGGCGAGCATGTGGGGATCCACCGTCTGGGCATTGGGGCCGAGGGTGGTCAGCGTCGGAATCGACACCCCGAGGTAGAACCGCTGGAGGTGGTAGTACATCCCGAAGCCGAATCGGCCGGATTGGGTGATCTGCTGGTTCTCGCTGTAGTTCGGATCACCGGGATCGGTCGTCTCCGCGGCGAAGAGGTCCGCCCGGGTGTTGGAGAGGCCGCCCTTCAGGCCGAAGGCGAGCCGACCCGCACCAAGCCGCATGCGGTAGGCGAAGTTCAGCGACACGTCGGTCTGGGTAGTCAATCCAATCTGGTCGTGCAGCATCAGCACACCCACCCCCATGCTGTTGTTGCGCAGGGCGCCGTCCACGGCGACCACGCTGGTGGTCGGAGCTCCGTCGAACTGGCTCCACTGGCTCCGATGCAGGAGCGAGCTGGAAGTGTAGGGGTGCGAGCCCGCATAGCCCGGGTTGATCAGCAGTCCATTGAACAGGTATTGGCTGATCATGACGTCCTGCTGGGCCTTGGCTTCCCCCATGCCGGCCCCGGTCAGGAGGCCGCCGAGGGCGAGCAGGGAGGCGAGGCGCCGAAGGGAATTGGAATCGATGCGCATCACTTGTCGTTTCTCAGGTCGACGTAGGAGCCGAGTTTGCGTTCTCCCAGACGAAGCAACACGAAGTAGGTGCCGTCCACGAGGGTTTCACCGGAGTTGCTCTGGCCGTTCCAATCATTGCGATAGGGTTCGCCGGCGGGCAAGGAGAAGACCTCATTGCCCCAGCGATTGAACACCATGAAGTGCTGCTGGTCCGAGGGCCCCCAATCGCAAGGCGGGTAGGGTGTATCTCCATCATCGATGACGGACAGATTCTCGATGACGAAGGTGTCGTTGTATCCGTTCGTGCCCGGGCTGAAGGCATTGGGCAGGATGAGCTCGGGCTCTTCCACAATGATCACCTGCACCACCTCCGTCTTGTTGTCGCAGTGGTCGGTGAGGCTCCAGGTCCGCTGGACCGTGTAGTTGTTCTCTCCGTTCTGGGTGAGGATGGAGTCACTGTAGGTGATGATGATCTCGTCTTCTGCGGCACAGTTGTCGTCCACCTGATCGAAGGGGAATTCGTCGGTCACCATGGACGCGGTGATCGGCATCTCGTATTCGGGAACCTCGAAGGCGCAGAAGTAAGGCCCCTGTGAATCGAACGCGGTCGACATGGAGGGGCCTTCGGTGTCAATCACCGTCAGGATGTGGACGAAGACCGTTTCGTTGCCGTCGCAGTCGGTGAAGGTGTACGTGTCCGTATGGAAGTAATTGCACGGGTTTTCATCTTCTCCCGTGGTCTCGCGGATGGCGCTGAACGTCCACTCGCTGCAGTCATCCTCCACCGAGAAGTCCGTGCTTTCGAGCAAGTCCGGATCCATGCCGCACTGGATGGTGTCGTTGGCCGGAACCAGCTCCAGGTCGAGAACGGGGGCCGTGGTGTCGGCCACGTCGAAGTAGACCGTCACCAAGGTGTCATTGGCGCACTCGTCCGTGGCCGTGAAGGTCATCGCGAGCGTGAAGGTGGCCGGGCAAGCGGTCGGGATCGTGTCCACCGCGCAATCCACCGCCGTCTCCCCACAGTTGTCGAAGGCGAGCACGTCGAAGTCGGCGCACGTCGGGTGCTCAACGGAGCAGGAGAAGAAGGCGTCCTCCGGAACGGTGGAGGCGTCGATCTCCGGTGCGGTCGTATCCTCAATGGTCACCAGCTGGGTGGCCTGTTGCTCGTTGCCGCAGGCATCGGTGGCGAGGAACGTGCGGGTCACCTCCCATGCTTGCGGGCAGGCTCCCTGAACACTGTCCACGGAAAAGAGCACGATGGAGACCGGTCCGCTGCAATCGTCGAGGGCCGTCGGCAGATCCGTGGGCAGGGACGCATCACACTGGATGGTCACCGGTCCTGGAACGAAATCGAATTCCGGTGCGCCGGTGTCGATGAAGGTCACCGTCTGGCTCGTATTGCTGACATTGCCACAGGCGTCCGTCGCTTCGAAGTGACGGGTGACGGTGTACTCACCGGGACAGGCACCGGGCAGGGTGTCCGGATCCAGCTCGATGACATTGGATGTCGGGTCGCAGGCATCGGCATAGGTCGGCAGATTGACCGGGAGGGGTGCACCGCATTCCAGGGTCGCCGAATCGAGTCCAAGCACGAGGACCGGAGCCACGGTGTCCACCACATGGACCAATTGGCTCGATTGGGCTGTGTTGCCACAGGCGTCCGTCGCGAGGAAGGTCAGGGTGACTTCCCAGGCTTGGGGGCAATCGCCCTGGACGCTGTCCACGGAAAAGAGCTCGACCATCACGGGGCTGCTGCAGGCGTCCTCAGACGTCGGAAGGTCCGTTGGAAGGTCTTCGTCGCAGAGGATGGTCGCCTCGGGCAGCACGTCCACCACAGGGGGGATGGTGTCGATGACTTGAATGTTCTGCTGGGCCTCAGTCGAATTGCCGCAATCATCGGTCGCCGTGAACGTCCGGATGAGGGTGAACGAACCCGGACAATCGATGAGCAGCGTGTCCACTGCCTCCGTCAGGGTCACCTGGCCACACGCGTCGAAGGCGGTGACCGCATGGTCGGGCAGATCCTCACCGCAGGCCAGGACGATGTCAGCCGGGAGATTGTCCATCGTGGGGGCTTGCGTGTCTGAAATGGTCACGGTCTGTTGGGCCGTGGCCTCATTGCCACACGCGTCTGAAGCCGCAAACGTGCGGATCACCGTCCAATCCTGCGGGCACTCGCCCGGAAGGCTGTCCACCGACACCAAAGTCACGAGAACGGGGTCGCTGCAGTTGTCTTCGGCGAGGGGGAGGTCCTGGGGGAGAGGAGATCCACACTCGATGGACACATTCCCGGGAATCTCCGTGAATTGCGGAGCGAGATTGTCTTCTACTTGAATGGTCTGGCTCGTTGACGTGGCATTGCCTGCGGCATCCGTTACGGTGAAGGTCAAGACCGCGGTGAACGAGCCCGGGCAGGCCCCTTCCACAATGGTGGTGTCCACCACTGCGGGAGCGAGATTCACGTCGCAGTTGTCTGTGGCATCGGGAATGATGACGGTATAGCCCTCCCAGGCATCGCAGGAGAGCACCACATCTTCGGGGGTTCCGGAAAACTCAGGGGCCACCGAATCCGTCACGGTGACCAGCGCAACCTGAACGGTGCTGTTCCCGCACAGGTCCGTGGCCGTGTAGGTGAGGGGGAGGGTGAAGTCCGAGGGGAAGTTCCCGGAAGGAGCCCCCTCCTCGACGGTCCAGGAGATGGACTCTGCGGGGGAGCAATTGTCTTCGAAGGTGGGCGTCTCGGGGGTAAAGTCGTCCCAGTCCTCGCAGGTCAGGTCGATGTCCGCGAGGATGAAGGAAGGCCCGGTGGTGTCCACCAGGGTGACGACCTGGAACGTATCGGCACTGTTGCCGCACGCATCGGTCAGACGCCACGTCCGGGTGAGCACCTGGTTGCAAGGCTCTCCCTCCACGACATCGGACAGCACCTCGAGGGTCACGTCGCTGCCGCACGCGTCATCGACCACGAAGTCGGCCAGCTCGGCCGTGTCCGGAAGGGAAGTGCAGTCGGATGCGGTCAAGGGAGGCAGCTCCACGAAGACGGGGGGCTCTACATCGAGGCGCTCGACCGTGTAGGAAACGAGGTGATGACCACAGGAAGACCAGGCCAAGGCATGACGTTCCACGGAGGCCATCACGGGGCAAGCCAGCTCCAGGGTGGTCTCATCGGTCAGGTCGGCATTGACATCGCCCGTTCCGGTGACGGGATTTCCGCCCATCATTCCGCGATACCAGAACCATCCGCTGATGCCGAAATTGGTGTTGCGGTTGTTGGCGCCATCGGCACCGAGCTGGAAGCCGAACAGACGGGAGACCGGCATGTGATCGAGATACAGGACATCACCATCGAAGGCACCGGCTCCCTCCAGCCGACTGAGAGTGTCGACGACTTCGAAGAAGGTCCAATCCGCGTAAGCCATGAGGCCGAGGTCGTCTTTGGGGAAGCGACCTTGGGCCGTCCAGCTGTCGTAATCCTGGCCATACTGCAGGAACAGGTCCACGTCGAACTGTTGGTCGGGATCCGTGTCGTTCACCACACGGCCCGTGATCCGGCCCATTCCGTTGGCATACAGGTTGAATTCGACACCGTCTGCACCGGGAATGAAGTGGTCACTTGCGCCCAGGCCCATCGCTTCGAAGTTGCCGAGCCAAAGGGCCCAGTCGTCTCCAGGACCGTATGCGGTGCCAAGCGAGTAACTCACCACGACTTGCTCGTCGAGCTCCACATGGGGTGTATTGTCGATGGGGGCATCGTCACACTCCGTGGCCACTGGCAAGTCGAAGGCGGGGAATTCCGAGGTGCAGTCAATCGACAGGTCCGAGGGGACCGGGTTGAATGCGGGAAGGCAGGCGCTGTCGCAGCCATCCACCAGAAACTGCTGGGACAGGGCGAGGCCACTCCACACGAGGAGCGCGCCGGTCATGAGAAGTCGTGCAGGCATGACACGTGACTTTAAGGTGCGGACAATGAGCGCCTGAGGGAGGCGACCGACCGAAACGCGAACGTAGCGAATGTGAGTCATATAACGTTTTCAGCTTGATTTCGGTTCAAACACTGAAAACAGACGACTGGTAGGCTCAGCGAATATACGAAAAAAAGAAATAATTCGACAAATGTTTTTTCAATTCGTCGAAGAAACCCTCGGTTCAGCCGGACAATACCTGCTGTTCGTCTCCTTAGGCCGAGGGTGAAGTCATCAGGTGATGGAGGGCGATGCCGCCGGCCACGCTCACGTTGAGGGATCCGGTGCGCCCCTGCATTTCGATGCGGGCGTGCAGGTCACATTGGGCCCAGCTTTCTGTGGAGATTCCACGTTCCTCATCGCCCAGCACAAGGCAGGCCGCGTCCGGCGCCGAGCAATCTCGCAGGTTCCGCTCTGCCTTTTCGCTCAGTCCGATGCGTTCCAGGCCGCACTGTCCCAAGTACCGCAGGGCTTTGGCGGTGTCCGGAACCCGGGCAACGGGCAGCCGGAGCAGGGCGCCGGAGCTGGTTTTGACCGCGTCCTCGTTGACCGGAGCGGCATGGTGGTCCTGCAACACCAGGCCGGTGGCGCCAAAGCATTCGGCTGAGCGGGCGATCGCTCCGAGGTTCCCCACATCCGTTACCCCGTCGAGGACCACGAGAAAGACCCGCTGCCCCGATTCGAAGCCCTGCTGGACCAATTCCTCGATCGGCGTGAACGCGATGGGCGAGGAGAAGGCGATGATGCCCTGGTGGTTCTTCTTGGTGATGCGGTCAAGCCGCTCGCGGGGCACGCGTTGCACGGGGATCCGACGCGCCCGGAGCATGGACAGGAGTTGTCGGGTCCGGTCGTCCCGATTGTCCCGCTGGATGAGCACGCGGGCGAGCTCCAATCCCTCCTCGAGGGCCTCGAGCACGGGGTGCCACCCGATGATCCGGTCGTCTTGTTTTTTCGGTCTGGGCCTCATCGTTTCCTCACTTTTCCCCGGCGCCAACTGCCGACCATGGCTTCCCATGGGCTGCGGAATCCGGGATACCGTTCCAATTCGAATGCGTTGAAGTCGTCCCCGCGTTCCCGCCGGGAAAACCGGAAAACGAGGGCGTTGACGTCCCCCTCGTCTCCATAGATCCACGTCTCGCCGATCCGGTCCCGGCGGACGCGGTCCGCATGGCCGAAGATGATGTGGACCATCCCGCGGTCGGTGCACCACCCTTCCTTGAGTCCGCTGAAATGGACGTTGGCTTCCCGGACCCGGCCGTAATAGGCGGCGATCAGCTGGCGGGCCTCTTCGGGATCTTCTCCGAACTGGAGCCAGAATTCGTCCAGGGCACGCTTCGGGTCCCGCGCCTTCCGCATCGTCTGGTATTCGTCGCGCTTGGCGATATAGCGCGTGGCGCGGATCATCTCGTCGAGGTCGCGCATGACCGGAAAATGCGGGCGCCTTCCGGACACCAGAACAGGTCGGGGGCCTCCGGAGGGAGCCCACCGGTGGATGCCCGGTTCACCAGACCAGGTCAGGACCTTCCAGTCCTCCCAGCTTCCTTCCGGCATCCGGAGGTTGTCTGCGTCGGTGGGGGTCAGGGGGAGGTGCCGGTCCGTCTCCTCCGGAAACAGCAGCTCGGCGACACTGCGGTCCAGGAAGGGAGCCGACGGAAAGGAGTCCACCGGAGCCAGGTGCCCGTGTTCCCAGAACCCCGCGGCGAGATCGGCGGGAACGAGCAGCCCCATCCGGCGGCCCGCGGGGAGCACATGGTTCCAGGCTGGCGCCCCCGTGGTGGGGTCGAAGGCCAAAATGCGGGCCGGGGCATCGGGAGACCAGCCGTCCATCAGGGTGGAACCGGTCACGTCTGCTCCCCGGTGAAGGTCCCGCACGGTGTGCACGATGCGGTACCGGCCCGTGGCGAGGGGAAAGCTGAACCGGGCGATGAGGTCATCGGCCCCGGGGTCGGGCATGCCCTCCCACCGGAAGCGGTGCAACAGCGTGGGGGGTGCCTCCCCGGTTCCGGTCTCCGGCCATTCGAGGGGGTCGACCATGAGTTCGACTTCGATGGAATACCGGAAGGGCGCATCGAGCCCCTCGCGGAGATGGAGCAACTCGTGTGCGGGGAGCCGGACAAAGAGGGTGGCCGAATCGGCCCGGTGCCGGTGCCAGGCCAGTTGAGGATGGTGCGACAGCGATTCCCATTGGTAGGGCTTCTGCGCATTGGAGCCAAGCCGTTCCGGTGTCGAGCATCCGATGAGGCCGCCGAGGCCGAGCAGGACCAGCATCCACGCACCCGAGGCCAAGCGCGGCCTGCGCCGCGCAGACCGTCTGTTGCAATCGGAATCGGAAGGAGCGGACATCATCGGGGTGCAATTTGGAGAGGAAGCGTGTAACCTTTCTGGATTCATGCCCGTAAGGCAACGTGTGTTCTGCACGAATCCACATCCTACCGTCATGAAGAATGTCAACCTTTGGGCTGCGGCCCTCCTGATCAGCGTCGGCCTCAGCAGCTGCGCCCTGTCCTACCCGTACTGTGATGCCTACAACGGCGTCGAGTTCGAACAGGCCCCTGCGGACGAAGCGTCCGCCCCGACCGAGGCCGGTTTCGAGCACTGATCGCCTAGGCGAAGTCAATCCGGATGTCCTGACGGAGATCCGGGTGCAGGGACAGGGCCACCGGACAGGCCAGCGCTTCCTCGCGCAGCCAATTCCGGTCCGCCTCCGTTCCCCCTTCCAACATCACGGTGAGCCCGACCGCGATGCGTCCGACGCGTCGGGGATTCGGGCTCATCTTTTTTTCCGTCTCCGCCGTCATGCCCAGGACCCGGAGGTCCCGGCTGGCCGCGCGAAGCCCCAGGATGGTCATGATGCAGCTGGCCAGACCGACCGCCACGAGATCCGTGGGAGAGAAGGCCTCTCCGAGTCCGCCGTTGTCCTTCGGGGCGTCCGTCAGGAGGACCTGACCGTTGCCTTCGTGAACCGCGCGCGTCCTCAGGGGTTCAGGATAGGTGAGTTCGAATTTCATCGTGCGCTAATTTCGTGGGATTGATGCGCGTTTCCTCCATGATGACCCGCTTTCCTTTTTCCTCCTGGATGTTGGCCATTGCCCTGCTCTTGGGCACGGCGCCGGCCGTGTTGGGGCAGGAGGCGGACAAACCGGAGACGGTGTTCACCCACCGATGGGAAATGGGCATGACCCTCCACACCCGGGGAATGGGCGCCCATGTGGAGCTGGGCACCTACCGCGGGGTCGGCAAGGTGAGCACCTGGTCCCTCGAGGTGGCCAGCATGAAGCATCCCAAAGAGGTGCGGAGCTTCAACCCGGTTTACGAACAGGCCAAGAGCTACGTGTTCGGCAAGGTCAATGCGGCCTACATGGCCCGCCTTGGTTGGGGCAAGCGCACCATCGCCACCCCCAAGCTTCGGAACGGGGCCGTGGCCATCGGCTGGAAATATGCCTTCGGCCCCTGCGTGGCCCTCACCAAGCCGGTCTACCTCGAAATCGGGTACCCGGACATCCCGTACAGCTACGTGCTCATCGAACGGTACGATCCGAGCATCCACGGGACTGACGACATCTACGGTCGGGCCGGCGCACTGAACGGCATCCTGGAGATGCGGCCCCAGCCGGGCGCCTTCGCCCGGGTCGCCATCGACTTCGAATACGGAGGCCAGCGGGAATTCCTGCGCACGGCCTCGGTCGGGGCCAACCTCGACGCCTTCCTCACTCCGGTGGAGATCATGGCCCCGTCGACCGGCCAGAACGACCGCCTGTTCCTCACCCTGTTCGTGCACTGGAGCTTCGGACGCCAACAATTCAAGACATGACCCAGGCCAACCCGACTCCGGAAGGCGGTACGGACCGCCCCCGCCGCACCAAGCCTCCCTGGCTCAAGGTCAAGCTGCCCACGGGCGAGGCCTACCGGAAGGTGCGCGGGCTCGTCAGCGAGCACAAGCTCCACACCATCTGCGAAAGCGGAAATTGCCCCAACATGGGCGAGTGCTGGGGAGAAGGGACGGCGACGTTCATGATCCTTGGCAACGTCTGCACCCGCTCTTGCGGCTTCTGCAACGTGTCGACCGGGCGCCCAGATGAGGTGGATCCCTTCGAGCCCGGCCGCGTGGCCAACAGCGTCAAGCTGATGGGCGTCAAGCACGCCGTCATCACCTCCGTCGACCGCGACGACCTGTCCGATGGCGGAGCGGAGATCTGGGCGCAGACCGTCCGGGCCATCCGCCAGCAGAGCCCGGGCACGACCCTCGAAACCCTCATTCCCGATTTTGCCGGCAGGTGGGAGAACCTGCAGAAGGTGATCAACGTCGCCCCTGAAGTCGTCAGCCACAACCTGGAAACGGTGCGCCGCCTGACCAAGCAGGTGCGCATCCAGGCGAAATACGACCGAAGCCTTGAGGTGCTCATGCGCCTCCGGAAGGCGGGCATCCGCACCAAGAGTGGCGTCATGCTTGGTCTGGGCGAGACGGTCCAGGAGGTCCGCGAGACGATGGAAGACCTGCGTTCCGTGGATTGTCAGGTGCTGACCCTGGGCCAATACCTCCAGCCGACACCCAAGCATCTGCCCGTGGCGGAGTTCGTGCACCCCGATACGTTCGACATGCTGCGGGAGGAGGGGCTGGCCATGGGCTTCCTGTTCGTGGAAAGCGGACCGCTCGTGCGCTCGAGCTACCACGCCGAAAAGCACGTGGTCTAAGGGTCGCCGCCGGCCATTCATGCCCCTTGGACCCTCCGGTGTGCCGGGTCGTCGAACCGGTTCCCGTCGGCCGGTGTTCCTTGCTTAAATTCCGCCTTCCTATGAAAGGGAACCGAACCACAATGAAGAAGACTGTCTTCCTTTTGGCCGCTGCCGGACTCGCCGGCACCCTGGCCTTCCTCCAGACGGACCACGCCGCCCAGGCCGAATACGCTCCGCGCGCTGTCCAGAACGAGACGCCTGTCGCCGATGCCTCCGGAATGGAGGAAATCATGCTCGCCCTGCGGGCCGACATCGAGACCGGTGAGATGAACCACGAGGGCCTTCGCCAACTCGGCGAGCGCACCCGTCAGGTCGCCGCAGCCCAGCAGACGAGCCGCAGCGCGGCCCATTACTGGAATCCCATGGGACCCGACAACCTCGGGGGCCGGACCCGGTGCATCCTCGCCGTCAATGAGCTCCAGCTCATCACCGGCGGTGTGAGCGGTGGCCTCTGGCGCTCCTGGAACAAGGGAGACAACTGGGAGCGCATCAGCAGCTTCCCCAGTGCCATGGTCGCTTCCATCGCCATGGCCGGAAACGGAGACCTCTACGTTGGCACCGGCACCCAGTTCGATGGGGTCAGCGGTGTGGGCGGTTCCGGTTTCCGCGGAGACGGCATCTACCGCTCCACCGACAACGGCACGACGTGGTCCCGCGTGGAAGGCACCGATCCCGGTTTGTTCCAAGGCGGTGACTTCAGCGCGACGGACGCGCTGGTGGCCGACCCCAACGTGGCGAACCGTGTGTGGTACGGCGGCATCCAGGGCGTGGGCTACATTGAAAATGGCGTGCTCACCGAGAACACCTTGAGCGGCATTTCCGGCACGACCGGCGTTCAGGACATCGAAATCGCCTACGACGGCAGCTACATGCTCGTGAGCACGACCAATGGTCGCGTCTACCGAAGCAATGACTTCGCCACCACCGAGACGGTGTCCGGCAGCCCGAACGATCCGGCCATCCCGCAGGGCTTCGGCCGTTGCCGCGTGGCCATCAGCCCAGATGACCCCTCCAGCGCCTTCGCCCTGCTCGCCACTTCTGGGAGCCAGTTCGGCGGCGTGTTCCACAGCGCCGATGCCGGTGTGACCTGGGATGAGATTTGGCCCTCTGGCGTTGAGGGATACGACATCTGCCCGACCAACAACCAAGCTCGCTACGACCTCGCCCTCGGCGTGAAGAAGGGTGATCCCGAGATTGCGTTCGTCGGCGGCCAGTCCTTCTGGCGCTGCGGCCCGTCCTACCAGGCTGAGCAGGCCGCCAGCATGGGCGGCGGACCCGCCAGCCCCTTCTACATCCACGCCGACGTGCACGAGGTGATGTTCACCCCGGCCGGCACCATGTATGTGGCCACCGACGGCGGCATTTTCCGCAGCATGGACGGCGGCACCACCTACCAGGAGTGCAACCGCGGACTGCAGACCACGCAGTTCTACGGCATCGCCCACGGTCCGACCAGCGAGGTCGCCGGTGGCATGCAGGACAACGGCACCATGCTCATCCCGGGCAACGGCACCTTTTTCAACGACCTCGACGGCACGTCTGTCAACGGCGGTGACGGATTCGACTGCGCCCTGTCGCAGGCCACCGGACTGCAGGAGGGCATTCCCTTCTTCGCCACTTCCCAGAACGGCCGGCTCAACCGCGGCTTCTTTGTGGCCGGTTCCCCCTTCACCCAAGGCGGATCCTTCTACGACAACTGCCTGGTGGACCTCCTCAACGATGAAGGCGAGCTCGGCGGGTTCTACACCTGCATGAACCTCTATGAGAACTTCAACGACGAGAACAGTGGAATGACGGTTCCGCTGGTCAACCCTTGGGACGAGACCATCGAGGACAGCACCTTCACCATGGAGACGGCCAACCTCAACCGCCCGTTCGAGTACACCCTCGAGCAACCGCTCCGTTACTGGGACGTGCTCATTCGCCCGGAAATCGTCTCCGAGTCCGGACCGGTGGAGAACACAGAGTACCCTTGGCTCGACGATCAGGACCTCACCGTCCTGTACGATTGCAATGATGTGGAGGTCATCGAGGATGGCGACACCACCATGGTGACCGTGTGCGACACGACCTGGACCTATGCGGCCGACACCCTATACGACGTCCACGAGACCCTCGAGGTGACCGACCCGTACACGTCCATGACCGTCATCGGATTCAACAGCGGCAACGGCGTCTGGATGACCCGGAACGGACTCAACTTCAATGCCCAGCCGCGTTGGTTCTTCCTCGGAAACGCCCCCGCAGGCTCCGGCACGAAGTCCATCGAGTTTGCCGTGGGCGATCACCCCGAGGCCGGCAACCACATCTTCGTGTCCGGTTGGGATTCCAAGGTGTACCGCTTCAGTGGCCTGAACAGCGTGTGGCAGCATGACGGCACCTGTGATGTGCCCGACGGCGTGACCCGCACCCAGATCATGGCCACAGGCGCCGTGGTGACGGGCATCGCAGTTGACCCGAATGACCCGAACCACGTCATCGTGACGGTCGGCGGGTACGGCACGGTCAGTGGAGGCAAGGTCCAGGAGACCTTCAACGCCCTTGACGCCTCCCCCGATTGGGACAACATCTGGTTCGCCAGCAACAACGACCTGAGCAAGATGCCAGTCTACGACGCCATCATCGACCAAGGAGATCCTACAGGCAACACCATCCTCGTCGGCACGGAGCACGGCATCTGGCAGACCATCGACGGCGGTGAGAACTGGACGGTCGAGAACCTCGGCATGGTGGCCAACGCCGACGACGTGGCGAGCCCGGTCTTCTCCATGGAGCAGCAGTGGCACATGCCGATGGAGTGGTCCGAGGTGACCAACAACGGCGCCATCTACGCCGGCACGCACGGCCGCGGCATCTTCCGCAGCGACACGTACCTTGGTGCCGAGGAGCTGACGCTGGAGGCCGCTGTGGACCAGCGCAACCTGCTCGTGTACCCGAACCCGGCTGAGGGTGAGGACGTCACCGTGAAGTTCGGCGAGGGTTGGTCCCAGCCGAATGTGGTCCTCTTCGACCTCAATGGCCGTCCGGTCCGGTCCGTGAACGGCCAGGCCACCGCAGGAGGCCAGGTGCGCCTCGCTGTGGGCGACCTCGCCCCGGGTGTCTACCTGGTGACGGCCGAGGAGAACGGCCACGTGGAGAGCGCCCGCATCATCGTGCGCTGATTCCGGTCCACCCGGAAGGGAGCCGCCGCCTATTCCTTCGGGAAGGGGCGGCGGTTTTCGTTTCAGGTCCAGTGCCGGAGGGCCGGACCGTCCCCGTCGAGGGTGACGTAGGTGCGGTGATCGATCCAGTCCCCGCAGTTCAGGTAGCGGGCCGTGCGCGCGCCGTTGGAGGAGGTGACCTCCAGGTCGAGCGGCAGGTGGCGGTGACCGAAGATGAAGGCGTCATAGGCGTCCCGGTCAAGGACGTCGCGGCAATGGTGGAACAGCCATTCGCCCTCGGGGCCTGTGTAGCGGGCTTCGGCCTCGGCTCCGGCAGCCCGGCTGTCCCGGCTCAGCCTCGAGCCGATCCGGAACGCGAAATCGGGATGAAGTCGGGCGAAGGCCCACCGGGCGGCGGGATTGCGGAACAGGCGCTTGAGGGCTTTGTATTTGCGGTCTCCGGGGCCCAACCCATCCCCGTGGCCCACGAGGCACCGGAAGCCGGCGAATTCGACGTCGATGGGGTCTGCATGGACGTGGACGCCCAACTCATCGGCGAGGTAGCCCCGCGTCCACATGTCGTGGTTCCCGAGGTGCCAATGGACCTCGAGTCCGCCGTCGACCAATTCTCCGATGTGGCCGAGTAGCCGCACGGCGCCTTTGGGCACCACGTGGCGCCACTCAAACCAGAAGTCGATCAGGTCGCCCACGAGGTGGAGGCCGTCCCCGTGACGGCCGACCTGGTCGATCCAGCGCAGGAAGTCCCGCTCCCGCTCCCGCGAGGCGGAGGCGTCAGGTGCACCCAGGTGGAGGTCGGAAGCGAAGTGGAGGGCCAAGGGAGGCGGGTCAGAGCAGTTTGTCCAGTTCCCGTTCGAGCTGGTTACCGCGGAGGTGTGTGGCGACCACGGTACCGTCCCGGTCGATGAGGATGGCGTGGGGAATGCTGCTGATGCCGTAGAGCTCGGTGACGACGCTACTCCAACCCTTCAGGTCGCTAATGTGGTCGTCCCACACGAGGCCATCCTGTTTGATGGCCCGCTGCCATTTGGCCACATCCCGGTCCAGCGAGACGCTGAACACTTCGAATCCCCGGTCGTGGTACTCGTTCCAAGCCCGGACGACGTTGGGGTTCTCTCGGCGGCAGGGGCCGCACCAGCTCGCCCAGAAGTCCACAAGAACCACTTTGCCGCGCAGGTCGGACAAGGCACGTTCCTTCCCATCAGGGTCGTTGAGGGCGATGTCGGGCATCGCCATGCCGGGCTGGATCAAATCGTTGCGGCGTCGCTGCTGTGTGCGTGGCTTGGCCACGTTGGCGAGGCGGTTGGACAGGTTGCGGTGGGCGATGGTGTGGCCCATGAGGCCTTGCGTGCTGTCCAACACCTGCTTGGCGAGGGCGCGGTCGGCCGAGAGGTCGAGGTATTCGATGGCGAGCAGGCCCACAGGGTCGGCCTTGTGGTCGCGCACGGTCCGGCGGGCGATGTCCATCTTCAGGTCCTTGCCGGCGTCGAATTCCGTGCGGGCCGCGTTGCGGGCATCGATGGGCAGGGAGGGGTCTGTGGCCCGGGCCTTCCAGACGAGCATGCTGTCGTTTACCGCCCCCGTCTCGCGGACGAATTCAGCAAACGCCGCGGACCAGGTGTCGCCCTCGACGGTGATGTCGGTGACCAGGCCCTTGCCCGACTCGATGGTGCCGGCAATGCGCATGGATGACAGCGAGTCGGCAATCACATAGAATTGGCGTTCGCCGGCCGTTATTTGGTAGACGTCGAGCGGCAGGCCGGCGAGGGCCTCCGACCCGAACGCAAAAGCCCCGTTGGCGTCCACTTGGGCGGTGTCAAAGGGGACATATCCGCCCCGTTGGAGCTTTCCGATGGTGACGGTGCCGTTCTCGGCTCCGTCGAGCGCCCCGCTGATGGGGGAGTCCGGGCCACCGGCGCAACCGGTCAGGAGAAGGAGGGTCAAGCCCATCGAGGCGATGGGGAGCAGGGCGTGGCGCATGCCTCAAATATCCGAGCCATCCCCCGACACGCCAACCTTGCGCCGCAGGGAACTCAACAATGCGACGAGGGGTTCCTCGTCCCACCACTTGATTTTCAGGTTGACCACGAGAATGGGCAGGTCCGCAGCGGCCTCCAGCGGCCGGATGCGTTCGGCATCCTTCTCGGTGGTGATGATGGCCTCCGGGCGCCGGCCTGCGGTTTCCTTCTTGAGGGCGGCCGCCCAGTCGCGCAGGTCGTCTTCGGTGAAGGTGTGGTGATCGGGATAGGCGAAATGGGACAGCACCCGGCATTGCCGGGAGAGCTGATGTTCGAACTGCGCGGGATTGGCCAATCCGGACACGGCGATGCACGAGGCCGGCCAGCCCGCATACCGTTTCGTGGTCATCGCCCGGAGCCCGTCGACCTGGGTGCCGGTGTGGAGCAGGGGTTGGTCGGGTTTGAGCCGCAGGCGGTGACGCCAGAGCCGGAGGTCGCCCTTGGTGTAGGGGGAAGGACAGCGGGTCAGGATGACGGCATCCGCTTCGGGAACCCGGGTCGGCAGGTCCCGCAAGCGGCCCCGGGGCAGGAAATGGTCGCGGTCTACCGGCTGGGTGGTGTCCACGAGCATCAGGGAGACCGTAGGTTTCAGGTGACGGTGCTGGAGACCGTCGTCCAGCACGACAGCGTCGGCGAGGCCTGTCTCGGCGATGCGCTTCAGGCCCTCCAAGCGGTCCTCACAGACGAAGACCGGAACCCCCGGAAATCGGCGGGCCAATTCCAGCGGCTCGTCTCCGAATACCTCTGGGGTACCGGTCCGGTCGACCCGGTGGAATCCCTTGGACTTGCGCCCGTAGCCGCGAGACAGGACGGCCCAGCGTTCCCCTTGCCCCCGGTCCATGAGCTTC
>JAYYEI010000059.1:0-10433 GCA_036159995.1 Bacteroidota bacterium
TGCGACCTGGCCCCTCCATCTCTATGCTCGCTGAGGATGAGGGCATCGACGACATAGTCCACGAGCACCCTTCACGCCTGCCCTTCCTCACCGTCCAAAGCTTACTCAGAAGAGCACATGCTTCTCTAGTACTGGGCTCCACAGAGGCCCACTATACAGCCTCCAAGACCTTCCAATGCCTCTTGGCTGGCAAGCCCCTGATGTCCATCCTGCACAAGGACAGTTCGGCACTCTCTTTCCTTCAGGAGTGCAAAGCGGACTCCTACTCTGTCAACTGGACCTCTCATACACAAGACCTGCACACCCGCGTTGAACACGTCCTGATTGCGCTCGCCCAGGCAGAACCTGACAGTTGGAATCCGGATTTGTCACCCCTCGAACAACACACTGCGACCGAGGGAACGAAGAAGCTGCTCAAGGCCATTGAATCACTTGGAACATGAGAAGACTGGCCATCCTCAGCACGCATCCCATCCAGTACAATGCGCCCTTCTTTCGCATGCTGGATGACGACTCTACCCTCAAGGTCCTGGTGTTCTTCAGCAAGACATCCGACCAAGTCAAATTTGATCCGGATTTCCGGCGGGAGATTGTCTGGGACATCCCGGTGACAGAGGGGTACGACCACGTCTCACATGACGCCTCCACTGTCTCCGGACGAAACGCGCTGATCGGCTCCATCCGCGCATTCGCGCCGGATGCCCTCCTCGTTTATGGGTGGAATTTCCCCGGCCATTTGAAGGCCCTGCGCCACTTCCACGGGCGCATCCCGGTCTGGTTCCGTGGAGACAGTCATCTTCTCGACCCGGCTCCTCCTCTGAAAAGGCTGGCCAGACGGGCATTCCTCTCATGGCTCTACCGCCATGTTGATGTCGCCTTCAGCGTAGGGACCGCCAATGAGGACTACTACATATGGTGCGGTCTGAAACCCGATCAATTGAAACGAGCACCTCATTCTATTGAACAACAGCATTTCCAGAATGAAGACCAGGTCCGAAAAGAAGCGGCGATGCAGTGGCGAGGGGAATTGGGCATCCCCTCCCATGCCGATGTCATCCTCTTTGCGGGAAAACTCGAAGAAAAAAAACAACCCAAACTCCTGCTTCACGCTTGGGAAGCATTGTCAGATGATAGTCACATCATCATCGCAGGGAGTGGACCCCTGGAAGAGGAACTCAAACATTCATGGGGATCAAAAGCCCGTGTCCATTTCATCGGCTTTCAAAACCAAAAGAACATGCCGATCGTGTATCGCATGGCCAACGCTTTCTGCCTTCCTTCAAAAGGCCCCGGTGAAACATGGGGACTGAGCGTAAATGAGGCCATGGCATGCAACATCCGGTGCATCGTCAGCGACCGGGTTGGGTGCAGCCTCGACATGCTGAGAAATTCGAAACACGGAAAGGTCGTGTCTTGGAATCAACCTCACTTGTGGACCACGGCCATCCGTGAACTGCTGCAAAGCCCACCAGACGCCACGGATTGGGAACCCATTCAGAAGGAATTTGATTTGCGTCACTTTGTGAGGGCCGTCCGGACCGAAATGGACTCATTGAAGCCAGTATGACCCTTCCTCAGCCCGTTCATTCTGCATTGACCACGACCGCACTGGCGTGCTGTGCCGTGTTGGGTTTTGCGAGCCCCAACCCGTGGGAGATGCTCTGGGCATGCGGACTGCTGCTGCTCTTGCTGCGTTGGTTCTGGTGGCAGAACCAACCCGGAATCATGCTGTACTGCATCCTGATTCCTTTCGTCGAAATCCACACCACATTGATTGAGGCCAATCAAAATGACCTCACCCTGAATGGGCTCTTCTTCGGTACTGGCCGATCCACCTTCTGGATGAGCTCTGTGTCCCTGCTCGCAGTGGCCATGGGAGTCAAAACCCTTTGGGCCTCCTCTTCGAGAAGCTCCTTTTTTACCCTAGACAACCTGACGGAAGCAGCGGATCAACTGAACCAAAGGCGTCTCGTTCTTGCCTTTTTCTCAGCCAAGCTCATTGGGGAGGCGATGGACTTCGCCATCCCCTACGCCAGCGGTTTTCGGCAGCTTGAAACCTACGCCCTTGGAATCAGCGATGCCATCCTGATGGTCATCGCCATCAAATTCATGCTTGACCGAAAACACACCCTTCTGGTCATCCTGATTTTCACCTGCCTCATCGCGCTCAGCTTCTTCAGCTTCTTCAGTGATTGGAAAGGCCCCTTGTCCATCCTGTTGGTCGCTTCTCTCACCGGAATCAGGACATTCAATGTTCGACAAGCCTTGAGATTGTCACCCATCGTACTCCCCGCTTTTCTCCTCCTGTTCGTTTGGCAGAGCATCAAGGGCGAGTACCGAGCGTACCTCAATGGAGGCGAATACTCCCAACGCATTGTGGTCACACAGACGGATGCGTTGCTCAAATTCCAAGAACTGGCTTCCAACGCCATTGCCACCGACATCTTCAATGAAAGACAGATCAATGCAACCTACAGGAGGGTAGGCTACCTGGAGTATTTCTCCAGTGCGGTTTCGAAGGTCCCTGCCGAAATTCCTCACCAAGGCGGCCAACTCCTGCAGGACAATCTCGCGTTTTCATTTCTCCCACGCATTCTAGCCCCCGACAAAGGCGTCAAGAATGACCAGGCCAAAGTTGAACGCTACACAAACTTCGAATTCAGCCCGTACGGAGGCAGCTCCTTCAGCCTGGGACATTATTGCGAAGCTTATATCGATTGGGGGCGATACGGAATGCTGATCCATCTGTTCCTTTTCGGTATGTTGGGTGCCGGACTTTACCTCATCACATTGTCCAGAGCGGCTCCATTCAACCCGCTGCTCGCTCTGGGGCTATTGTGGGTGTGCATGAAACCTTGGGGAACGTTTCAGTCCGACATGGTCACAGTCTCCGGACAAGTGTTTTGGGGTGCCATCTGTCATCTCATCCTCTTCTTTCCTTTCTACAGGTGGGCGAATGATTGGATTCAATACCAAGGCGATCACTGACCATGCTCTTCAACAGCCCTGAGTTTCTGGCCTTCCTGCCGATCGTCTTCGGGTTGTATTGGTTTGCGACGCACCGCCACCTGCGGGCGCAGAACCTGCTGCTGGTCAATCCACCGCAGCTGTGCGAGGAAGTATTCGAGAAGCCGGAAATCGTGGAGGGTTTACCGTGGATCGAGGGTGACGATTGGCCGCTGGCCAAGGTCGACACGCTTTATTACGATGACCACCACCTCCGCGGGGTCGGGGCCGAGCTGTATTCCGAGTGGTTGGCTGGTCAGGTCGAGTGGCTCTTCGATAAGGCCGACAGCGGCGGGCGGTGAGGCCTACCTTCGGGGGCTGAATGGCGGCCAATCTGATCATCGCGGGGAATCAAAAGTGCGGAACAACCGCACTCTTCGACATGCTCGCTGAGCACCCCGAGGTGGCGGTGCCACACGACGGCCGGAAGGAGCTCCATTTCTTCAATGAGGTGCCACGGCTAACCTGGTACAACCAGTGGAAGCACAGGCGGCGGTGGGCCAAGGCCGACCGGGAGAAGGCGACCGTGTGCCTCGAGGCCACCCCCATCCTCGGCTACTTCAGCACCCCGAGGACGCCGGATTGCCTCGAGCTCGTGAAGCAGTTCGATCCCAAGGCGCGCATCATCCTGCTGTTCCGCAATCCCGTGGACCGGGCCTATAGCCAGTGGAGCATGGAACTGAAGCGGGGCAACACGGATCTGGATTTCGAAGCCGCGCTTCAGATGGAGGAGCAGGTTGAGCCGTTCCATCCCGTCCACAGCTACCGTCACCGGGGCGAGTATGACCGCATTGTCGAGAACGCCCTGCGCACCTTCGATGCCGATCAACTTCTCTTTCTCAAGACCGAGGAGCTCCTACACCATCCCGAGCAGGTGTTGCCGAGGGTGCAGCGGTTTACCGGCATCGAGGAGATCGCGCTCGAGCACAAGGAGTCCTTCCGGGGGAGCTACAACTCGAAGATGGCGCCGGAGACCCGCGAGAAGCTCAGCGCCCATTACGCACCGCACAACGCCCGCTTCAGCGAGCTGACCGGCCTCGACGTGGCCGACTGGGCTCAGCCCTAAGCCGTCCCTGTATCCCGCGCAACCCGCGAGGAACAGCGGGCGTTTTGACCTCGACCGAACCGGCAAACGCGTCCGCTCCATTTCCCAAAATGAGTGAAGGGCTGTGCGCTATATTGCCGGCTGAGAAACCTGTGTGATTCACCGACTCATGACGCCACAGACCATGCCGGCTCCTGCCGCCAACGCCCCCCTTTCCGGCCGCTACCCTGCGGCCGGCGCCATCTTCCGTCCCCTCGCTGCCCTCGCCGCCATCCTGGCACTGATGCTGCTCGCTCCGATGACCGCCTCCGCGCAGGTTGGTTCCGGCGCGCTGCAAGGCAAGGTGACCGACGTGGAAACCGGAGAACCGCTTCCGTTCGTGAACGTGGTACTGTTCCTCAACGGCAACCAGGTCACAGGAGGCAACACCGATTTCGACGGGGAGTACAACATCAAGCCAATCAACCCGGGCTCGTATGACGTCCTCTTCAGCTTCGTCGGATACACCCCGAAGAAGGTGACCGGCGTCAAGGTGACCGCGAACAAGATCCAGTTCGTCAATGCCACGCTCGGGGCGGGTGTGATGATGGACGAGGCCGAGGTCGTCGAGTATACCGTGCCGCTGATCGACCGCGACGGTGGTGCGTCCGGTGGAACGGTGACCCGGGAAGACATCGAGAAGCTTCCCGGCCGGGACGCCCTCGCAGTGGCCACCACGGTGGCCGGTGTGGGCACGACGGGTACCGGCGGCGGTGTCTCCATCCGCGGTGCGCGGACGAGCTCGACCTGGTACTACATCGACGGTGTGAAGGTTCGGGGCTCCAGCGCACTGCCGAAGAGCGCCATCGAGGAGGTCAGCGTGATCACGGGTGGCATTCCGGCCAACATTGGTGACGTGACCGGTGGTGTGATCAGCATCTCTCTGCGGAACTCGAGCTCCAAGTGGTTTGGCGGTGCGGAGGTCATCAGCTCCGGCCTGCCCATCGGCGAGGACCAGAGCGTCGGCTTCGACAAGTATGGCTACAACCTCGCAGAGGCCACCATCTCCGGCCCGATCGCCTTCGCCAAGAACGACGACGGCAGCCGCGGCCGCCCGCTGCTCGGCCTGTTCCTGACCGGCAACTTCACGAGCAACTACGACGGCCGCCCGACGTTCGGTGGTCTGAACCGCATGAAGGAAAGCGTCCGCCAGGAGCTCCTCGCCAACCCGCTGCGCCAGAACATCGATCTGGCCACCGGCGACATCAATGGCGCCCTCTACAACGCCGACTTCCTCACGCCCGACGCCTTTGAGGCGGCGCCGACCCGCCTCAACGCGGCCAACACCAGCGCACAGCTCGTGGCCAAGATTGACGTGAACACCTCCGAGACGGTCAGTCTGACCTTCGGTGGTACCGGCCTCTTCAACCGCGGGCACAACTTCAGCTACAGCAACAGCCTGATGAACTGGGAGAACAACTCCCTGTCGACCAACCTCAACTGGCGGGCCTACGCCAAGTTCGCCCAGCGCTTCCAAGCCCAGGAAGGCGAGGACGAGGGCGGCCTCCGCAACGTCTTCTACCAGGTGATGGTCGACTTCACCCAGAACACCGGCCGCACTGAGGACGACACCCACGGCGACGACCTCATGAAGTACGGTCACCTCGGCCGCTTCAACGTCTACCAGCAGAACAGCTACCAATACGACCCGGGTGCGGACGTCTTCCGCCACGTCGGTTGGGAGGACACCGCCGTGTACTTCAACCCGTCCGCCTTCAACCCGGAGCTTGCCGCCATCACGCAGCAGTACTTCAACCTGTTTGATCGCAAGCCGTACAGCCCCTTCTTCGATGGGCCGTATGACAACCTGCTGACGGTGCAGAACAACGCCCTCCTCAACGGACAGGGCGCCCCCAGCACTTATGGTCTCTGGAGCTACTACGGCAGCCAGAGCAACGGCTACAGCAAGTTCGACCAGCGCCAATTCCGCGTGTCTGCTGCGGGTTCCGCCGACCTCGGCGACCACGCCCTCCAACTTGGTTTCGAATACGAGCAACGCCGCGACGCCTTCTACAGCGTGTCCCCGGTGGGACTCTGGACGCTGGCTCGCCTGTCGGCCAACAGCCACATCAAGGAGATTGACACGAGCGACTCCACGATCACCAACATCGGCACCAACTATTACGTCACCTACGATCGCCTCATCGGTGACAACCAGTTCGAGTTCGACCGCAACCTGCGCGAGGCCCTCGGCCTGGACCCGGATGGCAACGACTTCATCAACGTCGACGCCCTCGACCCCAACGTGCTCGACATCTCCATGTTCGGTGCGGACGACCTGCTCAACCAGGGCTCCAACTACGTCAACTACAGCGGCTTCGACCACCACGGCAACGCCCTGACCGGACGCCCCTCCATCGAGGACTTCTTCAACGAGACCAACGACGGCGGCTTCCGGACCCGTCCGGTCGGCGCCTACGAGCCCATCTATATCGCGGGCTACGTGATGGACAAGTTCACCTTCGACGACATCATCTTCAACGTGGGCCTCCGTGTCGACCGCTTCGACGCGAACCAGCCCGTGCCGAAGGACCCCTACATCATCGGGGAGGCCTACCGTGTCGGCGACATCACAGGCCAGCTGCTCGAGGACCTCGACCCGACCTATGCCGTGCCGGAGAACATCGGCGACGAGTACGCCGTCTACGTCGACTCCTATGACAACCCGACCGCCGTTGTGGGCTACCGCGATGGCGACACGTGGTTCAACGCGGCCGGCACCGAAATCCAGGACCCGGACATCCTCGCCGTCAATGAGGTGTACCCCGCCCCCTGGCTGCAGACCGACGCCGACGCGCCGCTGACCTCCAACGCGTTCAGCGACTACGAGCCGCAAGTCAACCTCATGCCGCGGATCTCGTTCTCGTTCAACATCTCCGACGAGGCCGTCTTCTTCGCGCACTACGACATTCTGACGCAGCGCCCGACCTCCAGCATCCGCTTTAGCCCGATTGACTACCTGTTCATGCGGAACCGGGACGCCCTCATCTCGAACCCGAACCTCCGCCCGGAAAAGACGGTGGACTACTCCATCGGTTTCCAGCAGGTGCTGAGCAAGACCTCCAGCCTGAAGCTCGAGGCCTTCTACAAGGAGCTGCGGGACATGATCCAGGTGCGGAATTTCACTGGCGCCTTCCCACGTCCGTACCGCGCCTTCGGCAACCTCGACTTCGGCACGGTCAAGGGCCTCACGGTCGCGTACGACCTGCGCCGCACGGGCAACGTCCGGATGAACGCCAACTACACGTTGCAGTTCGCCGACGGAACGGGTTCCACGACCCAGACGGCCCTGGCCCTCATCAACGCCGGCCTGCCGAACCTGCGGAGCATCAACCCGCTGAACTACGACCAGCGCCACCGCATCGTCTTCAACGTCGATTACCGCTACGGTGCCGGTGAGGCCTACAACGGCCCGATGCTCGGCAAGTCCCAGATCTTCGCCAACACCGGCTTCAACCTGATCGCCAACCTCGGTTCCGGCACACCGTACACCTCGCAGGTGTTCCCGACGCCAATCACCGGAGAGATCAGCCCCTCCACAGAGGGCAGCCTGAACGGCAGCCGCCTCCCCTGGCAGTTCACCCTGAACACCAACATCGACAAGAGCTTCGAGCTCACTTTCGGTGAGGGCGAAGACCAGAAGAAGGCCTTCCTCAACGTCTACTTCTGGATCACCAACCTGCTCAACACGCAGAACATCACCGGCGTCTACCGCTTCACCGGCACCCCGGACGACGACGGCTACCTGGCCGCCGCTCAGTACCAGCCGCAGATCGAGACCAAGAACGATCCGGACGCCTACCGCAACTACTACAGCATGTACGTGGACAACCCCTTCAACCTGGGGGTTCCCCGCACCATCCGTTTGGGCGTCAAGCTTGACTTCTAAAGGGCAACCCGAAACGAGAACCTCGAGTTGATTCATCAGATGACCCGAAATCGCATCCTCTCCCTCGCCCTCGGCGCCGCCCTCCTCACCGCTGGGGACGCCATGGCCTACAAGTACGTCGGACCGAACGGACCCGGCGTCGCCGGACCGAACGCGACCGGCACCACCGGTGGCACCATCGCCGCCCAGCCGCGTTCCGTGGCCGCCGCGTGCGCCCCGGCCGCCGCACTCAAGAACCTCGAGTGGAACAACGTCCGCGCGCTGGTCGAAACCGGAGGCTCCCTCTGGCAGAACCGCGCCCAGGGCAACGCCGCCTATGAGATTCCCAAGGACGGCAACACGCACTCCATCTACGCCGGCTCCCTCTGGATGGGCGGCATCTCCCCGGACCAGCAGCTCAAACTCGCGGCCATCAAGTTCCGCGCCTCCGGCAACGACTACTGGCCCGGACCGCTGACCAACGACGGTTCCGCGGAAGTCGATGAGACCACCTGCAACGAGTACGACCGGTTCTTCACGACCACCCGCGCCGACAGCGAGCGCCACCGCCAATACTTCGAGGCCGTGACCGCCGGCACCGTGGACGAGGAGTTCCCCGATGGATACGCCATCCCGTCCTCCTTCTTCGATTACCCCGCCATGGGCAACACCGCCCTCGGTCAGGACTTCTACCTCGCCCCGTTCTACGACTTCGACGGCGACGGCTTCTACGACCCGTCCCTCGGCGACTACCCCTGGTATGACTTCCTCCAGGAAATCGACTGCAAAAACCGCCGTCGCGAGGACCCCGTGCCGCTCTACGGTGACCAGAACTTCTACTGGATCTTCAACGACAAGGGCAACGTGCACTCCGAGTCTCAGGGCGAGCCCATCGGCATGGAGATCCGGGCCCAGGCCTTCGCGTTCTCCACGAACGACGAAATCAACAACATGACGTTCTACAACTACGTGCTCATCAACCAGGGCACGCAAACGTTGACGAACACCTACTTCGGATCCTGGGTCGACGCCGACCTCGGGTGCTACAACGACGACTACGTCGGCTGCGACGTCCAGCGCGGACTCGGTTACTGCTACAACGGAGACGCCAACGACGAGAACTGCGGCGCCAACGGATACGGCGAGAACCCGCCGGCCGTGGGCGTGGACTTCTTCGAGGGACCCTACCAGGACGCCGACAGCCTCGACAACCCGCTGACCCTCGACTTCGCGGACGCCCAGGACAGCCTCGGCATCCCGTACCGCGGCATCGGCATCGGATACGGCGACGGCGTGGCGGACAACGAGCGCTTCGGCATGCGCCGCTTCGTGTACTACAACAACTCCGGTGACCCGATCAACGGAGAGCCCACCACCCCGGTGCACTACTACAACTACATGAACGGCATCTGGAAGAACGGCCAGAAGATGACCTACGGTGGACAGGGCATCTCCGATTCCGAAACCCAGTGCGACTACATGTTCCCGGGCGACACCGACCCCAACCAGTGGGGCACGGGCGGCATCCCGGTTGAGCCGTGGACCGAGCAGACCGCTGGCAACCCGTCCGCCGACCGCCGATTCATCCAGGCCGCCGGTCCCTTCACGTTGGAGCCGGGCGACTACAACAACATCACCGTAGGTGTGGTTTGGGCACGGGCCACAGCCGGTGATCCCTTCGCCTCCGTGGAGCTGATGCGCATCGCCGACGACAAGGCCCAGGCCCTGTTCGACAACTGCTTCGAGATCGTCTCCGGTCCGGACGCTCCCGATGTGACCATTCAAGAGTTGGACAAGGAACTCATCCTCTACCTGACCAACGACAACCCGATCTCCAACAACTTCCGCGAGGGCTACAGCAAGTTCGATCCGGGCATTCCGGAGTACAACTCCCTCAATGAGCTGCTCGACACCGCCGACCGCAGCTACGTCTTCCAAGGCTACCAGATCTACCAGCTTCGCGACGACGAGGTGGGTCCGGACGAGCTCGGCGACGTGGAGGCCGCCCGCCTCATCGCGCAGGTGGACGTGCAAGACGACATCGACATGATCATCAACTTCGAGCAGGACGCCACCATGGGCCTGCCCGTCCCAGAGCTGATGGTCAATGGCGAAAATGAAGGCATCCGCCACAGCTTCCAAGTGACCCTGGACGCGTTTGCCCAAGGCGACAACCGCCTGATCAACTACAAGACGTACTACTTCATGGCGATCGCGTACGGCTACAACCAGTACGAGCCGTACGACCCGGTCCTGCTGACCGGCCAAAGCAAGCAGTACCTCGCGTCCCGGAAGGCCGCCGTCGGTTCGATCCGGACCTACAGCGCGTCCCCGCACCCGCCGGTGACCGAAGCCGGAGGCACCATCGAGTCCTCCGCCTACGGTGACGGGGTCTCCCTGACCCGGATTTCCGGCAAGGGTAATGGCACGCACATCATCGACATCACGCCCGAGAGCGAGGCCAAGATCCTCGCC